>NZ_JAMQKA010000037.1:0-59159 GCF_031569985.1 Aliifodinibius sp. S!AR15-10 | reverse complement strand
TCAGTATCCTCACGCGAAAAGCCCTGAAAACCAACAGTTTTACCTCGACCGATCAGGTCCGCCGGACGATCGATGCGTTCACCAAAGCGCACAATAAACAGGCCGCTCCCTTTGAATGGAAAAAGAAATTCGTCAAACCGGGAAAGCTGTCGGATAATTACGCTGATTTATGAATCTAAGTACTAGTTCAAGATTATTCCTTAACCTGCTTCATTGGCACCTCCCCTCCTTTCACATAGCTTACCGGTGCATCATTAACACAGGAATAAAAAACACAAGTAAGCTATGAATTCACTTTCGGAACAAATCCACAAACTAAACGACATGTTTGTACAGGGGAACGTCCTTGAGGCTTTCGAGCAGTTTTATGCCGAGGATGTGGTCATGCAGGAAAACGAACAGGAACCGACCGTCGGCAAAGAGGCCAACCGACGCCGAGAAGAGGAGTTTATCAGCAAGGTAACCGAGATACGAGTAGCAAAACCGCTCAAAGTGGCTGTTGGCCTGGGTGTAACCATGGTGGAGTGGAAATTTGATTATACCCATGAAGACTGGGGCGTTCGCGACTATAAGCAGGTATCGGTCCAGGAGTGGGAAGACGGCAAAATCGTTAAGGAAAAATTTTATTACGCAGAATAAGGAGGAAATACAATGAAAGAACTATTACTCAAGACAAAAGACAACTGGTCACCAACAATAATACGTCTTATGCTGGCTCTCGTCATCTTTCCGCATGGCGCCCAAAAACTGCTGGGCTGGTTTGGAGGATACGGCTTTAGCGGAACCATGGGATACTTTATGCAAACCGTGGGTCTCCCCTGGATTATTGGATTCTTGGTTATTGTAATTGAGTTTTTCGCCCCGTTACTTCTGGCGGCAGGACTGCTGATACGCGCGAGCGCCGCCGCCTTGTTCGGACTTTTTGTGGGTATCATATTCAATGCTCACATCCAGCACGGGTTCTTCATGAACTGGTCGGGCAACCAGGCGGGCGAAGGCTTTGAGTACCACTTGCTGGTGCTTGGCATGGCCGCCGCGCTGGTGATCTCGGGTGCCGGCAAATACTCGGCAGACCGGTATCTACTAAATAGGAATAAAACATTGAGCAGTTAAGAAATGCCTCTCAGCCATCCTGTGCCACTGTTCTAAGCTTGACTCAGAATCTAGTTAAAACAACAACCGTTGTAATGATCCAAAATAGAACCAACGCAAGTATCCTTGCGAGATCCTGCATCGAGGTGCAGGATGACTGAATGCTTCTATAGTGAATTATTACTTTCTAACCCAACTGCTAAACCCGTTAGGACTAAATAACAGATAAGAGCTGACTACTTAGGTTCTCTATTAAGGCTTTTCAATAGCGCGGGAATTAATTACCGCGCCAGCGATGGGCATTTTCTACGACTAAGCTCATGGAAGATGCCTTCAGCATTGGGCTAAAATCTACGTAATCAGCGTCATCTGCGGGAAACCATTTCTCCGTGGATGGCGCAGATCACGCAGACAGGATAAGAAAAAATGACACAACCTTATTCCTCTATAGTCACTCACCTACAATAGAGGTCGCAGCGCGCCGGATATAATAATCGGTGCCCCACTGATCGTCGTGGGTTTCCTGCATGGTTTTAATCTTCTCTGATATATGAGTTGGTAGATTATCAATATCTAATGCCTTTATGGTATTCAAAGACCGTAACTTGGCAAAGGGATGCTCCAGGTCAAGCGATTGTTCCAGGATTTGGAGTGCCTCTGACTCATTGCCGTACCGGTACAACGCCTCCGCTACAGCAATTCTCACCGCCGGGGAAGAATCATCGGTATAGTTTAACAGCTTCTCCCCCATTTCAGCTGGTTTCTCATCTGCTACGGAAAATCCTGTGGCCGCCCAAAAACGCACGGCCCCATCTTCGTGATCCAGCCGCCCTGCCAGCGTATCCAGGTTTGCGGAGGCATTTCGTGTGGCGAGCTGAGCCGTCTCAATGATCTCACCAATCGGCAATGATTGCTCTCGCACTACATTATACAGGGGCTGGTCTCCCCGCAGAGAATCGATTGTCTCTTCCGGGATGAAACCCAGGTCAGTTGACTGGTGCATCCAGTCTGAGGTTGCCTTTCGCATACGCTCCAAGATCTCCTGGTACTCGGGGTCACCGGCAAGGTTGTTCACACTGTGGGGATCGGAATCCACGTTGTACAACTCTTCTGCGGGTTTAGTATCGAAAAAACGGCGTTGCGTTTCATTTAAATTGCCTTGCAGGTACTGTTCATGCCAGCTCTGCATCGAAGGAGCACGCCACAGGTACGCCAGGTGCTGCCCGTAAATCCGATGCGGCATGAAATTACGGACATAGAGAAACTCCTTGTCGCGAATCGCCCGCACCAGGTCAAACCGCTCATCCATCCGGCCTCGATAGGTCTGCACGTATTCTCGTGGTTCATCCTCATATTCACCCAAAAACGCTTGGCCATGCATATATTCCGGCGGTTCGATACCGGCCAGGCTCAAGACTGTTTTGGGGAAATCAACAAACGACACCAGCCGGTCTGTACGATCCTGGTCGGGTGCCAGGTGCTGGTATTTGGGCGGAAAATAGACGATAAGCGGTACGCGCAGACCTGACTCAAACATAAACCGCTTTGAACGTGGCAACACGCCGCCGTGGTCGCTATAGTAAAAAACAATCGTATTCTCAGCTTCGCCGGAAGCTTCCAGCTCGTCAAGCACCTCTCCCACCTGGGCGTCCATTTTGGTGATCTGGTCATAATAGTGGGCCCAGTCAGTTTTGATCGCCTCCGTATCCGGGTGGTATGGTGGAATCGGCATCTGGTCGGGATCATGTATCAGTGTATCGATCGGATCGTGGAGCCGGCTTTCATGTGTGGTTGTGAAGTTCCGCACGTGAAAGAAAGGTTGACCCGGATCCCGCGTTTTGTAGGTGGCACTGTCACTGGACTCCACCCACGCCTCCGGCTGGTCGACGGTGTTATAATCCTTCTTCACATTGTTGGTGGTATGATAGCCGACTTCCCGAAGGTATTTGGGAAAGAATTGGATCTGTTCAGGAATGGGAAATGTGCTGCGCATATTTTCGGTCCCCATCACATTGGCGTAGAGACCAGTGATGAGCGTAAAACGCGATGGCGCACAGACCGGTGTGGTTGCAAATGCATTTTCGTAAACCGTGCCCTGTTCGGCCAGTCGATCCAGGTTGGGCGTATCTGCCAGGGTATCCCCGTAAGCTCCCAGGTAGGGGCTGTTATCCTCGCTTGTAATCCAGAGGATATTAGGAGGTTCACTGGTTTCCTCCTGTTGCCCGCAACCCAGCATTACGACGGTTATCAATAGTATAATCCCTATTCGCATCTTCATCATTATTCCATCCCCTTTTCTTTAATTGTCTTAATTCACTAATATCCCGATCACTATTATAGAGTATGTGCCGGGCTTGAGCAAATAGAAGGAAAATCCTGAAAAACTATCCCTGGGCGTTCATCGAAGTTTTTCTAACTTGTTTATCACTGCTCCAATCGTCGTTCAACCAACTTTAGATAAAGTTCCTGCAGGGTGTTGTTAACTGGCTGCTCAGTGTTAACCCTTATATGGTTTGACGGGTGGATTTCGATAGGAGGCTGGTAATTCTGATCAAGTTCTTCGAAATCTTCGAGACGAGCATCGGAGACAATCTCGCTCCCATTATCACGCTGTTTTAACCGTTCTTTTATGGTTTCGTCAGAGGCTTCTGTCTCCACAAAAAGATACTCAAACTGCTGGGCTTCAAGCAATTTCATCCATTCCTGCCGGCCTTCCTGGTTGCTAAAGGTGGCATCCAGGATCACGCTTTCCCCCTGATTTAGCTTTTGCAAGGCACGATTATGCAGCTCCTCATACGTTTTGTCAGACATCTCCGGTGAATACAACTCCTCTCTCTCTGAGGCCGGCGTCCGCTCATAAATCGGCAGCCCGGCCATCGATTTGCGGACATAGTCGGAAGAGTAGTAGTCGATCGACATTTTCTCCGCAAGATTTCCCGCCAGTGTACTCTTTCCACTGCCGATCCGGCCCATAAAGATACAGGCCATCGGTTTGGAACCAAGGGTGGCATACCGCAGGGAGAGATCAAAATAGCGTCGCGCGGTTTCTTCAGCTTGTTTTCGATCCTCTTTAGCCACTTCCTGCTCGGTACTCTGAAGGCTTTTGACCTTGCCCTTCACATAGGCCCGATAACACTTATAAAAATTAATCATCCGGTGCAGATCGGCATCACCAAGCTTGGCCGCCATCTGTTCAACAAAATAGCGCTCCTCCTTCCATCGCCCGTTGAAATCCAGGTCCATTGCCAGGAAAGCCAGGTCCACCGCCAGATCGCCATACCGAAACCGCTCATTGAACTCAATACAATCGTATATCTGTACTTTTTGGGGAGTGATATGGATATGGTCGAGGTGTAGATCACCGTGCCCGTCAACAATCCGCTTCTCCTCGATACGGTGCTTGAACAACCCGGTGTTTTGTTCAAAGTACCCGTTGGTATACGCCTTAATAGCGTTATAGGAAGCCCGGTCAATAATCTCATCACTAAAGGGCTTTGTTTGCCGGAAGTTCTCATCCGTATTGTACTTGATCTTTTCTACGGCTCCATATTCAAGAACCTCCGGTGAAGGATCTTGCTCCCCGTAAAATGATGCCAACTTATCAACAACGCGATCGAGATGGGTGGTGGTCAGGCTCTCATTTTGAATGAGGGAGTGCAGGAAGTATTCTTCGGGAAGCCTGTTCATTTTCACTGCATATTCTACAACGGTGCTGTGCTCTCCCTCTTCCAAACCAAACTGGTTATCATGTAATGTGATCGGAACCACCCCCAGGTAGATATCATCGGTGAGGCGCCGATTGAGTTCGACCTCTCGCTGGCAGAATTTCTTTCGCTTTTGGAGTGTACTGTAGTCCAGGAACTCTAAATCCACAGTTTTTTTAATCTTATACACATATGGATCTGCTATAAAAACATGAGAGATGTGCGTTTGAAGATGCTTTACCTGCTCAGGTTGATGGGAATACGAATCCGGCTGCTCCAAGAAATGAATCAGCCTGGAATATTGATCATCAGAAAGCCTCATGGGACGCCGCTTTTCTTTTAAAAAAGGATTTCACCTGTTGTACAAAATTAAATATATGAATTAATAAAGCCTTTTACTTGTAACCGGCAAACAATAGCTTGGTCCCAATGCTCTGCGTTGGGACCTGTTGGGACGCTCCGTGTCCAGTATAGCCTATGGTGCCACAGGAACGCGGAGCGTCAGAGGGTCTTCCGCCGCAGAGCGTACGGAAGCGAGTAATGGGTGGGAAGATTCCTCGGATTACCGGAATGCTGCTGAATGCCGGTCAGCGACCGGTTTTTGGCAAATGGAAGGTTAGTGGTTCAAAAGCAAATCGTAACGACTGTTTATCTCTCACGTTAAACTAGACAGTTCCATTCAGAATCATTTCTGCCCTCTGAGCGACCCACTCTTGTTGAGGCGGTCCAAAAAGTCACGTTCAACAATCAGATTCCAAAAAGTAACAAATGAGTCTTCCTCCCTGATTATCAGGGAGGAAACAAAGGTGGGTCAACAGAGGGCAGCAAATATTTTTTATTCTGCTATCCCCAGCTTTAGAAAATGACCACGGGCATAGGGTCCAATAATTATAAAATAAGCCTCCTATATAATTGCAAGGACATTACAATTACAATTGCAAGACCCTTACGATTATAATCGTAAAAGCTTCTCAATTATAATCACGAGACTCTTGTGATTATAATCACAAAACCTATACGATTGTGAGACGCTTTAAACGGCATCTCTGGGAGCATTTTAACAAGGATCAACTTTCAGCAGTGCCCTTGGTAAATGACAACCACAGCTGGCCGGCAAGCAGGGGGATCAAACTAAACCCAAAAACGATGCCCCATCCCAAGATGGTTGGTGGTTGAATTTGAAGGACGAGAGCAATAGGTGGAATGTATACAGCCATCAATAAAAGAAGCAGGCAGAGCACCAGGGCGCCCCAGACCCACCGGTTGCGAACGATAGTGTTGTTGAAGATGCCTGAGGAGGAACTTCGCATGTTGAACACATGCCACAGTTGAGAAAGCGCCAGGGTTAAAAATGAGAGCGTGACCGCCGACCTGTTATCAAGTTCCAGCATGTTAAGGCTCAGCAGCAAAACACTGAGGACGGTAGTAGTAATCACCAGCCCATAAACAAAAATGCCTGTCCAGTGGCGGTTGTCCAGGATCGGTTCCTTCGGGGGGCGGGGTGGACGATGCATCACCCCATCTTCTGCTTCCCCCACTCCCAGTGCCAGGGCAGGAAAAACATCAGTGACAAGATTTAGAAATAATATCTGAAGTGGCAGAATCGGAAGTGGAGTTCCCAGCATCGATGCCATCCCAACCACCAGCACCTCACTAACATTGCAGGACATCAGGTAGTAGATAAAACGCCTGATATTGCCAAAGATAATGCGCCCCTGTTCAATGGCCGCCACAATCGAGGAGAAAGAATCGTCCGTAAGCACCATGTCCGCGGCCTCACGTGCCACCTGTGTGCCGCGCTGTCCCATCGCAATCCCGATATCCGCTTTCTTCAGTGCCGGCGCATCATTGACTCCATCCCCTGTCATCGCCACGATGTGCCCGTTTTGCTGATACAGTTCGATCAGATCCAGCTTTTGCCGGGGGCTGATACGTGCAAAGATTGATGTGTCCATCACTGTTCTTTTATCCTGCAGAGAAGCTTCCAGCTCCTCATTTTGCATCAAATCATTCCCATGTATCACCTCGCCTCCCGGCCCATCCTGTAACCCAACCGCGCGGGCTATATAGCGCGCCGTCTCAACCTGGTCTCCGGTTATCATTATGACGCGTATGCCAGCATTTCGGCAGTGATCAATAGCAGGTTTCACACCTTCCCGGGGTGGATCGAGCAATCCTACCAACCCGATGAACACCAAGCCTTCATATGGTTCTCCCGCGTCATCATCCGTATCTTTGTATGCAAAAGCCAGCACACGTAAGCCATCAGCAGCAAGATCCTGGTTTATCACTTTCCACTGATCCTTTTTTTCCTGAGTAAACGGCTTGATCTCACCCTTTTCAATCATATTATCGCAGCGATCCATCACAGAACCTGGCGCCCCTTTTACATGGATCCTGAATTCATCTTCACTCAAACGGTTCCAAGTTGCCATCATTTTCACCTCGGGGTCAAAAGCATCTTCCCTTATCTCGGGATATTTTTCGCTTAATGCCCTCGCTTCAACCCCCATTTTTCGTCCCGCTGACAACAGCGCAATCTCAAGTGGATCTCCGACTCCCTTTTCCAACACCCCCTGATCGCTCAGCGAAGCATTGTTGCACAACACTCCTGTCTCCAGCAGCAGGCGCAGGTCCGGGTCATCCTCAATATTCGGTACTTGATTCGCCTTCCCACTCCCATTTTCGTCAAGTTGAACCTTATGTTCCGAGAGCACTACCTGTGACACTGTCATCCGGTTTTCGGTAAGTGTTCCTGTTTTGTCAGTACAAATCACACCGGTAGCCCCTAGTGTCTCCACTGATGAGAGTCTATTGACCAGCGCATTGCGAGAGGCCATTATTCGAAGTCCCTTGGCCAGGGCAATGGTGGCCACCACAGGCAGCCCCTCCGGGATTGCAGCAACCGCAAGGGCGATGCCCGTCTCAATCATCAGGAACAGCTCCTTGCCGGCGATGATACCCGAAACTGCCACAAAAATGGCGATTACCAATGTCACCACAATCAGCCGGTACCCGAGCTCCGTTCGGGTTCCCGTCGCCACCACAATCCCCTCTCCTGCTCCACGGGTTATAGCGGTTCCCTTGTAGAGCATGCTGCAGCGTTCAGCGAGCACGGTATCTTTCCCAACAGGATCGGTCTGCTTGCTGACCGGCAGGCTCTCCCCTGTTAGCGCAGATTCATCGGCCTGCAGTCGCGAGGCAGCTATAACGCGCATATCAGCAGTCACAACATCGCCGCCCTCCAGGATCACAATATCGCCGGGGACCAGTTCAGAGGCGTCGATCTCCTCAATTGTCCCATCCCTCCGGACGCGCGTATTTACCCTCCCCAGCTTGAAAAGGGCTTCCATAGAGCGCACCGCCCGCAGTTCGGTAAAAAAACCGATCAAGGCATTGATCAGGATGACTACCAGGATTGCCCAGGCTTCAATCGATTCCCCAAACCAAAAAGCGACTAATGCTGCCACGCCCAGCAATCCAATGATCAGGCTGCGAAACTGCTCCAGCAAGATAATCCATACCGATTTCTTTTTGTGCCTCCGTAGAAGGTTCGGACCGAACTTGTTTCTCCTGGCAACAGCCTCTCTTGCAGTAAGGCCTTCTCGACGAGAGTCGTACTCCTCCATCACCTCATCTACCGGGAATGCCCATACTTCACCAGACGAGTCTTTAGGCCGTGTGGAACTTAGGTCTTCTTGGAGGGTTGGGGATGTACCTTGGGTATGCATGGGCAAACAGACGATATTTTTAGCTGATAATATGATCTCACGTTGTACTCACCACCAGACAAATGCAGCTCCTAATGACACATAAAAAGTGGCACCTTACTTCGGGTGAGCAGGTAATGAGTCGTTGAGCCAAATGCAATTCTCCTGAGTGCTGACATGGAATGGGCTCCGAGAATAAGAAGATCCGCAGATATTTTTTTCTGGTGCGCAAGCAGGTTTTCTCCAGGAGTATCTCCTTCCAGAACAGTCTTGGTCACATTTTTAAAACCATGACCTCTCAGGTAGTCCTCTGCCAACCGCAATACCAGGTTTGACTCGTCGCGGCTTCGCTCTGAACTTCCCGAATTGACATGAACCAGTTCCATCTCTAACTCATTGCCATACGGCTGTAGTTGCACAAACCACTGCAGCGTCCGTGCCACCGAGCGTTCACCGTCAAAAGCCACCAATGCTCGTTCAATATCTCTATATGATTCCATGACCACCAGGGAGGGCACAGTGCCTTTCTTTACAATCTTGGATAGGGTATTGGTCTTTTTTTCAGGCTGACTATAGAAAAAGTGGGTATCGCGGCCGATAATGAGCAGATCATGATATTTCATATCCTCAATGATGCGCTCATAGGGCACTCCCTCTTCCATGACCTCGCTGTGCTTGACACCGGCCGTACTGACCGTTTCCTCAAATGCGGCAAGTAGTTTTCCCGCCTCCTTGCGAGTATTTTCACTCACCATTTTCTGAAGGTGTTCGGGATAGTACATGATACCAACACTGCCGCCACTGACTTCAGCAGCTACTTGTTCAGTATCTACAACAGCAAGCCCGGTTACAGTTGCATCAAAATTCCGTGCCAGCTGAATTCCATAAATTGTGGCAACCTGTGTATCCACATCCGGATCCAGGGCTATTAATATTCTTTTAATCATAGCTTGTCTCCCATGTTAGTTAAGTGTACTGAAAAGATGCTTGTCCAGGTATCGAAACTCTGAATACCCGGTCGGTGATATTTCTCTTTTCTTAATTTCCGCCTCCGCATATGGTCGAACCGCCCCTTTGTCACGTTTCAGAAAATGCTGTACCATCTGTTCTGTGGGACTTATGATATCGCAGTAACCCGTCTTAACCACAGCCAAAGGGAGGTCCGGCATTAGTGATGTGCTAATGTCCTGAACCAGTACATGTCC
The DNA here is from genome assembly GCF_031569985.1 of Aliifodinibius sp. S!AR15-10. Taxonomy (NCBI): domain Bacteria; kingdom Pseudomonadati; phylum Balneolota; class Balneolia; order Balneolales; family Balneolaceae; genus Fodinibius; species Aliifodinibius sp. S!AR15-10. Next base: position 49,448 of record NZ_JAMQKA010000037.1, on the reverse strand, counting down.
CCCGGCCTGTTTTATAGCACCAGCGCCGGCCACGCCGTCTTTCCCACACCCACTCAAAATTACGCCCATGGCTCCCGGTCCATAAAGTCGCCCTGCCGAACGGAATAGCATATCGATGGAGGGGCGGGCGTCGTGCTCACGGGGTCCCTTGTGTACTTTCAGCACTGTCTCATTTCCATCCCGGTGTACTTCAGAGTGAAAACCACCTGGAGCTATCCAAACTCCACCGCCATTTAAAACAACTCCATCGGTTGCTTCCCGAACTTCCAAATCAGAGACTTCATCCAAGCGGGCGGCCAATACCTTCGTATAATATTTCGGAAGATGCTGCACAGCAACGATCGGGATGTTAAAATTTTTGGGTAACGTTTCAATAAGTTTGAAGAGTGCCGCTGGTCCCCCAGTGCATCCCCCGATGGTTATCAGGTTGAGGGGCCATATAGAAGTCAAATCTTTCTCAAAACTTTGTGACATGGTTCCTTCTCTCATCCCGTGATTTGCTCGCAACGATGCTTCAACAATTGGGATCAATCTTTTAGTCAGGTGGCGCTCGGCAAAAAGCATTGAGCAAAAATTTTCTGACTTTGTGATAAAGTCAACCGCTCCCAATCGCAGGGCTGCTATTACGACCGCTGCTCCGGGTTCACTCCGTTCACTCAAAATAATGACGGACAGGTTGGGAAACCGAATCTTGATGGTACTCAACTGCGCGATCTCTTCTACCGAATCAGGGCTAATTCCCAACAAAAGAAGATCTGGCTCTGCCTCGATAATATGTTCCACTGCCCGGTTTGACTCCCCGTTAATTACGATTTGATGTTGAGTTTTTTCCTGGAGGATTTGTGCAATGGCTCGGCGGGTGATTACATCTCCATCTATTACTAAAATCTTTGTCATTTTTCTATCCTTTTGATGTTCAGTATTCCTGTTTTTTCGTCTCCCATTAGTCGACCCTCCATTGATTTACAAGAACCTAAATCATCTTTGGCTAATCTTCTGTAGTAAAAAAATTGGATAATATGTAAGTCTTTTCACTACATGTGCTTGTGGAGTAATAATAACTGGTACTTTCAATTCATTCTGAATAAAATAATGATTACGGACCTTTGCGTAGGATACATGGATAAAAATTTTATCAATTTGACTGATGTTAACCCCAAAGGTCGCTAAGAAATCGCAAAGGACCACAATGGATTTCTTAATGTAACTTTGTGTATTCTCAGTGATACTCTGTGCAACCATTCCACCAGCGCCTTTGATAATTGTAATTTGGTATTTATTTATATATCTGTTATTCCGTTCAGCAGCGCATTCGAGTGCCCCAGCCCCTTGCTACGCTGCGGCACCCTTCCGGGAGAGGATTTCTATGAAGTTTTCTCTTGGTATGGATTTCTAACTTGTTTGGTGGCTGATATTCTCTAACTTCTTGGCCCAATTGCTGCTTCCACGTGATGGGTTTTCCCATCCTTTTTCATTCGAAAGGTAAAAGATCCTTTCTCATTTTCGTGGGATACTCCATCGATTACACCGGTTATTTTCCCCGAACTCAGGCCATTCTTGTTGCATACCTTGATTACATAGATCGAGTCTCCCTCCAACTCCCTTATCCGCACCGTGTATTCACTCCATTTGGAAGAAATGTGAGGCTCGATGGTTACTTTGTTGCCCTCGGTGATCCTGACTCCCAAAACCGATTCTACAAACACCCGGTACATCCATCCCGCGGATCCAGTGTACCAGGTCCACCCGCCCATGCCAGTCAGTGGGGGCTCGCCATAGATATCAGCAGCTACCGCATAGGGCTCCACCTTGTAGCGCATTACGAGGTCATAAGTAGCAGCATGCTGTACCGGCGAAAGCATCCGCAACAACTCAACCGCCCGCTCACCTCTGTCTAGTTCAGCAAAGGCACTTATCAGCCACAATGCCCCATGGGTGTATTGCCCGCCATTTTCGCGAACGCCGGGTATGTAGCCCTTGATATAGCCCGGGTCTTTTTCCGTTTTGTCAAAAGAGGGAGTCAACAGGCGTATAATACCCTCATGCTCCGACACCAGCATTTGATAGGCGGAATCCAGCGCTTTTTTTGCCTGACTGGACGGGGCGGCCTTCGAGATAACCGACCACGCCTGTGCAATCGCATCAATTTTACATTCGTCGTTTGTCGAGGATCCCAGCGGTGTCCCATCATCATAGAAGGCGCGGCGATACCATTCTCCATCCCATCCGTCCGTATTGAGATGAACTTTTAATTCCTTCTGGTAGGCAGAGTACCGGTCCACGCGCTCGCTCTCTTTTTTCTTTTTAACAATCGGAATAAAATCAGCCAGTATCCTGTAAAGGAAAAAGCCCAGCCAAACGCTCTCGCCCTGGCCCTGCTCTCCCACCCGATTCATACCGTCGTTCCAGTCGCCGGTTCCTATGAGGGGAAGTCCATTCTTCCCCTTGGTTAATGACCGATCGATGGCCCGGCAACAGTGATTGTAGAGTGTATCCTCGGTTCCGGCGTCTTTCGGAGTTAAATAGGCCTCATCCTCTCCCTCATTCAGCTTCCGGGCAGTAAGGAAGCCAACCTTCTCATCCAGGATGCTGTAATCACCTGTTCTGCGGACATAAAGCGCGGTTATATAGGGCAGCCACAAAAGATCATCGGTTATACGGGAACGGATGCCCCGGTCTGTCGGTGGGTGCCACCAGTGCAGCACATCACCTTCTGGAAACTGGTGGGCAGCATGCAGCAAAATTTGCTCCCTCGTCATTTGTGGATCCAGATACAGCGCAGCACCCGCATCCTGCAACTGATCCCTAAACCCGTAAGCTCCGCCCGACTGGTAAAACCCTGAACGCGCCCACATTCGGCACGCTATGTTTTGGTATTGGAGCCAGCCGTTGGCCAACAGATCCAGCTCGGGCAGCGGCGTCTGTACCCGGATTCTGCCTAACTTTTGTTGCCAAAACTCACGAACCTCGCGCAGGCTTGACTCCAGCACCTCGGGATCACAATACTTTTCAATCAATTCACGGGCCTTTTCTTCAGAAATCGCCTCACCCACCAGGTAGTATATGTCTAGTGTACTCCCTGACTCCATGAAAAAAGATGACTGCATCGCCCCGCACGAATCGATACCAGCTCCTGATTCTCCATCCAATAATTCGTTGTAAATCACTCCTACCGGGTTGTTTAGACTTCGATTCCTGCCAATAAACGCCTCACGGTTAGCCGTATAGCTGTCTTCAGTACTTTGTTCTGTAAACTGGGTGGTAAACGCTATACGACCGGCAAATTCGTTGTTGTAATGATTCTGTGCAAAAACAGACTGCAGTTCGGGGTCGATGTTCGTAAGAATATGCCTGGTGGATTTTTCTCGCTGAACGCCCAGCACCCAGTCATTGTACCGAATCAACGAAAGGTGCCGTGTGGAAAGGTCCGTGTTGTGCAGCCGGAGCTTCACAATTTTCAAGGGATCATTCAGGGGGACCCATTTTGTTACCTCCTGCTCAATATTCATGATGCGGCTTTGGGTTACAGAATAACCAAATCCGTGGCGCACCTCATACTGGTGACTGCCGGCCACAGGACCCGGCGTTGGTGTCCAGTAAAGCCGCTGCTCTTCATCCCTGACGTAAATCACCTCTCCCGGCGGATCCACCACCGCGTCGTTAGACCAGGGCGTCAGCCTGTTTTCCCGGCTATTCTGGCTCCAGCTATAATCAGACCCTTTCTCGGAGGTGATAAAGCCAAACTCTGGATTTGCTATCACATTGATCCAGGGGGCCGGCGGATATTCCAGGCGTCCTGTATCCTCGCTGGTCTTAAGTGTAATTACATACTCATTGCCATCTTGGGTAAAACCACCGAAACCGTTGTAAAACTTCAGATCAGCTCTCATCTGTGGCTGTTCTTCCTGCCCTTTCAAATCGATAGGACGATACTGATGTTTGAACTGGTAAGCATCTATATCCTGCCAATCTCCCTTGAAACTAAACTTTTTGATCTTTCCACTGAGTACGCAGGACGCTACTGTCTCCAGCAATATTCGGTCTTGCGGGGACAGATCATCTCCACGCAACACGAATAGACCGCCTCGCTCATTCAACCATTGACGTTCCGTTGACGACTGTATCATCTGGTGTATCGTCTGATGCAGCTCATCAGCATAGGATGGTGGATGATCATTGATAATGACCAGGTCGACCTTAAATCGCTTGAGTCGCCAGAGGGCGTGTGCTTTCAGAAGCAGGTCAATATATTTCAGATAATCGGTATCCTCTATACTGTACAGCAGGATCGGGTAATCCCCGGAGATACCGTAGGTCCACAGGCCGGACTGGGTTTTCCGATTTTTTTGAATGACGGATCCATGAGTCCTGAGAGCGGGTTCTCCATACAGAAGTGCCCCGGCAAGTTTTTGGAGAGTGTGGGCTTGTTGTCCGCTCAGCCCGATATGTTCCAACTCCACACGACCGTAAATTGAAGCCAATTCAAAAACCCGATCGGTGGCATAGGGATTGTCATAGCGATCGGCCATAGTGACGGCCTCTTCCCGGCTGTTGACCTTCCCCAGGCCATACGTTACACTTTTTTTCTGCCCCGGTTTCAGCTCAATAATCCGTCGCATACTTACAATTGGATCGGGCACATTGCCAGTTGATCCGCTTAGATCATGATCAATGTCCAAGGCAGCCGGTTCTTTCAGCGTTCTTCCACGGCCTATAAATTTTCCACGATCTGTTTCGTACTCCAGGGGTTCGGGCAGATTATTGATGTCATCGCTGGCCATGGTATGTACCAACCAGCTTTCTTTCTCTTCTTTGGCACGGGGACGCCGTCGGGCAATTAGGGCATGATGCTCGGGAATATGATCGGTTTGTACAAAGAGGTTTGAGAATGCCGGGTGTGCAGCATCCGCTTCCTGGGTATTGAGGACAATTTCGGCATAACTGGTCACCTCCAGCCGCCGCACGCGGTCCGAGTAGTTGGTCAGCGTAATTTTTCTCAGCTCGATATCGTCATCCGAGGAGACGCAGACCTCCATGAAAGATTCAATCCAGTCGTCAACCCGGGCCGTCTGCACTTTGCCGTCATGGAACCAGCTGTCGTAGCGATCGGCTTTCCGCTGTACAGGCTGATGCCCCATCGACCAGTACTCACCGTTTTGCAGATCTTTGATATAAAAGAAAAAACCATAGGGATCCTGCACTCGGTCGGCTCTCCAGCGAGTTAGTGTAATATCATCATGCGAAGAGTATCCGGTTCCGGCATGTGTAATCACAGTGCTGTGGCGCCCATTCGAGAGGATGTGGGTACGCGGTGTGGAATCGTTCAGTGCCTGCTGGTCAGAGTGGTCGACCACAGATTCAAGCTTCTGCTCTTCTCCAGGTTCCAATTCCACATCGATCGGTCGGGGTTCTTTAATGGGCACTCCTTTTGGAATCCGCTCCTGCAGCAGCAGCTCGCACGACTGCACCAGTGGATCGTTGTGGAACAGGTGCTGAATCAAATTATTTTTCAGTACGTTTGTCATTGCCAACAATCCCATACCCTGGTGGTGCGCCATATACATTTTGACAATGATATTATCCTCTCCTTTTTCTATGCGAGAAGGCGTGTAATCGATCGCTTCATAAAATCCATTCAGGCCGTATCCCCCCTCTTTTTTAATCTGTTTTAGGTTTTTAAAAGCCGCTCGCGGCCTGACCATCAGGGCCAGCATGCTTGCATATGGTGCCACCACATAGTCTTCGGCCAGTCCCCGGCGTAACCCCAAGCCGGGTGCCCCAAACGCCCGGTACTGGTAGTGCATTTCAAGATTCAACAACCCGTATGCACTTTCCGAAACGCCCCAGGGATTACTTCTGCTGGACCCGTACTCCTCCTGCCATTCCACCACATAGTCATAGGTTTGGCTTAGCAACGTACCTTCGTAGCGACTCATAAAGAGCAGCGGCATCAGGTACTCAAACATGGTGCCCCCCCATGACAACAAAATCTCGTTCCGTTCAATGCTCGTCAACCTCCTGCCCAGCCTGAACCAGTGTTCAGGAGGCACCTCTCCCTTTGCAATGGCCAGGTAGGAGGCCAGCCGAGCTTCACTTGATAACAGGTCATAGGTCCCTTTGTCAGCAGAAGCCCGGTCCATATTATACCCAATGCTAAAGAGACCCCGCTTTTTGTTGTACAGGATACTGAAATCCATCTCCCTGACCATCCCGCCACACCAGCCGGCCAGTTCTTCTGCCCGCTGGAGCCACTTGGCAAATGGTTCGCGTTGTGCCAAATCACCCAGTGCAGGGTAGGGATTTGATGCAAATATCTTTTTTCTGGCGGTCATTGCCTTGCTTACTTCACGGATCTCATATAGTTGTCGTTCTATCTGTAGCAATGGCTGATCAAACCAGTCCCGGATCTCTTCAAATTCAACATCTTTGATCCGGTCACTTAAGATATCCAGGTCTATCTCTCGGAGATTTTTAGCGTGTTCGGCAAGATCTGTCAGCATTGTTTCCCACTGCTCCAACCCAACGGGTAATGGCCTGCCCAACTTTTTGTCGAATAGGTCGAGAATTTCCGTTATCGCTTTATAGGTCTTACTCTCGGTCTCTCCCCGGCAATATTCTTCCGTCAATTGATGGAGTACAAAAACAGTGTCAGCCAAACCGCTCCAAAAAGCATTATTGGGCCACTCACGTTTTTTCAACTCTTCCATCATCTGCTTAACCACCAGCAGCGAGGCCGCAAGGTTTCCCGAGTCAACCGTGGAGATATACCGGGGATTCAGGATCTCTCCCAGCTTGGTGCTGTACCAGTTGAAAAAATGACCGTTGTAGGTTTCCAGCAATTTCATTGAACCCAGCGAATTGCCCAACCGATCCAGCAGCGTAGTAATATTCAGATATCCCAGTTCATAAGCAGATATAGCCGCTGTCAACGCCAGGCCCATATTGGTCGGCGAAGTCCGTCCCACGGCTCCAATGTATGGCTCTTCCTGGAAGTTATCGGGCGGCAGCCAGGAGTGCTCAGCCGTTGTATACCGCTCGAAGTATTGCCAGGTCCGGCGGGCGTATCCCCGCAGCTCGGTCTCCTCCTCATCGCTAAGCTCTTTTTTAGAAGGCTTGAAATCGCGACTGATATACCATCCCACAAGAGGAGCCGCAATCCATGCCAGGCCAAATGGGACCGCCAGAAAAAGGATAGAGGGCTTAAAAAACCAGCCGCCGACAATAACAACAACCGCCCAAAACAGGTTAATCCACATCGTGCGGTAGTATGTTGCCAGGCCACCTCCCACCTGACGCTCCGTGTGTAGCGCCGAGGTCCACTCCAGAAGGTTCTCCTTTGAAACGGTTATCCGCCATAATGTTCGGAAAACCGCATCCAGCTGGATGTAAGCCTGGTGCGGCATGAACACAAGAGTGGTGACCGATTGTATGGTGTTGATCTTTAGGTTATCACGGATTTTCTTGAGGTACAGCTTCCATGCCACACGCCGCGGCCTGTTCAGTATCTCCGTGGAAAAGCTGGAATAAATCGGGAACGCCATGATACCCACGACGGCCGCGGTCCATGCAAGCGCGGGGCCAGGCAAAATCGTCCAGCCCAACAGCAGGAAAATCAACAGTGCTGCCGGGTTCAACGAACGGCGAAGGTTGTCAAAAATCTTCCACCTGGAAATAATATTTATAGGATTATGGCCCTTCCCCTCCCCGTCACTTGATGGTACTTTCGGCAACAGCCACTGCAGAATCTGCCAGTCGCCGCGTACCCAGCGATGGTTTCTTTTTGAGTAACTTATGTAGGTGGTGGGATAGTCGTCAAAAAATTCGATATCGGTCAGTAATGCCGAACGCAGGTAGGTGCTCTCCAGCAAATCATGAGAAAGGACCATGTTTTCGGGAAAATGCCCACCCAGCAGCTTTTCAAAGAGTTCAACATTGTATAACCCCTTTCCGGTAAAGACCCCCTCACCAAACATATCCTGGTAGACATCGGAGACGGCCGTAGTGTAGGGATCCAGCCCCACGTTGCCGGAGTATATCCTGGCAAACCATGATTTGTTGGCCGATTGGGGGGGAATGGAGATGCGCGGCTGAAAGATACCATATCCTTTTGCGACACGGTTTCCGGATTCAGTAAGCCTGGGGCTGTTCAACGGGTGGGCGGCGGTTCGGATCAAATCGATGGCTCCACCCGGTGGCATTTTGGTATCGGCATCAAGGGTGAGGACATACCTTACCGGGATATCTTTAATGGATTCCCAAAAACCGCCTTCCACATGCTCATATGTCGATTCAGCCTTTGGATCTATTAGAAGCCTGTTTAACTCCTCCAGCTTTCCCCGCTTTCGTTCCCACCCCATCCAGACGTTCTCTTTCTCGTTCCACAGGCGTCTGCGATGCAAAAGAAAAAAGCGATTCTCAGAGTCCTCCTTATAGCGTTCATTGAGGTTTTGAATCTCCTGTTTTGCTGTGTTAATAATTTCTTCGTCATCTGGCATGTGTTCTTCCGGGGCATCGGTAAAGTCGGAGAGCATGGCGTATTTCAGCCCTTTGTTGGGATTGGCCAGGGCCCGTATTTCAAGGGATTCAAGTTGCTTCCTTACATCATCCGGTGAGGTGAACAGGGTGGGAACCACAACGAGCGTTCGGTATTCATCAGGGACCGGGCCCTCAATCTCGAGTTTGGGTAAAATACGGGGCGGAAGAAGCAGCGTCAAGATTCGATGTGTCGAAACCACCGACATATCCAGCGCCGGTAAAAAGGCCGCCAGGAGCGTTATAATTGTTAGCCACAAGGGAGCTTCAAGAAAACCGGTAGCAAGGGCAGCAATACCCATCAACACAATAAAATGCAGGAAAATGACAAAAAAATAGCCAACAGAATGGCGTTCAAACCAATGAAAGATCCATTCCCCAAAACGCTCCCGGTAGCCTACTTTCGTCTTTAGTTGCTGGTATCCTTCATCCATCAGGTAGTACCCAATGTGACTCTGAATATGGTTTTCTTCCCCTTTTATCTTGCTCTCATTTTCTGCAAGGACGAGCGCCTTTTCTGCTACTTCCTGCTCAGAGAGATTGGTATGGAGGCTCAACTTTTCGATTATCTTGCGGTAGGTGTCCCGAGTTTTAAAATCCATCTGGGCGTAATGCCCCGATGGGTCGAGCCGCAATATACGCTCCATGACCGAGGTCTCTTCTACAAAATCCGACCAGTCGGCCTCCGAAACCTCCCGCAGTGAACTTATGGCATTTTGGATACTCAGGTGAAGACGAGAGGTTTCCTGGGCTTCTGTCCGCATCTGCTTCTCGAGGGTGGTATCCTGTTTACGATACCGGTAATCGAACCAGCTCCTTTCCATCTCGGTGAGCATGCCGGTGTTCTGAAGTCGTCGCGCCAGTGCAAGAAGAAAATCGTTGTCTTCAAGATCACTTTTGGGGAGCGATCCCAGCTTTCTCAACAAATAACCGGGTTCATCGGTATCTCCTTCCAGCATTTTGTCGACCAGGTTGGTAGCCCTGATCTTCGTCTGGCGAATCTTTATCAGCTCCTCTGAACGCTCCGCCAGGCGCAATATCAGCATCAGCCTAATCATAATCGGTACAGCCCACAATTCGCCAATCCTTAGCGGTTCTATGTGCTGAAAGGCTTTCACCACGGTCTTGGTATTTTCACGATCAATAATATTATCACTCAGAACCGCCAGTTTGTGTACTACCTCATAGATCCGTGAATAGCCGGTGAAAGGTCCGCTCTCCAACCGCGGCAGTTTTCTGTAATACGAAATGGGCAGATCCTCTTTGAGCTGGACGATCTGCTCCTGGATGATATAGAAATTGTCGATCAACCATTCCCCGGCAACGGAGAGCTCGCGGTTTTTTCGGGCTGCCCGCGCAAGTGCACGGTATGTTGTTGTCAGCGTCTTTTTTGACGAACTAAGCAGTGGTTCAATAGCCTGGAGTGGCTTGGCCTTAAGTGTTACAGCTTGCTCACGGCCCAGCCGCTGGATTTCATCCTCCAGGAGCTGTTGATTGTAATGCACCTGTGCCTGGTCTGGCATGGTTTTCCTTTCTATTGTTTATTCTCGTTCCCCGTTACAGAGGTGGTTTGTGCAATAGAAATGTTAGCGTATTTCGATGATGTCTTTGGTTCCGTCACTTTCTGTAACTTCAATAGATGTCAACCATCCGTTCTCCTCCTGGTCCACATAAATTTCGACCGGGTGCACAATCATACGGTTAAGATGCTCTACATTTATATCGAGCGTATCATCTTTTGGATTGTAGCTGATGCCCATGAGTGGCGTCCACTGGGTTTCTGACTGTACCCCGATTTCTTCGGACATGACCCGGATTTCAGCATATTCCGGCTGTTTATCCTTTAGGAAATTTTTAGAAAAGGTGTCGAAGTAGACCATCCAATCGGTCTTGTCTATTTTTTTTATTGCCATCGGAAAGCTCCTTAAAATTGCGGTTATTTTTTCTAATGATGATTATTACCGGGCTGTTTTTTATACAGGGTATACCTGCAACTTTTGAAGGAGAAAGTATTACATCATTTCTGATTAGGTGGTTTACCCAATATTTTGACTGGTAATGTAAGTAAATTCACCACATGAAAGCGGGGGAAAGTACGCCATACCTGTATTGATCTGCTTATTACATTATAGGAGATCATAGAAGTAGTTGTGTTTATAGGTTCTGTTAATCACTCAACAGTGGTTAGCGATTATTTAGTTCAAGAGAGAGTTAGCCTGGAACGGTAAAACGTTTCAGGCTTTTTTATTTGGACTTTTACATTCAGGGCCGTTGTCGCTCCCTCGTTCGGCATATCTCCCTATCTCTTTTAAAATGCCGTACCGATTCCTAAACAAACGTCCGTGTTATCAGCAGTGTTTATTACCTCATCGGCTGGAAAGGTTACTCTTTTCTTTTAATCTTGATTCCCAAATCCACGTGCCCAAAGATATCCTCTTTGTGGTGTTGATGGAAAACATTGGCGATAAAAAGAACAGTGAGACTACCCACTAACGAAAAAATCACGCTGTCCCCGAACCCCAGCCATATCCCTATTGAGCCCACGACTACCGCCCCCACGGTACCCCAGGTAATATTGGCATATAAACTCCTGCCCTCATTTTTAATTATCATTCCAAATACTAATCCCACCGTTATACCTATAGAAATAAACCAGAAAAGAGCTGTTGCACTGAGTGTAGTCATATCTGCTCCCGTTTAGTTGAAGGTAATAATTTAATATAGCCGTTTGGCATTGAACTGAGGTAGGGGAAATCCCTCTTTTTTACGGTCATCCCGGACCTTTATGAGTTGCTGTTCAAGTAATCACCGGGTGTAAGGGAAAATCCTATCCCCGGGTTCGAACTTCCCCCCTCTCTCTCTCTATACCCGCAAGGATATATTGCAATTAAATGATACACCATCAATCCCAAATGGGAGATGTCACCCTTTACACGGAGAAAATCATGAAACTACTGATCGCATTTGGCACCACGGAGGGACAAACACGGAAGATTTGCGAGTACATCCGTGACGAAGCAAAAAAAGAGGGCGTTACCGTTTCAATGAGTGATACGACAGGGCCCCACCTTCAGCCCAAAGGTTTTGATGCTGCTGTCATAGCTGCATCGGTTCATTACGGGGAGTATCAAACATCACTGGAACATTTCGTGGAAGAACACAGCGACAAGTTAAACCAAATTCCGACCCTGTTCCTCTCGGTTAGCTTAACAGCCGCTAGTGATGAACCGGAATCCTGGAAAGAACTCGAACAGATAACAGCCAAATTCCTGGAGAAAACAGGCTGGTATCCCAATGATGTGGAACAGGTGGCGGGGGCACTGCGCTACTCCAAGTATAATTTCTTTAAAAAGTTCATAATGAGATTGATTGCCCAAAAAAGCGGAGGAAGCACCGACACTTCAAAGGATCATGAGTATACCGACTGGGCCCAGGTTAAAAACGCATTGATGAAACTTATCAACTATGTAGAAGAGAAGGAACAAGCTTCTGCTGATACTTCAAAAGTGGAGTAAAGATGGAGTCTCAATCTGAAATTATAGAACAACTGGTCCAGCGGTTGAATGACTGCTGGATCAATGACAAGCTGGAAAATTTGGACATGTTTTTCCACAAGAAAGTTGTCATGCTGGAACCGGGCACCAACCGGAAAATTACCGGACGTGAAGAGATGGTGGAAAGTTATCGAGAGTTTACTGAATCTGCTAAAGTGTCCGATTTCAAAATCAACGATATGTTGATCGATATTTTCGATAGCACGGCAGTTGCCTTTTACACTTACCGAATTCAATACCAGGTGGAGAATACAAAATATGATGAGAGTGGGTCTGAAATCTTGGTCTTTAACCGGCATAACGACCGTTGGCAAATTATCTGGCGAACACAAGAGCCGAGTAACCCATAACTGTCTATCATATCACATTTAAGCAAAAACCGGATCCTGTAATTGCTTATCGCCCTGGACTATTCCCTGATCGTAGAGAGTTCTCCTTTCAATAACCCAATCTAGGACCTGCCCAGACGGATTCCAAGTCATGATTTACCCTTGCATTTAATACGGTTGTGTCAGGCAGCTTGAATCCTACCGTAAGATAACAATTCATACCGGTGACATGGGTGTTTATTTTTTCAATGAGAAAATCCACCGTGAGTAGCACTGGCAGAAGACAGGCGACTGGATAGATATGAAGAGACGAACTATGAGCACAACTTTACCGAAACACGCTTTTTGTTGGGGCACGATGCATCGTGCCCTTACACTACTACTATTGTAACGCAAGTTCGACACACTTATGGAAGTTAAAATAACGTTGAGTTTGAGATCATTTATATTTTGCCCTTGGGGTCAATATAGGGCATCTAACCCTTTGGTTGCTGATAAATGATAACAAATACAATTCCCTTATCTAGAACTCACGTTATTTTAAAACATCAATTTACAATCAGTAGTGGCCTTCAGGTCAACTTTGCATCAGCTTGTGCTGTGAAGCATACCTTCAGCTTTGGTATGTAAACCTTGAGCGTGGTTGTGCCGGTGATTTTTTTAATGGACAGTTCTTTAGTAGCCCACCGGCGGATTTGTTCACATAAAAAAGGAACACCTCTGCCACGGAAAAGACTGCAATGACTTTTTGAGTAAGCCTTAAATAAACCTATACCTATTCAATTTAACAGTTTACTAACAAGGCCTTATAAAACAACAACTTATAATTTATTATATTTGGCTTAATTGCTCTTTGAAAATCCTCGCTATTGTTGTAGCGATCCAGGAGGTCATTATGCTAGAACAAGGGAACCATAAACACACCTTCTTAATTGAAAACCTAATCCAACTACTTCAAAATCTTAACTTTACTCATATCCGAAAAAAAAGGAGTACAAAGGACCAGCACAAGGGCGACTCGAATTACATTCCACCGCTGTCTGCCAAGAAAAATGAAGTGGAATACTACTTTGAGTTCATAGTCGGGAAAGATCCTGAGCCTGATGATCTAAAAGCTTGCCTTAACCATCGTGATCAAGAAATTGGGGAGGGTTGGGACATTGCGTTAGTCCTTGTAACCCAATATGGAAACAAAGAAAAGGTGAAAGGTCTGGCTGATCAGCTAAACCTCTCATATGACTACATTTGGGAAATTTAAGCAGTACACTCCGGAAACGCTTGCGGCGTAAGGGTTTTTACTACAATCCTTTCATCGTTCTACGGATAACCTGTTCCAAACTTCTATCCTACCTTCTGGTATAGTCAAAACGAAACGGGGAGTGTACCTCACCCGATTCAGCTCAATGAAAGATAGCTCAAATGAAAAACAAAGTTCACGAGTATTGCGAGTCCCTCTCGAACCACAAATCCCATCGGTTGTATCTGATGCAGAACTCAGGGCTGCCCGGCCCAAGGGCTAACCTTGAACTGGCTAAAGCATTTGCCCAGACTGCAGGTCAAAAAGTAATCGATGAATATTCCTCAATGAATTCCAGACAGGCCCACGCCAATACGCCGGAGGAGTTCCTGGCTTTTTGTGGTATATTGGGCTTGGGTAGACTCGCCATGGAAGGCAAAGAAAAATCACTGGGCAAACTTCGCAAGGCTGCCTCCGACAAGCGATGGCGGATCCGTGAAGCGGTGGCGATGGCACTTCAGATGATCGGTCACTTTGATATGGACTGGCTGATCGGCATTGCACGTAATTGGATTAAAGGCAACTACTTTGAACAGCGCGCGGCCATAGCCGGTCTTTGCGAGCCGGACCTTCTGTGGGATCCCCGGTTTGCCAAACCGGTGTTTGAGATTCTTGAACAAGCGACAGTCAATATTGAGAAGAGCAAGAACCGCAGAACCCGGGGTTTTAAAGTGCTCAGAAAAGGACTGGCGTATTGCTGGAGCGTGGCTGTGGCGGCCTATCCAAACGAAGGGAAACCGATATTTGAAAACTGGGTGTCTTCAGAGGACCGGGACGTCAAGTGGATCGTAAAACAAAATCTCAAGAAAAAACGGTTACAGAAAATTGATCCCAACTGGGTTGAACGGTTATCCCAGCGGCTCATCATGTATGCAATGAGAAGAACCAGCAACAAGAGTTGATTTTTAAATGGGGGGGGGTATATCCGATTGGTTTTGCACTTTTTTCGCATAAGCTTTGAGGCTGAAAGGATTACCCTTGGTCAGTTAACGCCTCAAAGCCTGCCGTGATATCGATAATTTCTTCGGTAATCTCACTTTGCCGTCGTTGGTGATAAGATCTGTTTAGCATCGCAAGATGATCCTCAATTCTCTGCTCCGCAACCTGCATCGAGTTCAACCGGCTCCCCTGTTCGCTGGTGAGGGACTCCGCAAATGATTTATAGATAGAGACAAAAATATACTGCCGCAACAACATGGAAAGCAGCTCTTCCGGCGGCATGGAATATGTGGGCAACTGGTTTGTAGGCCACGAACGCTGGCGCAGCGACTCAAGCCAATGGCGGTCAATCGGCAACACCTGGTGGCGCACGGGAATAAAGCTGGACTGCGAGACCGGCTTGTTATTGAACAGGACAATAGTTTGATACCGCTTCCCGGAATACCAGCGCTGCAACATCAGCACCAACTCTTCAACCCGCTCGTTGATGGCCAACACCGAGCCGGGCACGTCAACTATATGATCCACTTCCATACCATGATTTTGCAAACTTGCAGCTACGCGGTATCCCGTGGCTACAATTTTTGAAGGCGTATCCTCAAGCCCGTCGCGCAATCGCTTGGTAAAATAGGACGCCAACACTTCGTTAAACTGGCCACACATCGGTTGCCCGGATCCAAACAGAATGACCACCAGCTTTCTTTCCGGTTCACGAAGCGCCACATCCAGCAATCCCCGCTGCCTTTTAAACAAGATCTGTAATCCCATCTTCACCGTATCAAAATATTGCTGAACAGCGCCGGCCGCCTCTTCATATTGATGTATGCTGACTGCAGCCAGTACTTTCATCGTTTTTACGATCGACAGTAGATCCTGCGAGGTCTTTATTTGTCGTTTTACTGCCTCAATCCGCTGCATAATCCGCTTCCTGTTTTTGTTTTCCTTTCACTGCGTCGACTGCATCTCGAACTACCTGCATCAGCCGCACCCGTTCCTCCTCAAGAAGGTGTTCCCCACTTTCAATTTTTACCGCAATAACTTCCAGTTTTTCTTTAACTGCAGTCCGTATCGCTTTTTTGGCCTCTGTTATAGCAGAAAGTTCCAGCTCATCAAGGAATCCCTCATTTACAGCCATCAATTCCGCGACCTGCTCTATCACACTCATGGGATCGTACTGCGGCTGTTTCATCACTTCCCGCACCCTGCGTCCACGCTCTATAATTTTGCGGGATGCCTCATCCATGCGGGCACTAAAGCGAGAAAATATCTCCAGCTCCTGGAACTGGGTATACGACAATTTTAGATTCTTGGAAACGAACCGATAGTACGGCAACTGGGCCGCCCCACCCACGCGAGACACCGACAGGCCGATATCGATAGCCGGCAGGATATCCCGCTGGAACAGCTGCGGGGAAAGGTAAATCTGGCCGTCTGTAATTGAGATCAGGTTTGTGGGGATGAAGGCAGAGATATTTTGGGACTGAGTTTCAATGATGGGAAAAGCGGTCAGGGAACCGCTGCCGTACTCTTCTTTTAGGAGCGTAGCCCGCTCCAGCAGCCGGGCATGAATATAAAATATATCACCAGGATACGCTTCCCGACCCGGTGGACGACGCAACAGCAGGGCCATCTGGCGATAGGCCCGGGCATGCCAGGTCAGGTCATCATAGACAACCAGGACATCGCGACCGCGCTCCATGAAATATTCCCCGATACTCGTGGCCGCGTAAGGAGCCACGAACTGGATTCCCGCCGGCGCATCGGCCCCTGCCGAAACCACGATGGAGTATGACATGGCATCATGTTTTTTGAGGTCGGCAATCACCTTGGCAATAGCTGCATTCTGCTTACCCACTGCACAATAAATACAGATAACATCTTTATCATTCTGGTTAATAATGGTGTCGATTGCTATGGCAGTTTTGCCCGTCTGCCGATCCCCGAGAATCAACTCACGCTGGCCACGGCCAATTGGAATCAAAGCATCGATCGTTTTGATACCGGTTTGTAGAGGTGTGGCAACTTTGTCACGATGCATAATCGGCGGAGCAGGTCGTTCAACGGCATACCTCGTTTGGGAATAGACGACCCCTTCCCCATCCAGGGGACGCCCCAGCGGATCGATCACACGGCCCAGCAGAAGATCGCCCACCGGCAGATCGAGCACACGGCCCGTGCGATGAACTTCATCTCCCGCCTCTATTCTTTCTTCCTCGTCCAACAAAATGACACCCACCTGTTTCTCGTCGAGATTATAGGCCATCCCCATAACCCCATGTGGAAATTTCAGCAGCTCATCCGATTTTACATCGGGAAGGCCGTCGACCAATGCAATGCCCTCCCCGATAGAGAGCACCGTACCCGTTTCGTAGATCTGCAACCCATCGGGTTTTTGCATGACCTGGTTCTTGATAAATGCGAACGCAGATTGAATAATATTTGAGTAATTCGGATCCTGCATCAGCTCTGCTCCTTTATATCACCGGGCTTGGTCAATACAGCATTGCCATTCATATTCTGCGCAAATGCCTGTTCCATCTCATCTCTGAGCCGCCCGATATAGCCATTTAAACTCCACCCCGCACGCCAGCCTCCCGCCCTGATTTCTACTCCAAAACCGAGAGCAGGTACAACTTCAAAGCTAAACTCCACATTCGGTGCTATCTTCTCCCGCAGGACGTCAATGATACGCTTCTTTTGGATTTCTCCAACCTCAAAACTGCTCTTCACCACAATGACGCCCTCACCATAATCAAGGGCAGAAGCCACCAGCCTGCGGTTTTCCTTTTTATCAATCTCGTGCAGCCGTTGTATAAAAATTTCTGTAACCTGCTCCTCCAGGTCACGGGTTGACAAGTCCCGGAGAATCTGTCGTACGACCTCTACAATTTTATTACTTGTCTCAATCTGTAACTCCCGCAGGAAAGCCGTCTTTTCCCCGGAGAGCGACTCGCTCCACCGTCGTTGTTGCTCCTCAACATCCTGCCGCACCTTTTGTAGCAACTCTCTCTTTTTCTGTTCTACTTCCTGTTCAATCTGCCGAAGCATCTCCTGTTTTTTCTCCTCAAAATCTTTGATTCTCTTCTCGAATTGGGATTCCTTTTCATTGGCCTCCACCATTTTGATGCGTGCTTCCTCCAACTGTCCGGATATCTTCTTTTCACGACGGTCCATCGCCTCTGTCACTGGTCGATACAGGAATCGCCTCAACAGCAATACCAGGATCAGGAAATTGACAATCTGGGCAAAAAATGTGAACCAGTCGATCTGCATGTTATCCTCCGGCCATAATTACATAATCCCAAAACGGGTTGGCGAATATCAGTATTAAGGCTACGACAAAGCAGTAGATAGCGGTCGATTCCACCATGGCCAGACCCACAAACAGCGTCCGTGTTATGGTCGCCGACTCATCCGGTTGCTAGGCCAGGGCCATCAGTGCCTGGGCCAGTGCTTTCCCCTCTCCAAGCGCCGGACCTATCGATCCCACTGCAATAGTAAACCCCGAAACAATAATCGATATCATGCCAATTGTTGTGATAGCATCCATATCATACCTCAGATGGGTTAGATTTATTTGTTGATGAAGAATTCGATTGCTCAATTTGAACCTCGGCATCCCGGGACCGCTGCCCCGAAGCGATATAGACCAGCGCAAGTATGGCAAAAACATATGCCTGGATAACCCCGATTAACAACCCAAAGGCCTGCATCGCCACCGGGAAAAACAACGGGGCCAGGCTTAATAGAATTGCTACAATCAGGCTTCCGCTCATAATATTCCCAAACAGGCGGATCGCCAACGCCACCGTCCGCGAAATCTCCCCGATAATATTGAACGGCAGCATGAATGGGGTGGGCTTCAGGTACTGCCCAAGATATCCCTTCCACCCCTGTCGCATAATGCCGAACACCGGCACGGCACAAAACACCAGGGTTGCCAGCGCAGCCGTGGTTGACAACGAGGTAGTGGGAGCCATAAACCCGGGGATAACGTCGATCACATTGGAAACCACGATAAACAGGAACAGGGTACCCACAAACGGCAGGTAACGGTCCGGCTCCTGCCTGCTTGCTTCCCTGATCTGCTCACGGATCAGGGCCACAACCGCCTCCAGCATATGCTGCCAGCGGCTAATCGATGTGGCAGGATCGATACGTGAGGTTACCGCCCAGGCACCTACAGATAATATGCCGATCACAACCCAGCTATATACCAGCGTGGCATTGATCGCAATAAACTCCCATTCCCAGTAGACAATATTGTCTGCATTAAATTCCATCGTGCATATCTTTTAGGGTTAGCGGCGGTAAGCCCACTTTACGAATAACTACTGCCCTCACTACAACAAAACCGAGTACTCCTGTTGCCAGGGCGGGCCATCCGGGTAATAACAACAGGTAAAAGCCAGCCATAACTGCAAGTGAGCGGACCAGGAAGCTCAGAAGCATTAGTCTGTATGGATTTCGGCTGCTGGTCATTTTTTGAACAGTCCACCACAGTCCGGAGAAGTAGAAGCCGCCCATTAGTCCTCCGCCGGCCAAGGCCATTACTAGCAGGATTATATCGCTCATACCAACTCCCCCTTTAAGGTTTTGGTTTTCATTCTTTCCAGAAGCTCCATACTACTCCTGCCCCTCACTCTCTTTTTTCACCCAGTACCAGGCATTCATGCATCCGAGGCCAACGCCAAGCACGAGCAACATCAGTGTCCATGAGTAGTCCGAATCCCATGTTCGATCTATCCAAATTCCCAAACCGAGTAGAAGGAGCGCGGGAACGGCTACCGACCATCCTACCAGGCCGAACATGCCGAGTCCAAACCAGATACCGCGCTTTTTCTCCTGGCGCGCCTTCGATCTCCGCTCAGACTTTTCGCCCACGTTCGCAACGAACTGTCGGCGTTTATCACTGATGTCGTCAGTCATTTTGTTACCCTCGTTGTTCATTCATTTTTGCAAATCGACGAATAAAGTCGGCCTCCAGCTGGTTCATCGCCATGCTGATTTCTGCCTCCTTCTGGTCAATTCTCTGGAACTTCTCTTGAACTTCCTGTTCCAACTCATCCAGGTTGTCTCCAGGTATTGCATTTCGCACGGAAACCATCACCTCGAACCCACATTTTACAAGAATGCCCCTGTCAACGGCGATGAAATGCTCCTCCTCGGCTTCAGTGTAGCTGAGAATACCCGGAACCAGTCCCGCCAGGTAGTCCACATGACGCGGCAAAAGGCAGAAGAATCCATTGGGTGCTTCCGCCATTACTTTATCCACCCCGGCATGCAGGATCATTCGATCCGGGGTCCATATCCGCAGTGATATTTTTTGCAGGCTCATTGGTATTTCCTCCTGATATCCTCCAGGCTGCCGATCATGTAAAATTCCTGTTCTTTCGCCTCCGGGTATAGATCACCCAAAATATCCTCACATCCTCCAAGTGCATCTTCCAGGCTCACAAGCACCCCTTTTTGCCCGGTAAAACGCTCAGTCACCGCAAAAGGCTGCGTAAAAAAACGTTCCAGCCGCCGGGCCCGGTGCACCAGCTGTTGATCTTCGCGCGATAGCTCCTCCATACCCAGCATCGCGATAATATCTTTCAGGTCATCATAGTAGGCCAGGGTTTCTTTGACCCGGCGGACAATGCGGTAGTGGCGTTCACCAACCACTGTTGGCGAAAGCATCTTGGAACCGGACTGCAGCAGGTCAATGGCTGGATAAAAACCGTGGCTGGCGCGCTCCCTCGAGAGTACAATAAAGGAGGAGAGATGGGAAAAGGTGTGTGTGATGGCGGGATCCGTAAAATCATCGGCCGGGACATAGACTGCCTGGACAGAAGTAATAGACCCATTTTGGGTGTTACAAATCCGCTCCTGCAGATCTGCCAACTCCGACCCAAGCGTAGGCTGATATCCCATGCGCGAAGTGACTTGCCCCATCAGTCCCGATACTTCCGCGCCGGCTTGCACAAACCGGAAAATATTGTCGATCAGTAGCAGGATGTTCATCCTTTCGTTATCACGAAAATATTCTGCCATGGTCAATGCAGTTTTCCCCACCCGGAAACGGGCACCCGGCGGTTCATTCATTTGCCCGTATACCAGCACCGTGTGATCGAGGACACCCGAATCCCGGATTTCCCGGTAAAGCTCTTCCGCCTCGCGGCATCGCTCTCCAATGCCACAGAACAGGCTCACCCCCTCGTAATGTGCCACCATATTTTGCATCAGTTCCATAATGAGAACCGTTTTTCCAACCCCGGCCCCGCCAAACATACCTGCCTTTCCCCCCTTTTCAAGCGGGGCCAGCAGATCAATTGCTTTTATGCCGGTATGCAAAATTTCCTGGGAGCTCACCTGTTGGGATAGGGGTACCGGTGGTTGATAGATCGAGCGCCACTCAACCGGAACGACCGGTGGCTGCTGATCAATCGGCTCCCCAAAAACATTAAACACCCGTCCAAGCAGCGACTTCCCCACCGGCACCCGTAACGGATGGCCCGTGTCTGCTACTTCTGTTCCCCGCGATAAACCACGCGTTGAAGTCAGTGAAAGACAGCGAACCTTTGTTTTATCAAGATGGTATACAACCTCCATCAC
Source organism: Aliifodinibius sp. S!AR15-10 (assembly GCF_031569985.1). Lineage (NCBI taxonomy): Bacteria > Pseudomonadati > Balneolota > Balneolia > Balneolales > Balneolaceae > Fodinibius > Aliifodinibius sp. S!AR15-10. Next base: position 28,200 of record NZ_JAMQKA010000037.1, on the reverse strand, counting down.
TACTGATTCGGTTTTATCGCCAGGTGCAACAACCACAAGCTGGTTTTGTATTTCCGGTAATTGCCCGGCAAACCGGACATCAACGACGTTACCCCGAATGCTAGTGATAACCCCATTATTTACTTTCTCAGCAGTACCATTTTCAGCATACGGTTGAAATTCTTTTTTCGTGATAGAATCATACATGCATACCTTCTTTCTTTTGTTCGGCTTCAGCTACGGAGCGAATCACATTGACAACACTATCCGGATTCAACGAAATGGAATCGATGCCCGCATTCACCAGGAAAGCCGCGTATTCAGGATCATCACTTGGAGCCTGTCCGCAGAATCCCACCTTCGCATTTACTTTGTGGGCTCGCTGTATGATGTCCATAACAGCTTTTTTCACAGCAGGATTATGCTCGTCAAAGAGATATGCCAGGTCCGGGGAATCACGGTCGACCCCCAGGATAAGCTGTGTCAAATCGTTGGAACCGATCGAGAAGCCATCAAAATAGTGGGCAAAATCTTCCAGCAGGATCACATTTGCCGGTATCTCACACATCATGTACACCTGTAGATTTCGGCTGCCCCGCTGAAGGCCATTGGCTTTCATCTCCTGTAGTACCCGTTCTGCTTCCCCGGTTGTGCGGCAGAAGGGAATCATGACGATCACATTCTCCAGCCCCATCTCCTCGCGCACTCTTCGCAGGGCGTAGCATTCCAGGGCAAATCCTTCGCAGTAGTTCTCGCTGTAATAGCGGGAGGCCCCGCGCCATCCGAGCATCGGGTTCTCTTCATCCGGTTCAAAGGCTTCTCCCCCCACCAGGCTGGCATACTCATTGGTTTTAAAATCGCTGGTCCGCACGATGACGGGATTCGGATACTTGGACGCTGCAATCTTGGCAATACCTTCCGACAGGCGATCTACGAAGTAATCCCGCTTATCTTTGTACCCTTTGGTCAGCTTGCGAATTTTTTCGCGTTCGTGTTCTTTGATCACTTTGTCAAAATTGATAAGGGCCATCGGGTGGATTTTGATATGATTGCTGATGATAAACTCCATCCGGGCCAGGCCCACCCCGTTTACCGGTAATTTCCACCATTTGAAAGCGGAATCCGGGGTTGCCAGGTTCAGCATGATATCTGTTTTGAAATTGGGAATCTGATCCAGGTTTACCTCTGTTACCTCGTAGTCCAGGAATCCGTCAAAAACGGCGCCCTCCTCTCCCTCCGCACATGAGAGGGTTATTTGGCTTCCATCCGCCAATACGTTGGTGCCCACTTTTGTACCCACGATAGCGGGAATCCCCATCTCTCGGCTTACGATAGCTGCGTGACAAGTGCGTCCCCCATAGTCTGTGATGATACCAGCGACCTGTTTCATGGCGGGCACCCAGTCGGGTTCTGTCATCTCGGTGACCATGATACATCCTTTTCCAACAGACTTCAGGTCAGAAATATGATCCACTTTACAAACCCGCCCGTGGACTATAGAACTGCCGATACTCTGGCCGGTCAATATTGATTGCTGGCTATCTCGCTTTAGCTTAAATGACTTAAAAATGATACCCTTGTCAGACGAGTGAACGGTTTCCGGCCGAGCTTGGACAATAAATATTTTCCCGGTCTTTTCATCTTTTACCCACTCAATATCCATGGGGCTGCGGTAGTGGTTTTCGATGCTGAGACCCCAGTTTGCCAATTGGATAATCTCATCGTCATTCAGAACAAAGCTGTTTTGTTCCTCCGGGGTGGTAACCACACTCTTCGTCCGTCCGTTGTCATCTTCAGTGTAGATCATCTTCTGTTCTTTACTTCCCAGCTTTTTCTGTAGTATGGGATTTACAGAATCTTTTTCATTAGGGAGAAGCGGTTTGAACACCGTGTATTGATCCGGATTCACGGTTCCCTGCACGATATGCTCTCCGAGCCCCCAGGCTGCATTAATCAATACGACATTCGGAAAACCCGTTTCCGTATCAATGGTAAACATCACGCCGGAGCCGGAATGGTCAGCTTTCACCATCTTTTGGACGCCAACCGACAAGGCGACTTCCATATGATCAAAACCTTTATCCTCGCGATAGGAAATCGCCCGGTCGGTAAACAGGGAGGCGAAACAGCTCTTGCAAATTTTAAGCAACTCATCTTCTCCGCGGACATTAAGATAGGTTTCCTGGAGGCCGGCAAAACTGGCGGTCGGCAGGTCTTCGGCCGTTGCACTGCTGCGCACAGCCACATCCACCTGGTAATGGTCATGCATTATGGAAAGACGTTTATAAGCCTCTTTTATGGCTTCTGCCAGGGCTATCGGGAAGATCCCTTTACCTATCATTTTTCGGACTTTCAGTCCCGCTTCGTCTAGCTGGATATCCTCTTTTCGATAACGCTCAATCTGCTCGCGTATCGGCTCCTCAAGATTATTTGCCGCTATAAACATCCGGTAAGCATAAGCGGTGGTTGCAAATCCGTCCGGTACATTAATGCCCAGTGGAACAAGGTTTTTGCGCATCTCTCCCAGTGAAGCATTTTTGCCTCCTACTTCACCGACGTCATTCATTCCAATATCATCAAACCATTTGATGAAAGTATTGTTTTTTGTTTTCATAACTTACCCTTTTCTCTAGCTAGTCAATTTGAAAATTATCTTAATTACCTTGCAGTGTAGCCGCCGTCTACCAACAGGGCATGTCCCGTTACAAATGAAGATTGTGCTGATGAAAGCCAGATCACCGCATCAGCAATTTCACTGGCTTTTCCCAATCGTCCGATGGGATGCAGCGCGATGGTGGCCTGCCTCGTCTCCTCATCTGTGGTGATTCCTGCTCGTTCCAGCATTGGTGTCTCAATGAAGGCGGGACAGATCGTATTAATTCTAATATGATCTTTGGCGTACTCCAGTGCTGCTGCTTTTGTCAATCCTATCAGCCCATGTTTGGAGGCGGTATACACCGCAGCTTCCTGAAATCCCACGGTGCCCAGTATGGAAGACATGTTAACAATAGAGCCCCCTCCTGATTCGAGCATCGCCGGTATTTCGTATTTCATACACAGCCACTGCCCTTTCAGGTTGATATTCATCAGGTGGTCCCACTCTTCGACGCTATAGTCAGCGGTCTTTTTCATCACTCCCTCTGTCCCTGCATTATTGCAGGCATAATCGAGCCGGCCGAACTCTCTTACGGTCTCTTCAACCATTTTCTTAACCTGCTCGGGGTCTGCTATATCAGTCTTGAGCACCAGTACTTTTGCCTTTTTCTCTTTTACCAGGGATTGCGTCTCTTCCAACTCGTCCTGGTTAATATCGGCTATTACCACATTCACTCCCTTTTCAGCAAATGCCACTGCCGTTGCTCGGCCTATTCCTGTCGCGGCTCCCGTAACGATTGCTACTTTATTTTTGAACTCAGTATCCATAATGCTACCCCTTGATATTTGTTTATAGCCGCCACAATAGTTTTTGTATTAAAACCTGAAAAGGAGGGAGCGCTCTCACCTACTCCCTCCCTCTCTTCCAGCTACTCAATTTTCACCTTTTTAGGCTTGCTTTCTTCGGCTTTCTTGACATTAATTGTCAACACACCATCTCGGTATTTAGCCTTGATATCATCTTCTTTCACAGCGTTTGGCAGGGTAAATGAACGCAGGAAACTACCATGATATCGTTCTCGACGCATGTAGTTTTCTTTCTCTTCTTTTGACTCTTTCTTGCGCTCACCACTAATCGTCAAACGATTGTCTTTGAAGTTGATATTTACGTCCTCTTTTGGAATGCCGGGCAGATCTACCTTGATGACATATTCATCATCAGTTTCAACCATATCAGTATTGGGGGCCCAGACATCAAAATTATTCCCTTCTCGCTCCCTTAACCAAGAAAACGGGACCATTTCATCAAACAGGTGATCCATTTCCCGTCGTAGTTCATCGATTGGAGAAGTTTCCGGTCTTTTTACTAAGGATCTCATACCAAAACCTCCATAGAATTTCATATTAATATTGATTTGCCAAGAGCATTGCTTCACTCTTTCTAACAGTAGTAATTACGTTATATAGCTTTTCTGCCAATGACATAAGATCCTTGGAATGAGTGTAATCTTTTGGGCTCGGGCTGTTATAAGGGATTTCCCTACGGGCTGGAGGCTGGAGGCTGGAGGCTGGAGGCTGGAGGCTGGAGGCTGGAGGCTGGAGGCTGGAGGCTGGAGGCTGGAGGCTGGAGGCTGGAGGCTGGAGGCTGGAGGCTGGAGGCTGGAGGCTGGAGGCTGGAATATATTTTCTAGATTGGTGGTGCCAAATCGATTTTAGATTTTTTTTGAGATTTTGCCGGTTTCCGGTCTCTTCTTCTTGCCTCCATTCATCCTGAACGTGCAGCACACCTTGGAAGTATACCACACCAAAGGCATCTCGTTCCGTACCTCCGGTGCGGAACGCCCTGTGCCACCTCTGGTGAGGCTGTCTAAAAAGTCACGTTCAACAATCAGATTCCTAAAAAATAAGGCCTATGGTTCCAATCGATCGGTTCAATCCTCCTGTCCTTCGCGCCAGTGGGCGGACAAGCTATTCTCCAAGAGCCTGCACCTACTGCTGTCGGTGAGGAACTCTTGGATTACGATCTTGCTCGGGATGCAATAAAGGCACTTTTAAAGTCCCTCCCCGAAGGTATTCGGGACAGGCTTTGGAGCCGTGACCGACTACCGGCGGTAGAGGGATTTAGCTTGCTTAACGAAGCCTTGGCAAAGTTGAGGGAGATTGATATTACCTTCATTATTAAGGCACCCATTTCCTGGTTTGGACTTTTTGGACAGCCTCACGCCCTGTGCCACCCTGGTGGTCGGCAGTGCAGTTGCCTCCAAATTAATGGTTACCACTGTTTCACCTGGGATAGGAATTGTAATTCGAAGCGCTGCTTCGAACACTTGTGCGAAGCAGCGCTCCGCGTTACAATTCCCTAAGTCCGAGAGACCGTAGCTTAACCCTAGTCCGATAATAAGAAATACTTAAATAATAATTGTCATCGAAAGGAGACTTAAATGATGGCCGATGACCTTGCATGTAAGATCATTTAATTTCACAGTTTACCCATTGAAATCAGGATAGGCAGGATTAAAGGATTTTCGGGATTCCTCTCCAGTAAACATTACCATCCTGTAGATCCTCTAATCCTGTAAATCCCGGTTCTAATTTTCCCCCGATGATCTCGTAATTCCTCCTGGTGAAAGATTTTATAGCGAACTGACGTTAATTTAAGCCATACGCATTACTCGTCACGAATCACGCCTCATAGGTCGGGAGTGCAACTGCCTCCCAACTTAATTTTAAATTCTTAATTCCAATTCCCCTACCCAAGTTCGGCGTCTTCATTTTCCACCCATTTAACGGCATGCACCATCAGTTCGGTGGCATTTTCAAGATTGAGTTTGGTTTTAATGCGTGCCCGGTACGATTCCACAGTCTTGATGGAAAGATGCAGCTTCTTGGCAATCTCACGGGTACTGTTGCCTTTGCCGGTCAGCTCAAACACTTCCAGCTCCCGGTCGCTCAACAGATCGATCGGGGACTCTGTCATATCTTTTTGTCCGCGTGCCATCCCCATCAGCAGCTTTTCGCTGACTTCACTACTCACATAAATGCCGCCATTCATAATTTTTCTGACTGCTTTCAGCAATACCTCACCGGCTTCCAGCTTCATGACATAACCCTTCGCCCCGGCACGGATCACCCGTTCAGCATACAGGGTTTCGTCATGGCGCGATACGACCAGAATTTTAACATCACCATCCCTTGCTGTCAGGTGTTTTACCAGCTCCAGCCCGCTCATGCCCGGCAGAGACACATCCACTATCATCAGATCGGGCTCCAGTTCATCAAATTTTTGGATCGCTTCCTCCGCCTTATCAAATTGAGCTACAACATCGAATTCAAGCTCATTATCCAGCGTCTGAGCCAACCCTTTTCGCATCATCGGATGGTCATCAACAATCACAATCTTCTTTTTATATCCACTTGCCATATCAGTCACCTATTTAATTTTAAAATGTTCAAATTCCTGTAGCGGTATTTTACAGTTCAGCATAGTCAGCCCATCCGAGGACTCTTTCATATCCAGGTATCCTCCCAGCATATGGGCACGGTAGTTCATTGTATTTACCCCAATACCTTTAAGTTTGTTCATGTTTTCAGGATTTGAAAACCCCACGCCATCATCAATTACGCTCAACTCAAGGTACCCGCCCGAAACACTCATTTTCACCGTAACCTCCGAGGCTTTACCGTGCTTCACCGCATTACTGATGGCCTCCTGCACAATACGATACAGGTGTAGCGTGGCCACCTTGTCATCAATTTCAAAGTCAGTTTCAAATTCTCTGCTACAATTTATATTGAAAAGTCGTTTGGCCCTCCGGCAAAGTTGTTCCAGGGCCACTTGCAACCCCTCTTCTTCAAGCTCCATATGTACCAGCCCGTGAGATAGTGAGCGTGCCTGCTCATCTGCTTCATGAATCATTTCGGCAATCTCCTGGACCTCATCGCCCCCGGGCAGTTCATTTGACTTGAGCTTATTCGCCAGGTTTTGAGTAATAAGCCCTATGCCGGTAAGCATCTGGCCGAGCCCGTCATGCAGTTCACGCCCTATTTTACGCCGTTCCTCCTCGCTAATCTGAAGAATTTCATTTTCCAGGCGCCGCCGTTCGCTGATATCCCTAACTATGCCGGTAAATACTTTTTCCCCATTAACATCAACTTCACTCACGGAAAGCTCCATGGGAAAAACATCGCCATTCTTGCGTTTACCACGCACTTCGCGACCGATACCGATAATTTTTCTTTCCCCGGTCTCCAGGTAGTTCTTCATGTATTGGTCGTGTTCCTCGAAATAAGGTGAGGGCATCAGCATTTTCACATTTTTATCAACCACCTCCTCACTGGAATACCCAAAAATTTCTTCTGCCGCCTTGTTGAACCCTTTGATTTTCGCCTTCTTGTTGATCGTGATGATCCCCTCAACCGCAGTGTCTAAAATCGCCTGCATACGGCGTTCCTGGTGAAGCAGTTCTTTTTTAACTTTGATAGCATCCGTAATGTCATTAGCCGTGCCCAAAATAATCTCTCGACCACTATCCAGGGTTAACATCCTTCGTTTAACATCGACCCATATCACTTTTCCATCCTTTCGCTTGCCCTGGAAGGTACCGTCGATCTGCTTTCCTTCTTTCAGGAATTGCAATTCCCTTCTAAACTTTTCTTCGCTTTGGTCGGGATAGATAGACCACACTTTCTGCCCCCTGATCTCCTCCGGGACGTATCCGAATATGCGCTCCCCGGCATCATTCCAAAAGATGATATTTCCTTCTAGATCGATGAGCTTGATAAGGCGCGGTACACTATCGAGGATTCTCCGAAAATCAATCTCCTCTAAAATGGATTGTAATGGGTCATTTTTTTTGTCCATTCGCTTTCAGGTCTGTTTGCCCCTCAATTTCATTATATTCAAAAAAGGAATTAGATACATCCGCAGGGCGAAGAAAAATTGATGTCCTATTTTCCCCCACAAAATATTCCTCTTTAGCCCTACTTTTACACTACCGGTTCCTCTCTTTTGTACTGCTGAAACCACTCTTACCATACCTACAAATACTTATAATGTCAAAAATTATGAAACAGGTTGAATCGACAAAAGATCTTTACCTTGAATATCTGAAAGATATTTACAGTGCTGAAGTGCATACCGTGGTAGCATTGCATTTCTTTGAACATTCTGCCTCTGAAGATAAACTAAAAAAGCTTATCCACAATCACACAGGAGAGACCCGGTTGCAAGTGCTGCGGATGGAAGAAGTTATTGACCAGTATGACGACGGGTTGAGCACGGAGCACTGCCGCAGCATGAAAACCATGATTGAAGAAGCAAAAGAACTTGTCAAACGATGCACGCCTGGAGGAATCAGGGACCTGGCAATTCTGGGTTCCATAAAGCGTATCAACCAGTGCAAAATAATGGTTTACCAGACGCTGATTGAAATGGGGTCACGCTGGGCATCGACAGATGAAACGGAACTTCTCGAGCTGAACCTGCGCGAAGAACGTGCCTTTTACGATTCGATAGATACCATGAGTAAACTCGTAACAGATTAACAGTGAGCTTCAGTAAGCTAACAGTATTTTCTAACTAAATGGAAAAGTCATGGGAAAAGACAAAGAAATTTTTGACCTGTATGATTTAATGCTGGAGCAACTCCGCGACCTTTATGACGGTGAGAGACAGCAATTAAAGGTATTGCCTGTATTCGATAAAAAGGCATTTTCTTTTGAACTGCGCGAGATCATTGAATGGCACCAGGTAGAGACCAAAAGACAGGTCCTGAGGCTGGACAGCATTTTCAGTACTCTCAAGGAACCATCCGAGGGAGAGGAATGCGATGGGATCAGGGGACTCATCAAAGAGGCGGAAAAACTACATATGCGTTGCAAGAACCCGGAAATTTGTGACGCCGCACTCATCACGGCTATACAGCATATCAACCACTATGAAATTGCCGGCTATGGCACCGCCATCGCGTACGCCAAAACGCTGGAACGGCACAATATTGCAGAGATGCTGCTGAAAAGCTTACGTGAAGAAAAACAGGCGGATTACGGGCTCAGTGACCTTGCCGAAGGACAGATTAATCCTGACGCGAGGTGGAGTTCTCTAATAAAAAAAATAGAGGCTACAGGGAAGGATAAGGGACGGCCGGTTTAGCCTGCGACTGCCCTGCAATATTTTCTCTTACACAAAAGGGGGTATTGCACTCTCAAACTTCGACGATCATTCTGCAGATTTTATACGTAAGAAAACTTCAATTGAGAATAACATACGTGGGGTTCGACCATGCTGACAGATATAAAAACAGTATTTTTACCAACCGATTTTTCAGAAAACGCAAACCAGGCACTTCCCTACGCGGCCGAATTAGCCCTTATAACAAATGCTACGCTCACCCTTATGTACTGCGTGGAGGAACCGTTCGATTTTGCGCCGATGGTGGCAGACAAGAAGGAAAAGATTGTTGAAAAAGTGACCGCCCGTTTTGAAAAACTGGTTGCTGACCTGAAAAAAAAGAAAAGGTTCAAAGATCTGAAGGTGGAAACAAAACTGCTCTCGGGGCACCCGGTGGTTAATATTGTGGAGGAGGGTAAAGCCGATAAAAAGGGAGTCATTGTGATGGGGACCAAAGGGGCTACCCAGTCACGGAACTTGATATTTGGCAGCTTTACCACCGAGACCATTCTGCAATCGAATATCCCGGTGCTGGCAGTCCCGGAAGGGAGCTCATTCAACAAGTTCAAGCAGATTGTATTTACCACTGATTTTCATGAATCTGACTTGGATATCCTCTCCGAAGTCGTAGAGTTGACGCAACTCTTCAACTCAAAAATTCGTGTGGTTCACATTGCCCGGAAAAAGAGTCTGGAAACGGAAATAAAATTCCGGGGCTTCCGGGAGCTTGTCAAAGAAAAACACCCTGATGCCAAGTTCACATTTGATCTCGCTTTTGAAGATGATTTCTTCACCGGTATTGCCGACTACCTGGATGACCATCCGGCCGATCTGCTGGTGATGGTTCGCTACAAGAAAACCTTCTGGGAATCACTTGTGTCACGCAGTTTTACCAAAGAGCTTGGCTTCTACAGTGAAGTACCCCTGTTGGTGCTCGTAGGTAATGAGATAAGAGAAACTGAAAAGGTAACTTGATCTACAGCCCGGTGCCTGAAAATATGAATGCTTTTAAAATCCTCCCACCCGGCAAGGGTAAAGTGGAAAAGTTAGGGAGTTACGCGAAGTGCTCTTTTGCATAAATTTATTGTAGGGCATTAAAAAAAACAACCACTTACACAGGGCGCTATCCTCGATTATAAAAGTAATCACTCCAGTCCATTACTATTGAATTGAATACTACATTGGTCACCCGGAAAAGTGGCAAATCATAATGTCCCCCCAAAGTGCCGGTGATGCTTTGGAGAACAAACAATACTATAAATTTGAGAGGTGATGTTATGAAGCCATTCTATTGCCAGTATGGACGAAACCTGGTATCTGTATCCTGCATATTAATTCTTGTTATAACTTTTCTGGGTTGTACTGAGAACCCGGCGTTAAATACCGAAAAAGAGCTATCGATAGAGGACCCAGCGGCTATTGAGTCTTCGATAAACAAGAAAATAGCCTCAGAGATAGCCAAAGCTGAAGCAAAAATCCAGGATTTCCAGGCGATCAACTCCGTGGGTTCCCAAACCTCAAAAGAAAAACGGCAGGTCATTGTAGTTTATCCCGGAGAATCGATCCAGTCGGCTGTTGATGAAGCCAACCCCGGGGCTTTGATATTGATAAAACCGGGCATCTATTCTGAAGCAGTAGAAATCAACAAGTCGGGACTTGCATTGATTGGATTAGGTGGGTTAAGTGGTGAAGAGGTTGTTATTCAAAATCCCGGGGATGAAGAGGATGGAGTCTTGGTAAGACCGGCAGGTGGTGCTGAAAGTGTAGACGGCTTCGCCATGTACAATATTACGGTGCGTGACTTCCTGGAAAATGGCGTATTTACGGTCCGCACGCACAACTATTTTATTGCTCACGTCACGACCATCAACAATGGTGAATACGGCATTTTCCCGGTACGATCCAATAATGGCGTCGTATTCAGGTCAAGTGCAGAGGGACATACCGACGCGGGTATTTATATCGGCCAATCTGAAAATGTGTGGATCCTGAACAACAGGTCCTACGCAAACGTGCTGGGGTTTGAAGTTGAAAACAGCTCCAATATTGTGACCGCCCATAATTACAGTGCCGATAATACGATCGGAATACTGGCAGTATTACTTCCGCCAAGTCAATTCATTACCGTGCTTGAATCTGACAATGTGCTGATTGCCCACAATGAGGTCGTCAACAACAACCGTGACAATTTTGCTGAGCCCGGAGAACTGGCCTCCTTCATTCCCAAGGGTATCGGACTGATGGTTATCGGCGTCGACAGGGCCCGGGTGATCCAGAACACTGTGAGGGATAACGACCTAATCGGGCTTGGCCTCGGCAGCACACTGCTGTTTGGAGCTCTTGCCGGCCTGCCTCCCGAAGCTTTTGAAGATATTGACCCGGACGCCGATAATGCAGAAATAAAACTGAATAGGGTACTTAATAACGGAACCAATCCGCCGCCGCTCCCCGCCCTGTTGACCGGAATTGAGAGCGATCTGTTTTGGGATGGAAGTGGCGACAACAACTGCTGGTGGAACAACGAGTTTGAAACGAGTGTACCTTCTCCACTGCCACTATGTTCATCACCTGGAATATGATATGATGCGGTGATATGTCTCGTGGGGCTCATCACTGCTAAACGTAATTTGAAGCGCTACTTGGAACCCATTCGCGCAAAGCAGCGCTTTGCGTTACCTATGATCCAAGATGTTTGATCGCGCCGTGGTATGGTTACTCATTACGCATTACTTGTCACGCATCACTCACCATTCCCAATTCATAATTCTTAATTTTTAATTCCCAATCCTCTGCTTTGCCATCTTTTTCCCGACACGAGCAAGGGAGCTACACCTACAGTGAAAAAGCCGGGAAATGGCCAATTTATAACAGGTCAATGCAAAATAAACAGATGAGTAACCATGTATGAGAAAAAAGTAAAACTGCCAGTTGATGGCTGGTTTGTCGAGGGAGATTTAGTATTACCGGTAAATGCGGGGAGCATTATCATTTTTTCAGGAGCTGTATGCCGATACGATCCCCAGGCCAACCAGTTGGCCCGCTACCTAAACGAAGCTGGATTTGGCACTTTGTTATTCAATTTGATGACCACCCGCGAAGTTGAGGGATTCAGGCGACAGGATATCGACTCTATCACCGAGCGCCTGCTGGCATTTACTCTGTGGATACACAGCCACTCGGAATACCGAAATCTTGAAATCGGGTATATGGGCTTAAACATCGGGGGAGCTGTGGCATTGCGTTCTGCGGGAGAGCTGGGAAAGGCTATCAAGGCAGTCGTCACCCAGGGAGCCCGTACGGACCTGGCCCTTGGCGCGTTGTCAGCAATGGAATCGCCCACCCTGCTTATTGTCGGAGAGCTCGATTTCCAGGGACTTACCCTCAATCAGAAAGCCTTCCAACAACTAAAGTGTAAAAAACAGTTGGTCGTTATTCCCGGCGGTTCTCATTCGCTGCCTGAACCCGGTAAACTGGAACAGGCCGGCAAAGACGCCACCACCTGGTTCAAAAAACATATGTCGGGTATTGATTCAGAGAAACCACTTCAATTTGACATCCCAAAAGGCAAGTAAAAGTACTATGAAAAAAAGCAGAGTATTCAAGCAAGAGCGTCATCAAATATTCAAAGAGAAACCCAAAGATCCCTACCGCAGCAATCAAAAACTACAAGAACCCACCGTTTGCAGTGAATGTGGGGCACTCTTTGCCAACGGTCGATGGTGTTGGCAAAGAGTGCCTGACAATAACGTAAACCAAACCTTGTGCCCGGCATGTCAGCGTATCACAGACAACTACCCGGCCGGTTTTATTGAGTTGGGCGGTGATTTCTTCCGTGAACATTATGATGAGATTATTAACCTGGTCAAAAACACAGGGGAACAGGAAGAGAATCAGCATCCGCTGGAACGGATCATCAAGATTACCAAACGGGATGGTAAAACGCTCATCACCACCACCGGCCTGCATATTGCACGCCGAATTGGGGATGCAATTTTTAACTCCTACCAGGGAAGCCTGGAATACAACTATGCTGCAAAACATCTCATCCGGGTCAATTGGCAGAGGTAGAAGTATGGCACAACATTTATCCGCTCAACAATTACAAATATCGGGGGCTGCTATGGATATCAAACATATTCTTTTTCCCACAGACTTTTCTGAAAACGCCGAAAATGCGCTGCCGTTTGTCCTGGAGGTGGCCAAGCGAACCGGGGCTAAAATCACGCTGCTGCACGTCATTGAGACGCCCTCATACGTCACACATGATGCAGATAGCTTACCGAAAACACATTCTCAAAAAGCCAAAAACATGTTGGCAGATGTGGCAGAACGCATTGGCAGCGATGACCAACATACTGAGCTCCAAATCGAAACAATGCTGCACAACGGCACGGTAGTGACAGAGATACTGGATGCCAGCAAAGAGACCGACATCGACCTGGTGGTGATGGGAACGAAAGGCAAAACCCAGATGGACCGTATTCTGTTTGGAAGCATCGCAGCTCATGTCATCCTGGGTTCGCAGGTGCCGGTGCTGGCTGTCCCGGAGAACTGCCATACGCTCACCTTCGACCCGATCACTTTTGCCACCGATTACCGCGCCGGGGACTGGCAGGCACTCAAGCACACCATCGGATGGGCCAGGATGTTCAATTCCGACCTGAATGTACTTCATGTCTCTGCAGCACGCGACCTACAAACGGATATTAAGTTCCGGGGCTTCCGGGATCTGGTGCAGGAAAAAGTAAACAACCATCCCATCCAGTTTGACCTGGTGATACAAAAGCAATTTCTCTCTGGTGTTGCCGACTACCTGACCGAACACCCGGTGGGCATGCTGGTGCTGGTCCGCTATAAAAAGAACAGGATAGAAGCCCTCCTACAGAAGAATCACACCAAGGAGCTGAGTTATTATTCAAAGGTGCCGCTGCTAGTTCTTCCCGGGGAGTTAGATTAAATAATCTCGTACCGATGCTACTACTTTTTGCTAACAGAATGTTGGGAGTGCAACTTCCTCCCAACATTTTGCATGGTGCAGCAACCCAATAATGAGTTTGTTGTTCATCTCCTATCGCCTGGCATTGAAAATACCAGGCTAGAAACTCTGCGTGTGTTTACACACACGAAAGTGTATAGACGTATTTCAATGCGGGGCGGTGGCGTCTCCAGGCCTTGCCCTTTTCCGAGGAAGATCTCTCCCTTCGCAGGCTGCGGTCGAGATGACAGTTCTGGGATAAGGGCTTTGTAAAATAGAGAATGGACTGCAATCTACAATCAAGCCCCCTTCACCCCATCGTCATTTCGACCGAGAGGGAGAAATCTTTCCCGATAAGGCCCCTCGGTTTCAATTGTTACTTTCCCGCTACCCACTACTCATCGAGCACAAAGGTGACCTTTGCATTCACGCGGTAGCGCACCACCTTGTTGTCTTCCACAATGCCCTGGGTCTCCTGCAGATATACGTTTTTGATTGAGTGGACGGTTTTCGCGGCTTGTGTTACGGCATTCTCCAACGCCTCTTCCACACTGTTCCCTTCAGCCAGCACTTCAATAACCTTTGCCAGTGACATAGTTCCCTCCATTTTGATAGTGAATATTACATCGATTGCTTAAAAATAACCAGCAACAGAGATTGGCTTTGAAGGTGCACCCCTACTCCTTCCGTAGGTCATTCCCCGTTATTACAAGTAGACCCGCCCACCCTGGCTTCTCAGGACCAGATTTTTTTATGGCTTGGGGAGGTAAGATATCGCCGTTTAAATTCATCCAATAGGTACACACTGAGTAACAAATGGAGAGTGATTATGGATCAACTAAATAAATTATCCGGTATCGCGCACTGGCTTCCCAGGCTTTCCCTGGCTTCCATCTTCATTTATCACGGTCTTCCCAAGATAACCATGACCGGGGATGTCGCTGCCATGATGGGCATGCCGTTCATTATGGTGCTATTGCTGGGTATCGTAGAAGTAGGCAGCTCCCTGTTGATGCTTTGGGGTGGAGTGGGGCCGGAATGGGCCACCCGAATCGCAGGACTATTATTTACTGCAGTAATGATCGGGGCTATTGTGCTTGTGCACGCCCAGTACGGCTGGAACTCCATCAATATGGGAAATAACGGGGGACGAGGCATGGAATTCCAGGTATTGATTATCGCTGTCTCCCTGCTCTACGCGTTTAAAGGAAATGCTTTGAATCAAAAAGTTGAGGTTAGCCAAGCCTCATGACCTCCAATCGACTCCAATAAAGAGGGGAAGGCTGGAAATGCTTTCCTCTCTATTATTCCCTTGTAGTAAATAGTCTGAGTTCGAGATAAAAACTGTCATTGCGAGGGATTCGGCGACCATCGGGATCCCGACAGTGGTCGGAGGCAATCTCCTAATAGGTTAAACAAAAACCGGGCAGGGAGATCGCCACGTCGAGCTCAAGATGGAGTCGGCTACTATCAAAGACGCCTCCTCGCGATGACAGCTACAATTTTTGTGATCCTATCTCGAACTGACGTTAAATAAGAATCCAATAGGTATTTATCGATCTGCGATATCTGCGTAATCAACGGGCGACAATATACTTCTCCTTTTCCCTACATATGGAGTCTGACTTTATCCTACCTCAAATTTTAAAAAACCAGCTATTTTTGGGTAAGGTTCGTCTAAATAGTGAGTAGACATGAAAAGAAAATACAAGCATATAAAAATAGAACTGGAGACGCCCACCCTTTCAGCCAGAGATCTGCAGGATCTGCAGCGGTGGGAAGATGAAGGCGGCCATCTTACCGAGTATCCCGATCTACTGGCTTCAATCTCATCCGGCCTGCCACTTCACAAGAAGGAGATTTTTGAGGTTGTCGAGAGCGACCTCGTCATAGAAAATGGCAAGCTCTACCTGCAGGCGGATCTCAATATTCTGTCTCATCACTGATAATACTTGTCCCAAACGAAATGCCTTTTCCACGGCTTCCTAAAAGAGTACTCAGATCATATCCCATCTCGTGGTCCAATTCAAAACTGTGCCCTTCTCTGGAAAGATTTCTCTCTGCGCAAGCTACGTTCGAAATGACGATAAGGGGAAGGGGCTTAGGTGGTGTTTTGCTACCCACCCTCTAGCATGTATGGGCACGGTGTACCGTGCCTCAACCCCCGGGGGATGGCAAGCAATAGCCAGGTAATGCAACACTTTACGAATCTTGCAGGCCTTGGCGGTACGCGGTCATCTCCTGGGAAGGGGGCAAACGAGGCGCCAACGTGGAGATCGCCGCGTCGCAACATCCGCTCCTCGCGATGACATATTAAAAGTCATTTGCCCTTTCTATTGTCATTGTGATCCCTTCGTTTTTTGCAGGGGGGGGGGCGGCAATCCCCCATACAGGAACAACACCATCGCAGCCCGGGACGAGAGGTATGGAGTGAACAAAGGTTAACCGCAGCATGTACGGGCACGGTGCACCGTGCCCCAACACGCCGGGGGGGTAAGCAATTGTCACAGGTAATGACATATAAACAAAGTCTGTCTTAACGAGCCCCGTCGGCAGTGCGGGTCTCCTGGGAAGGGCGCAAACGCTCCCCCATGAAACAACGGAAAGTGAATCCCCTTCTACTTTCCCATGCCTACATACTCCCCTTACTGCTCCTTCCTTCGGTACCGTTAACTATAGCCTCTCTGCACAGACTACTCCGTGAACCTGATATTGCAATATCAGCCCGTGTGATATTAGTATATCGTGCTCCGTGATATTAGTATATCGGACTGCATGATATTACAATATCGTACCGCATGATATGGTAATATCGCACACCATGATATACCAATATCATACACGTTGGAGTTATAAGGGTGGGGAGGCGGAGCAGTATATTCCGATCAGGAGACCTTTAAAGGACCAATGCGACCATAGCGAATGCTCGAGTTATAGCGTATGATGGCACGCACTTCCAGCTCATACTCTCCGGCGGGCAGCTCGTCCGGCAATGCCACCATGAGCCTGCTCGGCTTGTTTTGCATGAACGGGCCGGCCTTCATTTCATTTCCGCCTTTTGGAATCAGGAATACCCCCTGCTCCTCATCCCCGGGGTCATGTTTTAAGAGGGAGCCATAGATCTCAACGACCCCACCTGGTGTCAGCTTCCTGTTTGTTGTACCCGATTCATAGTCTTTGACGTGTACTATGCGTGGTCGTCGTTGTCTGCGGGTCACCTTTCGGCTGGAAATATTATCGGCGACCTCCTGTAATCTTGACCCCGGGCTAATATTAAGGTTCATCTTGTGGCGTTCGGAATCAAAATAATCGTTGGTGCTCTCAAAGACACCCGAAATGGAGGTCGAAACCTGCATAATCGAAGTATTAATGCTGTCCCCATCGGCAACAAATTTGGCGATGATTTTCTCGTATCCCTCAACGACGGCCAGGATATCTTCCTTGGTAATGCTGTGACCGCCCTGGGCGATCTCCTCGACAATATCCTCCGTGGTGCGACTTTCCTGCCCTTTGACGATAGCGCGGTAATCATCATTCTCTGTCAGCGGGTTGGGATGCAGTGCATATTTGATAGGAATGATTCCTCTCTGGTTTTGTTACGGTTGTGTTTAATAGGTTCTGCTACCTAGTAGACCGCTGAGAAAGGAAATCCTTACAAAAAAATTTATTTCAATAGGAGATCGCCGCGTCGCGGGAAACCACCGCTCCTCGCGATGACATTAAACAAAGGCATACAACCCAGAAGCTGTCATTGCGAGCCCTGCGTTTTTTGCCGGGCGCGGCAATCCCCCACACGGGAACAACGCCGTCGCAGCTCGGGGCTAAAGTGTATGGAGTGAACAAAGGTCAACCGCAGCATGTACGGGCACGGTGCACCGTGCCCCAACACAGCCTGTCTTAACGAACCCTGCGCGCCTTGGCTGGGCTCCTCGGAAGGGCGGCAAACTGAGACCCCGACGTGGAGATCGCCGCGTCGCGGTACAAAACACCGCTCCTCGCGATGATAATATCAGGGCTAAAACTAATCCATCGGGTGACAAAACCAGTCACCCGGAGCAAATAACTATTAAAAATCGATACCGATTGAGAAATAGTGGATCGGTTTATTGGCAAATCCATCCCGGTAATAGGGCCAGCCTACATCCCATCGGAAAGGCAAGCCCAGCAGGATCGTTCGCAGGCCAAACCCCGCACCAATGAGCACATCACCCTCCAGGGCATTAAACGTGGTCGACCCCGCCGGCGGCGTACCTGTCCCTATTTCACCGGAGGATGTCAAATAGTACTCTACTTCTCTGCTCACCTTGAAGTCAAGATCTGCATCGTTAAGAATGGCACTCCGGGTATTGCCGGTGGGACCAAAGAATTCAATCGGTACATCTTTGCCCCAGGCCATGCCCGCATCTACAAAAGCAACGCCTGTCATATTATAAAGAGGTAAAAACGGGATCGGGCCTGGTAATATCGCTGCAAACAGCGGGAACCTGAACTCTGCATTTATCAGTGAAAACTTGTCGCCGTAAATGGCGTTGTATTCATGTCCACGCAGCGGAAGGGCCGGTAGCGTCAAGAAGGTTTCGGCAAGTTTGTCAAGTGGAATAGAATTGCCGGACCACCGCTGGTTGATCCATCCCAGCATACCACCCATAAAATAGGTTTGGGAGTCTCGCCCTATAGAAGCCGCACCGGAACCGCGCGCAGCAAATGTATAGCCATACCCGAGGTTAACATACTTGCGATAGTCTCCCATCAACGAAACAAACTCCAGGTTTTCGCCTATCACGGGTGGACTCCCGGATAGACTCAGCGCATACCGGTGACCGCCCCTTGGAGTAATAAAACCGGGTAGTGTTTTATCTACCGTATAGGTTGTTTGAGGATAGATAAACGTAGATTCCTGGTTGTCAGAGAAACTGAATCCTGCAATGGAGTAATCCTGGGCAATGTTGAGGGCCGACAGGCTGAAGTCCAGCCTCCTGAACTTATCGATCGGGTATTGTGCCGAAATAGCCCCGCCCGAGGACCGGAATCGATACAACTGTCCACTAAAAGTCTGGTAGTTGGCGGAAGAGTGGAAATAACTTATCTGAAAGTCAGTCCTCTTCTTCAAGTAACCATAGGCAAGAAAATAGTCGCTGTTGCGAAGATCGAATACCAGGTTGCTTCCAAATATGATCTGGTGATCGCCCAGCAAGTCGCTGAATACAACCTGGACAAGCCCATAGGTTCCGTAATAGGTGGAAAAGCTTCCCCCCGCATAGGTGTAGTCGGTAGTGAATCTCAGCCGGTACGATTTGGGTTGATAGCGACCGTCCTCGGTAATACTGTTTGTGGGAGCAAATCGCTGTGCATCCAGGTATTCATTGGCAAAAACGGAGTCTTCCACAACCTCAGAGGCGAAAACATAATTTCGAAAATCGATGGAATCACCCGAGTCCCCGGTTGTATCGGGTTCAGCTTCCATCGCTTGCTGAACCGACTTTCCATTTTCTGCAGCCAGCAACCCAGGATCTGTGTCTGGCGTTTGGGCGACCGGCTCAGGTTCTGGCTCCGGTTTTACAGAGGCCCGGGCAAACATCTGTCGTACATAGAGTGTGGCCGGCACCCGTTGGATTTCAGATTCTTTTTGACGGCGCAGTGCCCATTCATTTGGTTTCAGCTCTTTGTCTGACAGCCGTTCGAATGGCGAGGTAATCAGGAAAATATCGAGCGACCCTTCATCAATGGCGTTTACTGCAAGCCGGCTGCCATCGGCGCTGATAGAGATCTGCATGACGCCCGACTGCAAGTTTGTTAACGGAGCGGTGGTCCGTGTATTAAGATCCAGCTGGTAGATATTGGGGATCCCGTTTTGATCTGATATAAATATCAGGCGGCCATCCCTGGTGGTTGCCGGTTGGCGTTCCGACCACTGTGGCGTTTTGGTCAGCCGCACTGCCCGCGACGTGCCCAGCTCCACCCTGTAGATATCAGTGGAATAAAGATCATCATTAAGCAGCAGCCGGTAGTTTCCCTTGACACTGTTAAGATCCACTTTGTCACCCCGTTGCGAAGCAAAATAGATTGCCCTGGAATCCGCACTCCACACCGGCTCAAAGTCAGATATCACGTCATTTGTAATATTCATGAATTCCTGGGTTTCCAGGTCATAGACAAAGATATCCTGGCTGGAACCGATATTGCCGTCAAATGCTATTTTCTTTCCATCTGGCGACCATGCCACCGAACCGATCGCATCGAGGCTTGGGAATTTAATCTTCTGTATTTTCCCCGTTTCATAGTCCACAATCGCCAGGTCATCCGAACCTTTTGATTTAGCTGAAAGCGTAAGCTTGCTGCCATCGGGCGACCAGTCTAGGTTGGGATTCAGGATATTCAGCTCCTCAAAATTGATGTTGTCGGTCCCCTTGATTAAGGTCTTCAGCTTTTGGCCCGTTATGGCACTGACTACCACCACGTCAAAATAACCGCGGTCGTTGGTAATCATGGCAATTTTATCGCCCTGTGGAGCGATGGCCGGGCTGGTGTTGTAGGTACTGTTCTTTGTCCAGTCTGTTATGTGTGTGGCAAAGTTCCGGATATTTTCGCGTTCTGCTACTTCCGGAAGGTATCGCTTGCGATAAAAATCTTTCCAGCGATCCGACAACTGTTCCACATTAAGTCCCAATGCCTGCTCAAACGCAACCGCGATATTCCGGCGGGTTTTAATAATCTGGAGAATTTCACCAATTTTATTTCGGCCATATTCCTCGACAATAAAGTTCCACAGCGATTGTCCACCCCGGTAGGCGAAGTAGCCGCCCAGGTTGGTTAAGTCAGGCAGGTAATCGTGGATTATGGCATCCCGGATCCACATATCGGTATTTGTATCCCACCCATTGGATACATATTCTGCCAGCCCCTCATCAAACCAGTTCGGGAAGATCAGCTGCACATTGTTGCTGATGATGGATTGAATGCTGCCACCGTAGAACATATCATTGAAGACGGCATGCATCAACTCGTGTTGCAGGGTGCTACGGAACTCCGCGTAATTGCCACTGAAAGGCATGGTAATACGGTTTTTAAAGAGGTCCGTTACCCCGCCGATTCCTTCTGATTCCGTGGGTAGTGCTACCACATTGGTCTGAGAAAAATCGTTATGAGAATCATAGATTATTACCCTGATACGGTTTGATATTTCGTGATCAAAATCCTCATTGAGCTGCTTTAGCGAAGATTCCAGGGTGCGGACGGTAAAATCAGCCAGCTCGTAGTTCAATGACCCGTAATAGTGTACATCAAAGTGATCGGATTGAATATATTTCCAATCGAAGTTGTTATACTGCACCCGGTTTTTACCAAAATTAAAATACTGGGCAACACTGACCTGCGTGATGGCCACAGATAGAATGATTGCCCATAGAAGCCGTCTCAAAAGCCAGAAACGACATAGATTTTTTTTCATTAATTTCTCTCCAACTAGCTAGCGATATTTAAACAACAACAATAAACCCTGCCGGGATTAAAGCACTAAACGGCCCAGAGATTCACCCCGAGCCGTTTATGTAAATCTTACCCGCTTACACGGGTCACTTTTTCAACTCTTTCCTGATCGCGCTGAAACCTCTTCGCAGATCTTTCCAGAGGTTCTCTGCGTCTTTCCTGGCCTCTTTGAACGCCTCTTCACTTGCCTCCTCCAGCCGGTGCAGTTTATCTCTCAGCTGGTTTCTCTTGATTTTGAGCAGATCGATATTTTCAGAGAATTTGCTCTTTATCTTTTCTATCTGTTTCTCACTCTTCTCCTCCAGTTCTTCCAGCTCTTTGTCCCACTTTTTAAGTTGTTTGGTCAGCTTGTCTATATACTCTTCACGTTTCGATTTCCTGCTGTTTTGCTTGACGACACTGGTAGTCTCTTTTTCTTTTTTGGGTGTTGGTGCCATGATAGTCCTCTTATTTTTTTAAACAGTGTATTTTTCCAGGCTTTTGTCCCACAATTGACGAATGTCTTTAGGCAACGTAGCATAGATATCGTTTATTTCGCCTTCGCTCACGTGATCTTGCAAAACCAGAAGAACGGCCTTAAACGCCGATTCCGGTTTTAAGGTCACGCCCGGTCCCATAGAAATCTCAATACGATCTATAAGGTCGGTAAGGTGAAACTTTTCCGGTTTGTTATTCAAGTTGTATCCTTCCAAAAAGAGCCCGCGGAGCAGCATGGGCAGCTGTGCCGAAAGCTGAAAAACTTCCTCCGGAGTAATGCGATCCCGGATGGCATGCAGCACTCCCCGAAGGGCACTCCAGGCCCAGTCGCGGCGATCTGCGGTTTTGAGATATACTGCGACTTCATCAATCCAGCGATCTGCTTCTTCAGTATACTTTTCCAGGCTTACATCTTTTTTCTTACTCATTGACGTCTGTTTTTTAGGCTTTCGTTCTTTACTGCTTCCACGAACTTTTGAATGCTTAGATTTGCGTTTTTCAGCTGGAAGTTTTTCAAACCAGTGAAGTTCTTTTTGTTGCTTATCCATAATGGCCTCCTTTCCGGTTACCTTATGGACCTCATTTGTGGATTTCGTTTGTTATAGATATCAATAATTACACTGGCAGAGTTACAGGTATTCCCAAACTTTTTTGAAGGAGCTTCCACTACATGGAAACAGTCATTACTCTTCCAGTTGCAGTAAAGCATCCGGGCCGTCCGTGGCTTCTCCTGTTGATGAAGCGTTAATTTCTTCGGCATGTCGAATTTGACCGCCCAGGTACCCTGTATACGATAACGAAGCAAGCGTAATCAACCCCAACAACAACAGTGACCAGAACAGGCCCCGGGTACCCCTGGCGCCAATATTCAGCATCACCAATCCCGCTACGCCACCGATTCCCAACATGATGGTCAACCATTTTGATATATCTGCCGAATCCTCGTGCGCTTCAATGTCATCATGCGATATGACAGCAATTTCCTCAACAATGTCCTCAGCCTCCTCACCTGATTGCACCACGGCCAATACGGAAACACCGGCAAGGATAAAACCAACCATAGCCAACTTTTTAATTGCGTTATTTTTGCTGTATATCCCCCACAGCAGAATGGCCATAGCAAATATGGTGGCCCAGATGGGCATATGGTTGAGCAGTAAGTGATAGTGTGCAGCATTCATAGCGTCTCCTCCTTAAAAATATAATTTAGATTTCGGTTGCCTGAGATTAATTGTTCATCGTGCGGCTTTTTCGCCATCCTCGCCAGGCCGGGTAACCATTCTTGTCCCTGAGCTGCAGTGTCATTTCACCTCGTACAACAATGGAAGCAACAAGCGCCGGGACCTTATTAAATGTTACGCGAGAGCCTGTAACCGTTACGCGATCTCCCTTTTCAAACGGCTGCTGTTTTTCGATATACCAAACTGGTCCCAGGTGAACCGGGATAGTTTCTTTATCGGTTTTTACCATAATATGAACGCCCGCCATATTGGTGCTTTTTTTAACATACACTACATCAGTAACCTCCCCACTGACAGTCTCGACTGTACCGGGACCAAAGGGTCTCATGTAGTTCTGCATCTTCCCCATTCCGCGCTGTGCCCAAAGCGGGGTACTAGCCATCATTCCTGCCAGCACCAATACGATAAGTGAGGTTATATATCTTTTCATAATACTCTCCGTTTTATTCTTTTTAGTTAAGGATTCAAGATTTTCAGATTTTAATGCTCCATCCCAATCCAAATGCCTGATCGGCGGAGGACTCACTCAATCCCACAGAACATGAACTATTAAGTGATACCCGGTCGGAGACAAAATAACCGACACCAAACCCGAGGGTCATCGGGGGATCGTAATCCTCAATGATTTCGGTGTAGCCGCTGAAGGTTGTATTGACCATCCAGCCGCTGCCAAAAGATCTGCTCAACCCCAGGCTGTAGGTGAATGGATTTTTGAGCTCCAGGTCGGGCATGTTCCCAAACCACCACTTCATCAGGTCTATAAACAGGAAGTAGTTACTGACCCGTTGTAGACCCGAAACGCCGACGCCGAAATCCCACTCACCGGTGCCAAATCCACTACTGGGATTGGCAAACGGGATCTTGAGACCCGAATTCAGTTGTACAGAAGTCATCCCCGAGCTGGAATTATAAAGTTTTAGGTTTGCGTAAATACTCGGATCACCGAAACTGGACTCGGTGTATGAACTTGTATCCGGAATCGGAACTGCATTCCCGCCCTTCCCCTGGGTTTGGGTAACAGCATCTACACCATCGGCCTTGCTTTTCATATTCCCTTGCATGCCTTTTCCGCCCCGGCCTGGCCTGTTCCCCGTTGAATCTCTCAAAGCCTGATGCTGCGGTCCCCCGGTGGGTATGAAACCGGCTCCTCCATAGGATATCCACGGGGAATTTTGCAAAATGAAGGGGATGGAAAATGCAATTCCTCCTCTCTCACCTGACCAACTCAACCCATTGGAAAGTAAAAAACTTCCTGTGGTTTCTTCAAAAAAATAGGAGCCGGTGGCATACTGCATCGATCCTGAATACGAGATCTGTTGACCTATTGCCGTGCCGGCTCCCAGAATCATCGCAAGTAACACCTCAAGGATGAATAGTTTCTTTCTCATCTTTTCATACACTCTTGGATGATCAGTTTTGCGCCGTGCCTTTAGCTGCTTGCTCTTGTAGTCGCTTTGTCATTCTCTCCATTGAGTTTACAGCTTCATCCATCTGGCTGGTCATGTCCTGCAGGTGTTGACGCAGACGGTCCATATCCTGCTTCATCTCCTTGTTCTGCATCATAACTTTGTCTTGTTGCATGAGATTACACCGCTCGGCTGCATTTTTCATATTGCCCAGCATAAGGTGCAGCTGTTCGCCCATTCGGTTCATCATCTGGTACTGGTTACGCATCTGCTCGTTTTGCGTCTGCTCCATACGACGATTCATCTCTTGAGACAACGTCTGGGTACGCTCCATCATCTGATTCATGTGCTGCATCATCTGTTGCATATTCTGCATCTGATTCATCTGCTGTTGCATCTGTTGATGCTCTTTCTGTTGGGCAAAACCTAGGGTTGTACCTAATAGTAAAAGCAGCGTCAACATAATACTTGCTTTGTTTAACATGTCTCTTCCTCACTATTATTTGAATATTCTTACTGCTCTAAAATCAACCTTCTGAATCATCAATAAAGAGCGGGAATGACTGTGAAGGACGTAGTTTAAGTTCATCTCGGGCTGTAGGGTTAACTATTACAAGAACCTACTGTTTAATTTTAGCCGGAATACTGAGGAGTTAGCCGTGCTCCTACAATCTTCGCCCTTTCGGTGAAAGATCTCTTCCTGCGCAAGCTCCGGTCGAGATGACAGATTCAGCAATGGAATTTGATACGGGTTGGAGGGCTATTATTGAAAGCAGAGCCCATTCCTGTAATCGTCATTTCGACCGAGGGGGAGAAATCTTCCTTGATAAGGACAAAAGTTACGCTTTAAATATCCCCCCGAAATGTGATATCTTTGATGCCATGTCAAAAACAGCAATCCATATCGACCCTACATTTATCCGGAAAAAAATATCACCGGCCGACTGGAGATCACAGGCCGAACAACACGAGGAGCGAATCTCTGAACTGATTGATGATTACCTGGTACGGCGGCAGCAACAGGAAAAAGACCCGGTGATCGACTTCCTGTTTGAATATTACACATTCCGCCCCTCCCACCTGAAACGCTGGTCACCGGGGTTTGGACGATTACTGGTAGGCGAAGATTTTGAACAGCTTGAAATCAGCGAGCTTGAAGTTACCCGGGATGGGGCATTTCTCAATCCCGACCTGTTCCCCGAGAATCGGAAAAGCGCGGTGCAATGGATATTGACCGTACTCCAGAACTCCGCTGGCAACAAACCTTCCTTTGGCTGCTTTGGCATGCATGAGTGGGCGATGGTCTACAAGGCAGATCGTATCCGGCACGACCAGGTGCCCCTGCGTATGTCGGAAGAAGAGCTGGCCGAGTTCGTGGAATCGCGCCCCTTGGTTTGCACCCATTTTGATGCTTTCCGCTTTTTCACAGATGAGGCCCAACCGATGAACAAACATGAACCGGCCCGCGACAACTTCCAGGAGATGGAGCAGCCGGGGTGCATACATACCAACATGGATCTCTATAAGTGGGCGTTTAAAATGTACCCCTGGATCGGGAGTGATCTTATTAGGGAAGCGTTTGAGCTGGCCATGGAAGCGCGATTTATCGACATGAAAGCCAGTCCCTATGACCTGAGAGAGCGCGGCCTCGAACCGATAAAGATAGAGACAGAAGAAGGGCGCCTGGAATACGTTAAAAAACAGCAAGCGATCTTTGAGAAGGGACAGCCGGTACGGGATAAGCTTATCAAAGAATACCAGCAGTTATCTGATTATTTCGACTGTTAAATGAACGGTTGCAGGTTATAGGTTGAAAGTTGAAGGTTGGTTACCAGCAACCTTCATCCTCAATAACTTTTAACTTGTGACCTTCAACTTGCAACTTCTTCCTTACACCGGGAAAGAGATCTTCCCGAAATTCACGCGCCGCGACACCCCGCGTTTTGGATTGATCAAAAAACCGTCACCAGCCAGCATCTCGTTGGCCAACACTGCAAAACTTGCGGCCTCCTTTGCATCGGGGTTGTAGCCGATCACCTCAAAGCTTTCCACCTGCATATTCTCCAGCAGGTTTCGCAGCCACTTCATCATGGTGTCGTTGTGCATCCCTCCCCCGCTGAGGTAGACCACCGGCGGTAGTTCCTCTTCCAGCTTGTTCGCCACAGATCGAATGGCATCGGCAATGCTCTCTGCAGAGAGCCAGGTTACCGTGGCTACCAGGTCTTGGGGGTCAATATCTACCACACTCGCTGCTTTTTTCTTCTTCTCAATCCAGTCCAGGTTAAAAAGCTCTGGGCCTGTCGTTTTAGGGAACGGCTTCTTGAAATAGGAGTCGCGCTTCATCTCAGCCAGCAGCTCCGTCTTTACCTTTCCCGCCTCGGCAATCTCTCCGTCCCGGTCATAATCCTTATTAAAATGCTTCTGCACGATTGCATTTATCATCGTATTTCCCGGGCCGCTGTCGGTGGTCACATACTCCGCTTCCGACTGCTCGGCGGGAAGAAAAGAAAAATTAGCAATGCCCCCGATATTCAGCAGAAACCGGTTTTCTGTGGGGTGGGAATACAGCTGCCTGTCAACTATAGAGGCCAGCGGGGCCCCTTCTCCCCCGGCAGCGGTATGTTTCTGGCGAAAATCACTCAGCGTCAAGATGCCGGTCTTCCGGGCGATATGATCCCCGTCGCCAACCTGGAGAGTGGCATTGGGCATCCCTTTCTGCTTGTGCTTTACAAAGGGGGCGTGATAAATGGTCTGCCCGTGGCTTGCTATCGCATCAATTGCTTCGGGCTCAATCTGCCAATCGCCCAGTGTTTCCAGCACCAAGTCGGCATGCAGGTTGGCCAGCCAGCTGTTGGCCAGGCACACTTCCTGCAGAGAGACTGTTTCCCTCGATACGATGGGACCCAATCTCTTGACAATGCTCTCCGAATAAGTGCACGTTTTAAATTCCAACAAGTCGAGCTCTGTCTCCCCACCTGCCCCTTTCACCTCACAAAGTGCAATGTCCAGACCGTCGAGCGAAGTACCGGACATCAATCCTATAATTTTTCTGTTTGATTTGGAGCCAATTTGTGAAAGGCGCTGAATCGACTGGTTCATAATTAAATTGCGTATTTGACTGTTCACGCCGTATGTTTGGGCGAAAGATGAGTAGCAATTATCCAATACGCAACATTATTATGGCTGAATTCGACGAATCTGATTACGAGGCATACGAACAGGACCTGGAACTCCTGGTCGACACGTTGAGAAAATGTTTCAATGCCGGAGAAGCCCGTTATTACGTAGCGGGACATCAGAATACTCTTTTCATTGAAATTGAGGGTCTTGATGCCCTAAACCCTGAAGAAATATCCGAGGTAGCAGAGCCGGTATTGGATGAGTTGGATATGGATTTTGATGAGATTTCGTTGTTACCGCTTAAGAATTAATAAATGGCCTCTCCCCTCATTTTATAGGGATCTTTCATTTTTCGATAAAGAAAAAACGACAAAAGACGGACCGTCAAACTTTACCCCACAAATTCGAAAAGAATAACTGGGATTCATCATCATTTGTGGTGTCCATTTTTTTAGCGACAAAAAAATAGGCGCTTTGACTGGAAAATGGTTCTAACATTTAGCTCGTAGTTTTTATCGTCAGGTAGTTGTTTTTTAGTGACAAAAAAGTAACAGCTGGATTGGAATAAGAGGTCTAATTATCAGATAGGAGTCTTATTTCCGTTGTAGTGTTCATTTTTTGTACGGCCAAAAAACGAACCTTTAGATTCCCGTTAGTAAAACGTTCTATATTGAAGGGACAAGTAACAGACTGGAGCTGTCGGGGTGACCTAGAAAACGAACCAGCTTAAAGAGCTATTTTTGGTATACGTCC
>NZ_JAMQKA010000036.1:0-59321 GCF_031569985.1 Aliifodinibius sp. S!AR15-10 | reverse complement strand
AGGCCGATATTTCGGCCTAAAACGAAAAATGCAAGGTGCATTTATGGATTATTTTGCCGGTTTTTACCTATTTGTACCCGCAAAATTAAACACGACCCAAATCGGCAGGTAATTCAAAGGCCTCTTTAAGATAATGCGCCGGGGAATGGACACACCTTCAAATATCGCACGTTTTAAAAGGGA
Organism: Aliifodinibius sp. S!AR15-10; assembly: GCF_031569985.1. Classification (NCBI taxonomy): domain Bacteria; kingdom Pseudomonadati; phylum Balneolota; class Balneolia; order Balneolales; family Balneolaceae; genus Fodinibius; species Aliifodinibius sp. S!AR15-10. Next base: position 59,138 of record NZ_JAMQKA010000036.1, on the reverse strand, counting down.
GCGGAATATTTTGGCGAATTTGGATCACCCCAACATCGCCCGACTGTTAGACGGGGGCGTTACCCAGGACGGACTCCCGTACCTGGTAATGGAATATATAAAGGGCATTCCACTCTTGGAATATTGCAACACCCATCAGCTTTCAATAGAAAAACGCCTGGAGTTATTTACATCCGTTTGTAAAGCCGTTAAGCATGCCCATCGTAATGCAACAATACATCGCGACCTGAAGCCGTCAAATATTCTTGTGACTGACGATGGTACCGTCAAAGTACTGGACTTTGGTATTGCCAAACTCATGATGGACAGTACAGCTGATTCTACATTTCAAACCCGCACCGGTGCCCGGATGATGACGCTGGGATATGCTGCCCCGGAACAGTATCAGAACAATGCTGTCACCACAGCAACCGACATTTATACGCTTGGCATCCTTATGTATGAGTTGCTGACGGGCTCCAGTCCCTTTGACATTGAGAGTAAAAATCTAGCCAACTTAGAGAAGCACGTGTTGGGCGGGGGCCCAGCCAAGCCAGCTGACAAATTCGCCAAGCTACCTGAATCCCAAAAAACAAAAATTGCTTCCCAACGTGGTACCACTCCTTCTTTTATGACCCAGAAAATAAGGGGGGATCTGGGTGCTATTATTATGAAAGCACTGCGCAGAGAGCCGAAAGCCCGGTATAGATCGGTTGAGCAGATGCTGGAGGATCTAAACCGCTACGAACACGCCCAGCCCCTGATAGCCCAGAGCGATACCCTTAAGTATAGAGTTGGAAAATTTTTAAAAAGAAATCGGAAGGCTGTCGTTGGTGCATGCCTGATTTTAGCAGCTATTATTGGATTTGGAAGCTATCATATTGATCAGATTACCGAAGAGCGCAATATTGCAGAAGCGGAGGCTCAGAAAGCCGAAACCGTTAAAAACTTTTTGGTCGATATTTTTCGATCCTCCAATCCTCAATCAACTAGTTATGAGGGCAAAAATGTGACTGCCCGGGAATTGATGTTAAACGGACAAAACAGAATTACCGGTAAATTAAAAGATCAACCGGATGTTTATATCGAAGTTTTAACGGCTATCGGAGATGCACTAACGGGTATCGACGCTTTTGCAGAAGCAGAAGAAAGCTACCGGAAAGCACTCTCCCAAACTCCACAAATTGCAGATTCTCTTGAAAGTAAAGTCCGGATTTACGTTAAGCTTGGACAGTTGGAAAGTAAACGGAGAACTGGAGATCAAGCAATTCTTAAACCAGTCCATAAGGCTCACCAGCTTTTAATAAGTATGAGCAATCCCCCCTCCGCCTTAAAGGCATCTGTATTCAGCTTGCTGGGCAGGGTTAACGTGTTTGTTGAAAATTATGAACTAGCAAATTCCTATTACGAAAAAGCAGACAGTATCTATTCCAGCGCGGGCATGGGAAATAGTTTTGACTATATGCAAATGTTGAGTGGTTATGGAAAATCGCTTATTTATGTATCCGATTTTAGAAAGGCCAAACAAGTCCTTCTGCAATCGAACAAACTACATCGGAAGGCGTTCTCCAATCCCACAATGACGATTGCTGAGAATTACAAATTCCTCGGATGGGTGAACCGCGATTGGGGTAACTTTAAGCAATCAAACCACTATTTTTTAAAATCAATTGAACTGAATAGCAGGCTGACAGGTGAAGAAAGTATGCCCGCGGCACTTTCTATGTATCATCTTTCTATCAATTATTTCTTATCAGCAGACTACAAGAAAGCAGAACAACTTGCTCAAGAAGTATTGCATACTTATCAAAAGCTATTGGAACCTACAAATGATTATATAAATGGGGCAAAAAAATATGTTGCGATAGCCAAGTACAATCAAAATAAACTGTCAGAAGCTAAACAATTGCTACAAGAGATCATCACCTCAAGAACAAAGCATATGGGTGAAGATAATTTTAACCTGGCCGGTCCTTTTTCTCATTTAGCAGTTGTTTATCAAAAACAAGAAAACTACAAAAAAGCAATTTCACTCCTCAAGAAAAGTATTTGGCTTATAAGAGAAAGCTGGGGGAATATAACCGTCGTGTTGCGAGAGCAAAGATTAAACTGGCTTCAGCCTATCGGGAGATGGGCAAGTATAAACCGGCCCGGGAATATTTTCAGCAGGTCCAATCTATTCACCAGAAAGTGGTTCCGGGAAACAACCATCAACAAGCCGAATTTTACTTTCATTTCGCCAAGTTGAAACAGGATATGGATGAGCCACAGGAAGCCCGGAAATATTTTCAGCAAGCATACAGCATCTATCTCGATATTTTTGGAGAAAGCAGCAACCGAACTAAGCAGGCAAAATCCTATTTGGAACAAGTTACACAAGCATAAAATGATAAAGTCCTGCAACGGCCCTCAAAGCCCCAGCAGGTAGTAAAATTCGCGCCAATCTATTCCGCCCAAGCAGGCTAATCTTTTCTCACTTCTTCAGTCTCAATCAATTGTTTGATGGATTTTAGTAGTCACTCCTAAATGGAATACCCATTTCGCTACATAGTAGAATTGCGTAATACCAAGCAGAATGGTGACAAATTATCTAAAGGAACATCAATTCGATATAAAACCTGTCATTGAGGGATTAAGTGACCATCGGGATCTCGACACCTGTCGGGAGGCAATCTCCCGGTGACTGAACAGAAAACGGACGGGGAGATCGCCACGTCGACCTCAAGATGGAACCCACTACTATCAAAGGCGCCTCCTCGCGATGACAGCTATAATTTTTGTAATCCTCAAACTGACGTTAAATAAATAGTAAAGACCTCAAAATTGGTAGTGTCTACATGAATAAAATCGGGCATAAGGATGAGGAAGAAGTGACAAATGGTCTAAAGAATAACAATATGGCCTATTCCCCTTCCATATTTCGCATACATACTAGCAAAGGAAGGACAAACAAGGATCCATATGGACAAACTGCGCTGGCAAGAGATAGAAGAGATTGTAGATAATGCCCTTAAATTACAGACAAAACAAGAAAAAAAGCTCTACGTCGAGAGGGCCTGTAAAAACGATGAGCAACTCCACCAGCAAGTCATAAAACTCCTCGAAGCGATAACCCAAGCGGACGAAAACAATTTTCTGGAGCTCTGACTGTTAGTATATTCTGAACCTGTAGCCAACACGCATCAATCTTATTTTCTTATATTAATCGAGATTACGCCACAAAGAAATGAAATTTTTTGTTCAATGAGGTACCTGTTTCAACTACTCCTGATCCTAATTCTCTTTATTTCCACCTCTCCAAAAACATCTGCCCAGGTTGGCTGGGCCAAGTCCTACGATGAGGCTGCAGTTGTAACGGCCGAGCGTCACGCTTCAGAAATCGGGCGACAAATCCTTGAACAGGGTGGCAATGCGGTGGATGCCGCCGTGGCCGTGCAGTTTGCCCTGTCGGTAACTCTGCCAAGGGCCGGAAACATAGGCGGGGGCGGCTTCATGGTTTTGCACATGGCAGATGGCACAACGCGTGCGTTGGATTTTCGTGAACAAGCGCCCTCCGGGGCAACGAATGATATGTTCATCAGGAATGGGGAATATCAACCCGACATGAGTCGCCGATCGATCCTGGCTTCCGGGGTGCCGGGTGTGGTTGACGGCATGGTCAGGGCTACAGAACGCTACGGCCGTCTGCCACTCGAAGCAGTGATTGCCCCGGCAATAAAGCTCGCCCGTGAGGGATACCGGCTCTCATGGACCCAGGCCAATGACCTCTACACCCACGCCGAATCTTTCAAAAGAGATCGATCCTCCCTGCACTACTTTACCAAATCAAGTGGCACGCCATACCATGAAGGCGACCTCTTTGTTCAGGAAGATTTGGCTGAAACGCTGGAACGCATTGCCCGTTTTGGACGCAGTGGGTTTTACTCCGGTCAGACCGCTGAAATGATTATCCGGGAAATGCAACAGCACGGGGGGCGTATCACCTATCGCGATCTCCGAAACTACAAAAGCAAGTGGCGCGATCCGGTTCGAGCTCAATTTCGGGAGTATGAGCTCAATATCATGCCCCCGCCCAGCAGTGGTAGCATCGCTATTGCTCAAATACTGCAAATGATAGAAAATTACGATCTTGAGCAGGTTGGGTTCAACTCCCCGGATTATATCCACCTGTTGACGGAAGCGATGCGGCGGGCTTTTGCCGATCGTGCTCATTTCCTGGGAGATCCCGACTTTGTAGATATCCCCTCGGAGCGGCTTCTGAGCAGATCCTACAATAAAGAACGAATGAAGAGTTATGATCCCAACAGCGCATCTGACAGCGATGAGATCGGACACGGCACCATTCCCGGCTTTCAATACAGTGAATCTTCCGAGACCACCCATTTCTCCATTGTAGACAAAGACGGAAATGCTGTGGCCGTCACCACAACGCTGAACGGCTCATTTGGAAATAAATTCAGTGTCGATGGGGCCGGCTTTTTGCTGAATAATGAGATGGATGATTTTACAGCAGAACCGGGGGAACCGAATATGTTTGGCTTGATCCAGGGTAAAGCCAACGCTATTGAACCAGGTAAACGGATGCTGAGCAGTATGTCTCCCACCATCGTCACCCAGGACGGTAAATTGCGAATGGTGCTTGGAGCCGCTGGTGGACCCCGCATCATTACCGCAACGCTGCAAAACTTTTTAAATATGGCCATCTTTGGAATGAATGCGCAGCAGGCAGTGAATGCGCCCCGTTTTCACCACCAATGGCTGCCCGACCAACTGTCCTATGAACCTTTTGGCATTACGGTCGATTCCAAGCGTTTGATAGAGCGGAAGGGTCACCAGCTTGCTACTATGGACAATATCGGGCGATCCCATGTTATCTTTGTGGATGAGGAAGGAAAACGACACGGAGCGGCCGACCCCAGGGGAGATGGCAATGTAGCTGGCTACTAGTTATAATAGGAGATATTGCATTGAGCGGTTAGGAAATGCCTCTCAGTCATCCTGCACCCCGACGCAGGATCTCGCATGGATATATGCGTTGATTCTATTTCGATTTAATATCAACGTTTGTCATCTTTACGAGATCCTGAATGAGATCCTGAGTCAAGCTCAGGACTAAAGGTTCAGGATGACTGAGAGATTCTATTTTAGATTATGGATTCATAACTCAACCGCTAAACGCGTTAGGAGATAAATAATTTGTATTACCATCTGCCAACCCTCATATTGGCCACTAAGCTCTGAAAGGGAACTGCAGGTCAAAAAAAGATCTGTGGAAAAAGTTTGTAGTTATAGATTCTATATCTAACAATTATACAAATAGTTAAGATTGATCAGTTTATATTACTGATTACTGAAATCAATTATACCAGAGAACATTTGCAAAGTTAATTAAGTGAATCATATGGGAAGCGATACGGACACTGCAATAAAGGCAATTGAATGGCGCGGCGATCATCTGCGAATTTTAGATCAAACCTATCTCCCCAATCGTGAAGTGTACAGCGATATAGAGGATGTGGGGCGCATTTGGGAGGCGATAAAGAAACTGCGAGTACGCGGCGCCCCGGCTATTGGAATCGCAGCTGCCTATGGATTCTACCTCGGGATAAAAGAACTGCCTGAAAGTACATTTGAAAGTTTCTGGGTGGAGGTTGAGCGCATCGCTGAATACCTGGAAACAGCTCGTCCCACAGCGGTAAATCTGCACTGGGCCCTGAGCCGACTGAAGAGTACCATCCAGGCGCACAAGGACAAGGATATTTCAGAGATCAAAGAGATCGTTCTGAAGACCGCAAAAACGATTCACGATGAAGACAAGCGGATCAACAAAAAGATTGGCGAAAATGGGCTGGAGCTAGTAAAAAAGAAATCGAACATCTTGACGCACTGTAACACCGGCAGCCTGGCAACCGGGCAGTATGGGACCGCTCTCTCCGTCATTTTTCATGCCCATCAGGCCGCTAAGGATATACACGTATGGGTGGATGAGACGCGTCCGCTCTTGCAGGGAGCACGACTTACCTCCTGGGAGCTTATGAACGCAGAAATACCGATGAAACTAATTACCGATTCCATGGCGGGATCCCTGATGCAGCAAGGCAAGGTAGATCTTATTATTGTTGGAGCTGACCGCGTCGCCGCTAATGGAGATACCGCCAATAAAATCGGTACCTATCCCTTGGCTGTCCTGGCTAAAGAGAATGACGTCCCCTTCTATGTAGCCGTGCCGCTTTCCACCATCGACATGGAGCTGGAATCCGGGGATAAAATCCCTATTGAAGAAAGAGAAGGCGACGAAATCGCATCCTTCAACGGCTCACAAGTGGCCCCTGACAAGGTAGAGACCTATAACCCTGCTTTCGACGTAACGCCCCATAAATATATCACTGGCTTTATCACTGAAAGAGGAATTATTAAGCCGGATTTTAAAGAGGAGTTCGAAAAGCTCTTTACGGATTAATAATTGGATAAAGGTCACTTTAGAGGGTTACAAAGTAGGAAGTGGAGGTTCCCTAACTTCCCTTTATCCCCTTTTATTCGCTTTACCCGTAATTACTCTTAAATCGGGCATATTCTCTTCTCCAACTCACTCCTTTCCCAAATTCATTTTAAAAAAGAGATAGCAGTTAGAGCGGATTACAGTTATTTTGGGGAGCTATGAAGCTAGAAAAAATAGACCATTACGACATCCACCAAAAGCTGGGATCCGGTTCGCAGGGCACGGTGTACCTGGCAACGGACACCAAGCTGATGCGGCCGGTGGTGATCAAAATTGTTCACCCGGAACGTGCCTGGGAAAAGCGAGTGCGGCTCAAAATTTTGGAGGAAGCCCGCCTTGCTTCAGCTATTCAGCATCCAAATGTGTGTGCCATTTACGAAGTCAGTGAGTATGAGAAACGACCGTACATGGTGATGCAGCACGTGCCCGGTAAAACACTGAAAGAACTAATACAAAAAGAACCGCTGAACCTGCGTTTTGCCCTGTCCATCGGCATCCAGATTTCGGAGGGACTCGCAGAGGCCCACAAAATGGGGATTCTGCACCGCGACCTGAAGCCCGCGAATATTATGATTACGGAAGCAGGCCTGGTTAAAATCCTTGATTTTGGGCTGGCGCGGCGCCGCAGGGATGAAGAGGAGGAGCCGAAACCGGTGCACGAATCGGAGTTTGGTTTCACCGCCCACCAAAATGGACAGGGATCCCAGACCAACCAGATGGGCACCATCGCCTATATGGCGCCCGAACTTTTTGTTACACGTCGCAGCACGGAGCACTCCGATATTTTTTCACTCGGCGTCATTCTTTATGAAATCATTACCGGCCGGCATCCTTTTTGGGTACCGGAAAGTGCGGGGCAGGGAGGCCTTATTCACCAGATCAAGAACACCGAGCCAATTCGTCCGCAGACGCTCCGTGATGACGTCCCGGAATCGATGCAGAATGTGATACTGAAAGCGCTGGATAAACAACCATCCAACCGGTTCAAGTCGGTGACAGAAATCTATGAGGCGCTCAAAACCATTATGAAGAGTATGGATTTCGAGGTGGGGACTGTTCCGGGCGAACACTCGGCCGTCTTACCAACTCCGGCACCTAAATCCCAATCGGAAAACCGGCAACGTACAAGCCTGTTATCAAAGCTCACGGACTTTTTTGACCAATCCGAAAATAAGGAAGCACCCAAAAACTCCATTGCAGTACTCCCGTTCAAACAGGCGGAAGAAGCCACTAACCAGCAAAACCGGTATTTTGGCCTGGCCATGGCCGATGCCATCGCCAACCGTCTGGCCCAAAATACCTCAGTAAGGGTGCGTCCCCCGGGAGCCTTTTTATCACTGACCAACCGCAACCTGGACGAAATCCAGGTAGGCCACCAGCTGGAATCAGAATATATCCTGACCGGCTCCTATTTCAGGTCTGACGAGGGATTCAACCTCAACTGGCAGCTGTTGGAAGTAGCAGACAAATCAATTGCTGCCGGTAGTACAATCAAAGTGCCTTCTTTTGACTTGGTCAAGGTGCAGAGCGATATCACCGATGAGGTGGAACAGGCACTGTTTAACCTCGAAAACCTGGATATGGAAGAACCCGAGGAAGAATCGGAGTCGCTGCCAGACCAGGTTTCGGAGGAATACCTGGAAGCACGCGCCCTGTTGTCCCGCTTTTTGTGGGGATCGAGCAATCAGCGGGACCTGGAAGAGAGTAAAAAAAAGTTTAAAACCGTATTGCAAAAGGCTCCTGATTTCGCACCCGCCCATGCGGGACTGGGACGCGTACATCTTAATTACGTGGTCAATGGATTTGGGGGACACACGCACTTTATGGCAGCCCAACGCCATCTTGAAAAAGCCCTGGAGATCGACAAAACGAATGTGGAGGCGAAACTACAACGCGCTTACACCTACCTGTGGAGAGGTGAAAAAGAGCAGGCACGGCGGGACATCCAGGTTCTGCTAAAACGAACAAAGCATGATGCCGAAGTCTTCCTTGGTGCTGGTATCATCTTCCAGCTCGATGGTATTTATGATGATGCCCTCCGCCTTTTTGGGATGGCACTGCAAAACAATCCCACTGCTGCCACACAAATATATAATCGACGGGCCCGGGTCTATCACTACATGGGAGAACTGGACAAGGCCTGGCAACAGGTCGAAAAAGGGCTGTCGCTGGAGCCGGACCAATCGCTGTTGCGAACTACCAAAGGCTACCTCTATTTCCGCAACGGGGAATACAAAAAAGCGATTACGATACTGGAGTCCGTTATTAAGAAAGAACCCTCCCGGCGAATGAGCTACCCGACGCTGGCGATGTGCTACGTCAAGAATGGAGATCCGGACAAGGCCGCCGAGTTAATTACCGATGAACTACTGGCGATTTCGGCAACCGATTGTGAGATGGCGTATCGTATGGCGACTTATTGCGTTGTAGAAGGAAACAAATCCGAAGCGCTGCACTGGCTCCGTAAAACGATATACCTAGGATATGAAAACTATCCATGGATTACGTCGAATCCCGCCTGGAGCTCCCTGCATGATCACCCGGAATTCCAAAAAGTAACATCCGACCTAAAACGGGTACACGAAACCAACCGGAATAAGTGGAAAATGTTCATGGAAGATTTTTGGGATAAGTGAGGAAAATAGGTGCAACGCACTTAGAATGTTTAGACGCCTAATCTCCCATGCAGATGCCCACATCGCGAGCAGTCTGTACAATGTCACTGTCCAGTGGCACGTACTTCATTTTACCCGCTACTTCCGACAGTGGGATGGTCGTCAACTTGTTGTCTTGCAAGACCACCAGTTCATTAAAGTCGCCATTCTCAACACAACGAATGGCCGACGCTCCATATCGCATCGAAATGAGTCGGTCATACGTCGTGGGGGATCCTCCGCGCTGCAGGTGGCCAAGGACTACCGAACGTGATTCCTGTCCTGTTCGCTCCGAAAGTTCATGGGCAACTTGGCTGGCAATACCGCCTAGTTGTTCCTGCTGTCCTAAAGTTTTCCCTTTTGTTACAATGTCTCCGCCTTCCGGCTTGGCTCCCTCGGCAACTACAATCATTGTGTAGTTTTTACCCTTGGATCTTCGCTCCTTAATTTTTTCAACGATAGAATCATAGCTGAAGGGTATTTCGGGAATGAGGATGACGTCTGCGGTTGAGGCGAGACCGGAATACAGGGCAATCCATCCGGCATACCGTCCCATCACTTCCACAACCATCAGCCGCTCGTGCGATTCAGCCGTTGTGGTAATTCGGTCGATCGCTTCAGTCGCAATGCTACGGGCGGTGTCAAAACCGAGCGTGACATCGCAGCCCCAAAGATCGTTGTCAATGGTTTTGGGCACGCCCACGATCTTAATGCCTTTCTGTGTTAACTTATGGGCGATGTGCATAGAGCCGTCTCCACCGATGGCCACCAGCGCATCAATATTATATTCATTGAATTTAGCAACCAAGTGGTCGGATACATCTTTCAATCCCTGTGTGCCATCTTCTTTTTCATAAGGCATCTCGAAAGGATTCCCCCTGTTGGCGGTACCTAAAATAGTACCACCCAACAAGGTAATGCCACGGACCGATTCTTCGTCCATTTTTATGAAGGGTTTTTCAGTATAGACCGAGCCATACCCATTTTTTATGCCAAAGACCTCCCACCCCCGCTTCAGTGCAGCAAGGGTAGCAGATCTAATAGCTGCGTTAAGTCCTGGCGCGTCTCCCCCCCCGGTATTGATGGCTATTCTCATTCTGCGGCCACCTCCTCAAGTGGTTCGCCCTGGCTTAAAAACACCTCTTCGACCCTTTCAGCCCCAAGACCACGTCGCAATACTTTAGCCCGTTCTTCTGTCATATCAATAATAGTTGTCTCCTTACTCGGTAGTTCTTGCTGATTGTCAATAATGACATCGACCAATTTTTCAAACTCTCTCAAAAACGGTTCTCTTTCATAGTTCGCTAGTTCCTCGTCACCCAAATTCGGCTTTTTCGCTGTTATGGAGACAAGCGGATTGCCCACTTCCCTGCCGAGTAGTTCACAAATAGGATAATCGGGCACCCGAATACCGACGGTCTTTTTCTTGGGGTGCACCAACAGTTTGGGAACTTCTTTTGTTGCCGGCAAGATAAATGTGAAGGGTCCTGGAATAAGTCGTTTAATCAACTTAAAATTGTGATCAGAGATATGGGCAAACTTGGCAATACCTGACAGGGAATCACACAAAATGGTCAGGTGATCATCATTGTTCATATCACGGATCTCGCGTATTCGCTTAATTCCCTTTTTATTTGTGTATTCACAACCCAGGGCATACTGGCTGTCGGTAGGGAAAAGGGCAATGCTTCCCTGTTTTAGCATATCTGCTATTTCAAAGATTCGTTTTACATGTGGAGTCTCAGGATGGAGTTTAATGCGTTCAGCCATAAAACATACCTCTGTATTTTTTCGATTTAATCTTCAGAGTTGAAATATTTTATATAAGATTCTTAATAAACTCAGAACCTGCAGTCAACAATGGGTTCTGAAACTGTTAAAAAAGAAAAGCTGTTAGTACCCATAAGTTTAAAAGTTAAGAACGATGATATGTGACCAACTGGAACTAATTAATAACATATTGAACTAGGATAGTCAACTAAAATTTGAATAGTAAGCAAAATTACTCATACATCATGGAAACTTCTGTCAATGCTTTTTGGCTGGGACATTCGGCATTCAAATTGGAATCTCCTGAGGGAAATAATATTTACATAGATCCCTTTTTAAAAAATAATCCCACCACCCCGGACGAGTGGAAGGAGCCCGAAGAAGTCGATTTCATACTTCTGACCCACGGTCATGCCGATCATGTCGGCGAAACAATAGATATTGCAAAACAAACAGGCTGCCAAGTCGTATCTATCGTAGAGCTGTCCGGCCTGCTGAAAAAGCATGGATTGCCGGAGGACCAGGCAGTTGAATTTAACAAAGGAGGAACCCTGGATTTTGATGACTTCAGTGTCACACTGGTCTCTGCAAATCACAGCTCATCATACCAGGGGGAATATGCCGGCGATCCGGGAGGGCTGGTAGTAGCCTTTAATGATTTTACTTTTTATCACTTGGGAGATACAAACATTTTTGCCGATCTTGAGCTGTATGGTGAACTTTATAACCCCGACCTTATTGCCGTGCCAATGGGCGATCATTATACGATGGGTCCAGAAGAAGCTGCCTGGGCTGCCGAACTAATTGGTGCCGAATACGCGATACCCATCCACTATGGTACATTTCCGGTGCTGACCGGCTCCCCCAAGGAGTTCAAAAAGTTCACTGAAGATGCCTCCGATACCGAAGTCCTTATACCTCAGGCAGGTGAGAACTTCCTGGAATAGATAAACAGCATCTTATTCTACCGTGCTTCCAACAACGTGGAAGCACGGCTTTACTATATAGGTCAATGTTAAGAAATTACTAAGAATGCGAAGACAGCCATAAAACCCGGCTTAGTTTGTTATATTTACTTTTTATTAAGGGAAAATAAATTTAAAACAGTGTCTAGTTTCAGCACGGAAGAAGTAGCGGTTTGGTTGATTAATCTAATTAAGGACAAAGGTCGTCTCGAAAGAGAGGAAGCGGCAAACTTTGTCGAATCAACTTTCGATTCAGGTTTTATTTCCCAGACTCCCAATGGAAATAAATCGCTAGCCCAGCATCTGCTCAGGGATTTTCGCAGCCTGCGCGACGATTCCATCATATGGAATGCCGGAGAGCAGGCGTGGTTTTTTAAAACCAACGGAGATCAACAGGAAAAAGAGGATTTAGAGAGTATTCCCAGTATCCCAACTGCCGTTGAAGCGCAAGATATTCCAGAAGGAACCTCCAACGTGCATCCCTCACTCTACCTGAACCGTGAGCTGGGATGGATGGATTTTAACTGGCGGGTGTTGTACCAGGCAATGGACCCGCGGACTCCTTTGCTTGAACGCGTTCGGTTTTTGGGTATTACTGCCAGTAACCTGGATGAATTCATCCAAAAACGTGTCGGTGGGTTAAAACGGCAGGAGGCGGCCGGTGTAGATGACCTGAGTCCTGACGGACGCACCCCGGAAACTCAGATAGAATTGCTGCAGCGAAAAATAAATGAAATGCAGCAGAAGATGGCTGAAGTATGGAACCATGAACTGCAGCCGCTGCTGAAAGAAGAGGCCTCAATTCAGATAACTGATTACGCTGAACTCGACAGTGAACAGCAGAATAATCTGGATGAGTACTTCCTGGATCATATCTACCCGACGCTCACTCCTCTTGCGGTCGATCCGGGGCATCCCTTTCCCTTTATTTCAAATCTGAGTTTGTCTCTTGCAGTCAAGCTAAAAAAACCAAATCGCCAGGCTTTTAACTTTGCCCGCGTTAAGATTCCCACCAACCAACCGCGGCTGTTGCGAGTGGCTGGTGGCTCAACCGCATACCACTATGTTCCGATTGAAGAGGTGATACGTAAGAACATCGGCAAATTGTTTCCCGGCATGAAGATAGAAAGCACTTGCCTTTTCCGGGTAACGCGCAATGCCGACCTGCGAAGAAATGAAGAGGAAGCGGAAGATCTGCTGGCGATGATCTCTGAGGAACTCCGGGAACGCCGATTTGCGGAAGTTGTGCGGCTGGAAATTGAGAACAACGTAGATCCAGAAGTCGAAAAACTGCTGAAAAATGAGATACGGCTGGAAGACAGCGACATCCAACATGTTGAAGGTCTGCTTGACCTTACCATGTGTTTCAGCATTGCAAATCTCAACATCCCGGGCAAACGCTATGAGAAATGGAATCCCCCGATACCCAAGCCCCTGTATCATGAGGGGGAAACCGAACAGGAACAAAATATATTTGATATTATCCGCAAGGGCGATATCCTGGTTCATCACCCTTACGAGTCTTTTTCCTCAAGTGTACAACGCCTTATTGAAGAAGCTGCCAACGATCCCGATGTATTGGCGATCAAGCAAACCCTGTATCGCACTTCCGATGACTCCCCGATCGTTAAGTCGCTCATCAAAGCGGCGGAGCAAGGCAAGCAGGTTGCAGTGCTTGTAGAGGTGAAAGCCCGTTTCGACGAGGCCAGTAATATTGAATGGGGAAAAATGCTGGAAAATGCCGGTGTCCACGTAGCTTACGGGCTGGTGGGATTAAAGACACACGCGAAAGTAGCGCTCATTGTACGCCGCGAAGGGGATGAACATATTACATACTGCCATATCGGTACGGGCAACTATCACACGCAAACGGCCGAGATTTATACCGACCTGGGACTTCTGACCAACGACCCGGTGTTATGCCACGATGTGACCAACCTGTTCCACTACCTTACAGGATACGCCCCCGATCAAAAATTTCAGAAACTGATGGTGGCACCGCACAGCCTGCGCACCGATTTCTATAACCTGATAGACTGTGAGACAGAGCTGGCCAAACAAGGAAAAGAGGGCCGGATCATTGCCAAAATGAATGCACTGGATGATGTGGGCATTATCCAGCGGTTGTATGAAGCCTCCCAGGCAGGTGTACAGATTGACCTGATTGTGCGGGGGCACTCCCGGCTGCGTCCGCAACTAAAGGGTTATAGCGATAATATTCGCATTATTAGCATTATTGGCAGGTTCCTCGAGCATGATCGTATCTTCTATTTTGGCAATGATGGAGATCCCAAAATATTTATCGGCAGTGCAGACTGGCGCTCACGCAACCTGAATGAGCGGGTGGAAGCGATAGTCCCGATCACACTGCCGTCGCTGCAGAAGCGTATTATATCTATCTTGAAAAAAGCACTCAATGATAACCGGCTGGCGTGGGACATGCATCCCGATGGCAGTTATACCCAACGTCGTCCGGAAGAGGGACAAAAAGAGAAGAATTTCCATCATATGATGATGAAAAACGCCTGGAAGCGGGCGAGGCGGTGACGGGATATATTTTCTAATTCCCTGCAGTCAAATCAATTTTTAGATTTTCCAGATATTTCCGGTTCCCGGTCTCCGTTGCCCCCGGTTTCCACTTATTGGTTAAAAACCTTCAATATCCCAAAAATAAGCACTCCGGTCACAGAAACATAGAGCCAAACCGGGAGTGTTATTTTTGAATATTTGCGGTGATAGGCAAGCTTTCCAGAAAACGCGAAGTAGAAACTAGTGAGTATGAACGGCACGACAAGGGCCGAAAGTATGATGTGAGTTATTAATATAAAGAAGTAGATCGGGCGAATCAGGCCCTGGCCTTCGAATGGAGTGCTTCCATGAAAATTGTGATAGATAACATAGCTGATCAAAAAAAGTGTGGAGGTAAAAAAAGCCGTCAGCATCAGTTTCATATGCTTTCGAAATTTCCGCTCACGAATCGCTTTGTATCCCAAAACGATTAGAACTGCGCTGGTGGCATTCAGCAATGCATTGAGCGCCGGCAGGCTGGTAATCAGGGTCGAACTGTAATCACTCCCTCCTTTATAATATATGAGCCAAATTAAGAACGCGAACGCAGCACCGCTTATTAATACAATGACACCCAGCGCTTTTACAAGGCTCAAATCTTTTAAAAACTCAAGGGTGAACTCGTTTCCGGGATTTGACATAGGTATTTTTTTGATCGCAAAAATACAAAATATGTAGCTAGTTATTCTACTAAATTCAGCCGAACAAACCGTTTACAGGAACCATTCACTATTCCTGATATTCCGATATTTTTTTTAGGCATTTTCTATAATAGATTTTATCTTAAATTCATTCTCGAAACCGCATTAAAATGAAGGACGGGGACTTTATTTAGATTTGATATAAATACCTTGAAGGTCTCCTCTAGGGTTCTTTAAGACCGATTTTTTCCATACATTCATGCCGACTCGACGACCCGTCGTAATTTTGGTATGACAGAAAAAAAGCAACTGTTAATTCGATTTTCTATTGATTTATGGCTCAGATTTTTCCTAAGTGGGCAGATGAAATTCCAAGGCGGCTTTTAGTAGGGGCAATTGTATTTTTAACAGCGATTGTTGCAGGAGTATGGTACTTCTTCTCCCCGGAATATACTGACGTGGGATACGCACCCCAACAACCTGTTGACTACAGTCACAAAATTCACGCAGGACAGCTGGGGCTGGATTGCCAATATTGCCACACGGAAGTGTTCAATTCCAAGCAGGCAAACGTTCCTCCTACACAGACATGCATGAACTGTCACAGTCAAATTGACTCGCAGCGACCTGAAGAAATTCAAAAAATTCGCGACAGCTGGAACTCCGGTGAACCTATTGAGTGGGTCCGGGTCCATAACTTGCCTGATTATGCATACTTTAGTCACGAAGCCCACGTGAATGTTGGTGTTGGATGCGAATCGTGCCATGGGCGTGTTGACAAAATGGACGTTGTATCGCAGCAAGAGCCGTTGAGTATGAGCTGGTGTCTTGACTGCCACCGAAATCCAGAGCAACATCTGCGTCCCGTTGAAGAAGTAACAACGATGGGTTATCAAGTTGAAAACCAAGTTGAGCTGGGCAAAAAGCTGATTGCCAAGCACAATGTGCATCCACCTACCTATTGCCAGGGATGCCATTATTAATCGTATCAGTTAACGGAATTTATAAACCAAGCAGATATAGCAATCGATGAGCGAAGATGTAACGCAATTAAACGGCGAGGGCAAAAAAGCCAATTACTGGAAAAGCCTGAATCAGCTGGCTAAAAACGACGAGTATAAGAAGTTCGTTGACCGCGAGTTCCCTGAAGAGGCGACCGAATTGACGGACAAAGTATCTCGCCGCAGCTTCCTCCGCGTAATGGGAGCATCTATTGCCTTGGCTGGATTTGCTTCTTGTCGTCGACCAGTTCAAAAAATTCTTCCTTATAGTAATCAACCTGAAGAGGTTATTCCCGGCGAACCGCTCTATTATGCTTCTGCGATGCCGTTTCAGGATGCATTGACAGGCATTGTTGTTGAAAATCACGAAGGGCGCCCGACCAAAATTGAAGGAAATGAGATGCATCCGGCAAGTAGCGGGTCTTCCAGTATCTTCAATCAGGGTGCCATCCTTAATATGTATGATCCTGATCGCTCGCGTTATGTGCGTCGAGATGGGGAACGCTCCTCTTACAACGAATTTCTAAGTTTTTGCAAAGAACATTTCTCTGATACGGACCGAAACATTGCATTCATTTCGGAGGCCAACTCCTCTCCCACCTATAACAGACTGAGGGATCAAGCGCTGGATCAATTTTCTAATGCCCAGTGGGTGACCTATGAGCCCTTTGGCGAAGATAATGCACTTGAAGGAACGAATATTGCGTTTGGCGAACGACTTCGAACCGTCAACCACTTTGACCAAGCTGATGTTATCGTTGCTTTGGATGACGATTTCCTGAATCCGGCCGCCAACAAGAATTCGGTTCAAGATACGCGCAATTACACCCAGGGACGTAAAGTTGAATCCCCTGAGGATAATATGACGCGCTTTTACGCCATTGAGAGCACTTTTTCAATGACGGGCTCCAATGCCGACAACCGGTTGCGTTTGAAATCCAGCGAAATTGAACTCTTTCTATATGCACTGGCAGCAGAACTCTCCGGTTCTGTAGATGGACTTACAGAATTCAGTGGATACAGCAATAAATTTACTGATCACGACTGGATTGGCGCACTAGCTGAAGATCTGCTTGCAAACCAAGGCTCTTCTGTGTTGACCGTTGGTAATGAACACGCGCCCAGCATTCATGCTACAGTGGCGGCCCTCAACCAAGCTCTGGGGAATGCCGGCAATACCGTTACCTATCACGAAGTTCCATACCTGCAGGATCAATACAATAAAGACGCTTTTGAAAGTGTAGTTTCAGATCTGCAGGCTGGTAATATTGATACCGTTGTATTGGTGGGCACAAATCCAGCATTTACAGCACCGGCTGACCTGAATTTTAGCGAAAATCTCCAGAATGCCAATACGGTCATTCATCTGGCTGATTATTATGATGAGACAT
The DNA here is from genome assembly GCF_031569985.1 of Aliifodinibius sp. S!AR15-10. NCBI lineage: Bacteria > Pseudomonadati > Balneolota > Balneolia > Balneolales > Balneolaceae > Fodinibius > Aliifodinibius sp. S!AR15-10. Next base: position 41,670 of record NZ_JAMQKA010000036.1, on the reverse strand, counting down.
CAAAACTGGCCAACTGGCATATCAACCGCGCACACTTCCTGGAAGCATGGAGTGATGGCTACTCCTTCACCGGGACGCGGTCCATTGTTCAGCCACAGATTGAGCCCCTCTTTTCCGGCATTAGTGATATTGAATTTTTAAACAGCATTGTAACCTCTGAAAAAACAAAAGGTTACGATCTTGTACAGGAAACATGGAATGAGTTCATTAGTGGAAGCTTCCAGTCAAATTGGGAACGCATTCTCCATGATGGATTGGATGAAGAAGCTACATTCCCACAGGCCTCAGTAGATATCAGCTCTGATTTCCAGGCCAGTGTCAGTGGCTTTTTGAATCGCGCCTCCGAAACTAGTGAAATGGAGGTCGTTATCCGGCCGGATTCCAAGCTTTATGATGGGCGCTATGCCAACAACGGCTGGCTGCAAGAGTTGCCGGATCCCATGACCAAGATTACCTGGGATAATGTGGCCCTGATGAGTAAAGCCACCGCTGAAAAACTTGGCATACAACAAGCAGGACTGGGTGTAGCAGAAGTTGAAAAAGTTTCTATAACAATTGATGGAACCACGGTTGAGATTCCTGCCTGGGTTCAACCGGGTCACGCCGACGACAGCATCACGATAACTGTCGGTTATGGCCGTGAAGGAATTGGGAAAGTAGCCAACCAAACAGGCATCGATACCTATCCGTTGCGTAAAACGGGATCTATGCTTTATGCTACTGATGTTTCCGTTGAAAATGCAGGGGGAGCATACGAAATAGCCTGTACGCAGGACCACAACAGCATGGAGGGTCGTTCTCTACTCCGCCATGCCACCCTGCAGGAATATCGCGAGGAACCAGAGTTCGCCTCCTATGAATCTTCTTATGAAGCTGAACTCCCCGGGGAATCGTATGCAGAAGAAAAGGGCAGCGATCGCCCGATGACGCTTTTCGACTCCCAGGATGATGAAGAATATCCTGATTACGAGCCGCAATGGGGTATGACCATTGACTTGAACTCGTGCATCGGTTGTGGTGCTTGTACCGTGGCCTGCCAGGCGGAAAACAATATCCCTGTTGTTGGGAAACGAGAGGTAAGCAACGGTCGCGAGATGCACTGGATTCGTAATGACCGCTACTTTGAAGGCGATGTTGACGATCCGCAAGCGCTGCACCAGCCGGTTCCGTGTATGCACTGTGAGCTGGCGCCCTGTGAGCAGGTTTGTCCGGTAGCGGCTACAACACACAGCGATGACGGCATGAACCAAATGACCTACAACCGCTGCATCGGTACTCGTTACTGTGCCAACAACTGTCCATACAAGGTTCGTCGATTCAATTTCTTCAACTACACCAAAGAGTATTTGACGACCGGAGATGATCCCGAAGTTGTTCAAATGGCGATGAATCCGGATGTGACTGTACGCTTCCGTGGAGTGATGGAAAAATGCACCTACTGCGTACAGCGTGTGAACAAGGCGAAAATCGAAGCCAAAAAAGAAACGGGATCACCTAAGCCAGAAGATGGAGCCGTCCAGACTGCTTGTCAGCAGGCTTGCCCAGCCAAGGCTATTGAATTTGGCGATCTGACGGATGATAATAGCAAAGTTGTTGAAGCGAAGAGCAACGAGCGCAATTATCTCCTGCTTGAAGAGGTCAACACCCGGCCCAGAACGTCTTACCTGGCGAAACTGAGAAATCCGAATCCCAAATTGGCATAACACGAAATCTCTTTTCATATAAAATGAGTAAATCTTACGAATACGTACCAGAACCCGCGCTTGTAAAAGGTGATCACTCCTTTTCCAGTATCACCGATATGATTGCCAAAACGCCGCTTTCCCCGGCTCCCAAGCTGTGGTACCTCGCATTCGGACTTGCAAACCTGCTGCTTATCGTCATGTTGGGTGCTGTCGGGTACCTGATCTGGGAAGGAACCGGTATCTGGGGTCTCAATAACCCGGCCGGATGGGGTTGGGCTATTATTAACTTCGTATGGTGGGTTGGTATTGGTCACGCAGGGACTCTTATTTCTGCTATTCTCTTCCTGTTCAGACAGGGCTGGCGAACTGCCATTAACCGTTTTGCGGAGGCTATGACCATTTTTGCCGTGATGTGTGCGGGCCTGTTCCCTGCTATTCACGTTGGTCGTATCTGGGTTATCTACTGGGTGTTCCCGGTTCCAAACCAGATGGCGGCTTGGCCGAACTTCAGTAGTCCACTTCTATGGGACGTATTTGCGGTAAGTACTTATTTCACTGTTTCTCTTCTCTTCTGGTACGTTGGGCTTATTCCCGATTTTGCTACACTTCGGGACAAAGCCAAGAGCAAAGTTGCCAAAATATCTTATGGTATCGCCTCACTTGGCTGGACGGGTAGTTTCCGCCACTGGTGGAATTACGAAAAAGCCTATATGATCCTGGCCGGACTGGCAACGCCCCTGGTTCTTTCTGTTCACACTATTGTATCGTTTGACTTCGCCGTTTCTGTAATCCCCGGGTGGCACAGTACAATTTTCCCACCCTATTTTGTTGCCGGTGCTATTTATTCCGGCTTTGCCATGGTATTAACCCTGATGCTTATTGCCAGAAAAATTTATGGCCTTGAGGATATCATGAACATCGATATCATGGAGAAAATGAATATCGTGATGATGGTGACCGGTAACCTGGTCGCTTTTGCCTACCTTATGGAGGGCTTTGTTGCCTGGTACAGCGGCTATATCTATGAACAAGGAATTTTCTGGTTATATGCCACAGGTCCTTATGCATGGGGCTTCTATATCTTGATGTTCTGTAACGTTATAACCCCGCAGTTCCTGTGGAGCAAATATATTCGTCGTAATGTTGCGCTCACCTTTATCATCTCTATCATTGTGAATGTAGGGATGTGGTTTGAACGGTTTATAATTGCTGTAGCATCCCTGGCAACCGACTTTATGCCTTCTAACTGGGATTACTATTCCCCCACCCTCTGGGATATCCTGACGTACCTGGGAACATTTGGTCTCTTTTTTACCATGTTCCTGCTGTTCCTGCGATTCCTCCCGATGGTGGCTATTGCAGAAGTTAAAGGCGTGATGCCACAGGCTGATCCTCACAACTACGACGACGAGACCAAAGAATTTATCGAATCAAAAGCTAAACCAGTGGTTCCGGAACAAGCGGAAACTGTTTAGAACAGAACAAGTATGAGTACGAATAACAAAAATATTTACGGCGTTCTAGCCGAATTCCAAAACCCGAAAGAGCTGATTGATGCAGCAGAAGCTGTTGAAAAGTCGGGCTACGAAAAGTTTGACACCTATGCTCCCTTCCCTATTCACGGGATGGAAAAAGCGATGGGAATTAAAAAGTCCTTCCTTGGATGGATTGTCTTTGGCGGGGCACTAGTAGGTTTTTTGGGTGCAATCACTCTTATGGTATGGGTTATGGGGTACGAGTATCCCATGAACATCAGTGGTAAACCATATATTAATCTACCTGTTATGGTCCCTATTACCTTTGAGCTTACCGTACTGTTGTCGGCATTTGCCGCCACCTTTGGTATGATCGCCCTTAACAAGCTACCTCGCTTGCATAATCCGCTGTTTAACTCCGAACGATTTGAAAAAGCGACGGATGACGGCTTCTTCGTATGCATTGAAGCCACTGACGATCTTTTTGATGAGGAAAAAGCAAACAAATTGTTTAGCGATGCCGGGGCAACCCACATCGAGACTATTTACGACGAGTAGTTAAAGTAGGTATCTAAAATATCTTATAAGAAAATTCTGAATTGATACTCAATATGAAAGAAGGACCCAAAGTCTCAGAATCATCTGCCGTTGTTTCCCGTGCAAAGGGAAATAGTGGATTTCGCATGTTCCTGGAATCATCCAAGATTCTGGCCATCTTGATTGTAGTACTGTTTCTAGGTGCTTGTCGCGGACAGCGATTTGAGCAAGAGCCTGTTCATCCCAACATGAATATGGACCAGCAAGAACGCTTTGAAGCACAGGAGCAGAATTCTTTCTTTGCTGACAATCGCTCAATGCGTCAACCAGTTGAAGGGACGATCTCACGTGGAAATCTCCGGCAGGATCCCGTTTTCTACCAGGGTATCAATGAAGACAGCTCTTTTGTATCAGAAATTCCTGTTGAGGTAGACAAGGCGTTTCTCTACCGGGGACAAAATGGTTATGAGGTTTACTGTACTCCCTGTCACGGCAAAGTTGGGGACGGCCAAGGTATCGTCATGACTGGTCAATATGGATTTGTTCCAGCTCCCACATTCCACCAAGAGCGGCTAAGAAATGTAGAAAACGGCTATCTCTATTCGGTAATTGCCAACGGCATCCGGAATATGCCTGCATACGCGCATCAAATTAAAGTACAAGATCGATGGGCAATTGTGGCTTATATCAGAGCCCTGCAACGTAGCCAGTATGTTCCTGAGGAAGATATCCAGGAGTACGATGTTGACTTGGCCAGTTTGCAGAGTGATTTTGCAGATCAGCAAAAGAAAGAGCAGGCACAACAAGAAGCTGCTGCAGCTGCGGGTGGAGACGTCTCTGCTGCTCGTGGTGAAGAGCTTTATGTAGCCAACGGCTGCCAGGCCTGCCACTCTCGTGACGGCTCTGACGGAATTGGACCCACTCATCAAGGTGTCATGGGTCGCACTGAACAGCTTGCCGATGGTTCTTCCATAACTGTTGATGAAGAATACCTGAGGGAATCTATTGTCAATCCATCAGCAAAGATTGTTGAAGGCTACGACCCGGTTATGGCGCCATACAGCTATTTAAGCGATTCTGAGATCCAATCACTCATCGAATACCTGAAAACATTAAGTGATAACCAGTAAGAACTTCTGAAAATAACATGAGCAAGCCCAAAATTACAGACAAACTGGAGTTTTCATCCGATCAGAACTTAACTAATGCTCTGTTTGGGGTTGGTATTGTAGGACTCCTGGCCAGCGGTGTGGGATATTTCCTTAATCACGACCAGTTTTTCTTCTCATACCTCGTTAGCTTCACGTTTTTCTCAAGTCTCGCTCTGGGAAGCCTCTTTTTTGTCATGCTTCAGCATATTACACGTTCCGAATGGAGCGTTGTTATTCGACGTATTCCGGAAGCGATCTCATCCAACTTGTATATCTGGGCTCTTTTCTTGATTCCCATCTTATTTGGGATGCACTCACTGTATCACTGGACACACGCAGACGCTGTAGCGCATGATCCCATACTTCAGGTAAAAGTGCCGTATCTCAATGTCCCCTTTTATATTGTTCGACAAGTTATCTACTTCGGCCTTTGGGGTTTTCTGGGGTACCGGCTGTATAAAAATTCTGTAAAAATGGATAAAACCGGTGACTGGGGTCTTCAAACGCTATTGAGAAGAACTAGTGGTCCCGGAATTTTCTTTTTTGCTATTACCCTTGCTTTTGCATCATTTGACTGGCTTATGGCTCTTGATCCCCACTGGTATTCCACAATTTTTGGGGTCTACTATTTTGCAATGAGCTTCCAGGGATTGTTTGCTTTCTTTATTCTGCTCGTTTTCTTCCTTTGGAAAAAAGGAATACTGACCGATACCATCCAGGAAAGTCATATCTATGACCTTGGCGTTCAAATGTTTGGATTCACAATATTTTATGCGTACATCGCTTTCAGCCAGTTTCTGCTCATTTATTATGCTTCAATTCCTGAAGAAACACTCTGGTATTTGCACCGCTTCGAGGGTGGCTATGAGTACTTGGCCTGGATAATACTATTGGGACGATTTGTTATTCCTTTTGTTGTATTGCTCAACAAGAATGCAAAAACCAACTACACGGTTGTTATGAGTGTGTCGATACTGATTTTGGTGACACACTTTATAGAGCTCTACTGGATCGCCATGCCGGTATTGCATGAACATGGCATTCACTTCAATTGGCTGGACGTAACGACATTCCTTGGATTGGGCGGAATATTCTTTGGACTGTTCTTCCGCCGATTTAAGCAGCAAAAAATGATACCAGTCAACGACCCAAAACTGGAAAAATCGTTACGTAAGCATTAATTGGGATAAACGTTTTTGGAAGTCAAATAACTGATTGATATGTCGAAAGAAGACCAAACATACAGCGCCGAATTTAAAACGAAGGTTGCTAAAGCGGCAATTGACCAGGGGAAAAAGAACCTGGATAGCCTGTCTGAAAAATATGAAGTGCCAGTTTCCACGATTCTCACCTGGGCTGTCCGGCTCGAGAAACATGCAGACGCTGAATCAGCATTTGAAAGCAGTGAAGAAGTGGATACTGCGGATGAACATATCAGCGACCACGAAGATGTAGAGGTGGAGGTTTCCGACAAACAAATTGCAGACTCTCTGCAACATGGCGTTATGTTTGACAGGCTCAACATTCGCCGCCTGATGTTTTGGAGTGTCCTGGGAACCGTGCTTGTAGTCCTTTTTGTCTTTGCCCTGCGCGAAATGTACCAATACAACAGACTTATATCTGAAGAAACGGCACTAGGCAGCACGGAATATTATGAGGTAAATCAGCAAAAGCGACAGGCAACTGAAACGTTAAATACCTTCGGAGTTGTTGATTTGGAGAACGGTATCTATAGAATTCCAATCGACAGTGCTATTAATGAAATGGCAGAAGGTCAACAATAGAATTTTTATCTCTGCAACGCAATTTTTGCTTGTAGGGTGCTTGTTATTGCTACCGGCAGCATCATTTGCACAACTGAATAATAAAAAGCCGGCAAATGTCCAGAATGTTGAAATTGTAGAGCATTTGGGAGACACCATCCCGCTTGATCTGAAGTTTGCGACATCTGCCGGTGATTCTGTTACCATCAGGCAGTTAATGAAAAATGACAAGCCGGTTATTCTGAACCCGGTCTATTACCACTGCCCGATGTTGTGCAGTATGGTAACCGATGCGATCTATTCCGGGATTCAAGATATAAAATGGAATCTCGGCAACGAGTTTGAGATCATAACGTTTAGTTTTGATCCCAATGAGCATCCGCAGCTGGCTGACTCGACCAAGCAGGTTTATATCGATAGGCTTGGCAAGGACAAGGTGGGTGACGGCTGGCATTTTTTAACCGGAAGACAGCAAGCTATTGAAAAATTGACGAATGCCGTTGGTTTCCAATATGAAAAAGTGGAACGCAACGGCCAGTATGCACACAGTGCTGCTATTATCTTTCTCAGCCCAAAAGGAACCATCACCAGATACCTCTATGGTATTAAGTTTAATGAGTTCCAGGTAAGAAATGGATTATATGATGCGGCTGACGGGGAAATTGGCAGTACCGTAGACAAGATTGTGATGTATTGCTATCAATATGATCCGAGTTCCAACAGTTATGTACCAGTTGCCTGGCGTATTATGCAGCTTGGCGGCTTGGCAACATTTTTAATTCTGGGTATATTCCTCGGTTTATTGTGGCTGAAAGAAAAAGGCTCTAACAACGACAGGAAGTTAAACGATTAGAATGGATTTATTTAAAGATCTCTTATTACCTCCCGCAAAATCGACGGTAGCTGACAATTACGATCAGCTCTTTGAGTTTGTGCACATGAGCAGCCTGCTTTTGACAATCGCTGTTCTTGCTGCCATTATCTATTTCATCATCAAGTATCGGCGTAAATCCGAGAATGAAGTGACCCCTGTGATCACGCATAACAATGCTCTCGAGATTACCTGGTCGGTCGTACCGCTGGTTCTGGTACTTTTTATTTTTGGATGGGGATTCCAGGTCTTCCTGGATATGACCTCTCCCCCTGATGATGCCTACGAAGTGCAAGTAACCGCACAAAAGTGGCTATGGAGATTTCAATACGAAAATGGGGCATCTTCAACCGGAGAACTACATGTTCCCGCTGATCGACCGGTTCGATTGGTTATGAGTTCCAATGACGTAATTCACTCCTTCTTTGTGCCTGATTACCGCATCAAACAGGATGTCGTGCCAGGCCGATATACATCCGTTTGGTTTAACGCCCCTGAAACTGGAGAATCTACGATCTTTTGTACCGAATACTGCGGGACCGATCACTCGAATATGACCGGTAGTGTGGTTGTCCATGAGGAAGATGAATTTGAAACATGGCTGGCCGAAAATGCCGGTGGAGGCACAAAACCTGATGATTTAACACCTGCTGAATGGGGAGAACAACTGGTGCAGGAAAACGCTTGTAACACCTGTCACTCCACTGACGGTACTGAATTGACAGGTCCCACCTGGCAAGGCAAGTTCGGCAGTGAAGAGCCTTTGAGCGACGGATCGACTGTAACAGTTGATGAAAACTACCTCAGAGAATCTATTCTGCAACCGGGTGCTCACATTGTACAGGGATATGATAATGTGATGCCTCCTTATCAGGGCGTGCTCTCGGATGAACAGATTAATGCAATTATCGAATACATAAAAACACTGAAGTAACATGGCAACGGCAGAAGCAAGCTCCGGTTCTAATACCAAAAAACTACAGGTTCGCCGGTATAAGCCGGATGAACGAGCAGAAAAGAATTATATTAACATTACAAAAGGCATATGGTCATGGCTGACAACGCTGGATCATAAGCGAATTGGTTTGCTGTACCTGGCAGGCATCTCTCTCTTCTTTGCGGTCGGTGGAATCCTTGCACTGTTAGTGCGGATGGAACTTTGGACACCGGGTCCAACACTCGGTTTCCTCACAGCAGATGGATACAACCAGATGTTCACCCTGCACGGGGCTATTATGATTTTCCTGTTCCTTGTGCCCTCGGTGCCCGCTGTACTGGGTAACTTTATTATGCCTATACAGCTTGGAGCCAAGGACGTGGCTTTTCCCAGGCTCAACCTGATGAGCTGGTATCTTTACATGATAGGAGCAATCGGGACGGTCTATGTTATCATTGCCGGCGGCATCGACACCGGCTGGACCTTCTATACGCCCTACTCCTCGTCAACGGGCGGTGCGGTGACGGCGATGACGTTTGGCGTCTTTATTATTGGATTCTCATCGATTCTCACTGGTGTTAACTTTATTACGACTATCCACAAAATGCGGGCTCCAGGGCTCACCTGGGGTAAGTTACCGCTGTTCTGCTGGGGGCTCTATGCCACAAGCATTATCCAAATTCTTGCGACGCCGGTATTAGCGATTACCCTTCTTCTGGTTGGAATGGAACGAATCCTGGGTGTTGGAATCTTTGATCCCGCACTGGGCGGTGACCCTGTGCTCTACCAGCACTTTTTCTGGTTCTACTCCCACCCTGCCGTTTACATTATGATTGTTCCTGGCTTTGGTATTGTTTCTGAAGTGGTATCGACCTTCTCAAAGAAAACTGTTTTTGGGTACTGGGCTATTGCACTTTCTTCACTGGCGATCGCCTTTATCGGCTTCCTGGTTTGGGGACACCACATGTTCACTTCCGGTCAGGCTTCATTGGCCTCAACTATTTTCTCATTCCTTACCTTCCTTGTTGGTATTCCTACCGGCATTAAGATGTTCAACTGGCTTGCTACCATGCACAAGGGATCGATATCGCTACAAACCCCACTGTTATATGTGTTAGGATTTTTCTTCCTGTTCTTAATTGGTGGTTTGACGGGAATTGTACTGGCTACCATAGCCCTCGATATTCACCTGCACGATACCTACTATGTCGTTGCACACTTCCACTTTGTAATGGTCGGTGGTATGGTGATGGCGTTCCTGGCCGGCCTGCACTACTGGTGGCCCAAAATGTTTGGAAAAATGTACAACGAGACCCTGGCAAAAATTGCCTGTGGACTTATCCTGCTCGGATTTAACGTCACCTTCCTGCCCCAGTTCGTTATGGGAGCGCAAGGAATGCCGCGACGTTATTACAACTATCTCGAACAGTTCACTGCCTACCACCAGGTTTCAACCGTGGGAGCATTCATCCTCGGTGCCGGATTCTTTCTCGTACTTATCTATCTGACCCATTCTCTTATCAAAGGGAAAAAAGCGGGAGCTAATCCGTGGAATAGTCGCGCTATGGAATGGCAAATTGCCTCCCCCGCACCGCCTCATAACTTTGAGCACACTCCAGTGGTCATCCACGGTCCGTACGACTACCACCAGCCCATGGAAGATTTCCAACTGGGACTCATTCAAAATGGACACTCTGCGCATCATGGTGTGGAGGTTCAGTCAGATTCTGAAGAAGTAGAAGCTGAAGAGTAAAAGGAATTGAAACAACGGCAATTGCCAGAACAAAGATTTAACAACTTAGAAAACAAACAATAATCATGGCGAATCACTCAACAGCAAGCCACGTTCAACATCACTTTGTTGACAGCGAGCAGCAATTTGATTCAGCAAAGATGGGAATGTGGATCTTTTTGGTAACTGAGATCCTCTTTTTCGGTGGATTATTTGCTGCATATATCATTTACCGGGCATGGTACCCCGAACTGTATACAATGGCATCTGAAGAACTGGACACACTATGGGGTGGGGTAAACACTATCGTACTCATCGGTAGTAGTCTTACTGTTGCCATGGCCATTAAATCAGCCCAGCTGAATCAAAAGAAGGGGATTATCATCAACCTGGGTATTACCATCGCCCTGGCATGTGTATTTATGGTGATCAAGTATTTTGAATATACACATAAATTCCACCTTGGGATCTTTCCCGGTGAATTTTACACCTATGAAGGTATTGATCATCCCAAGGCAAATATCTTTTTCAGTTTATACTACATGATGACCGGTTTGCACGGTATTCACGTACTAGTAGGAATTGGATTAATGATATGGTTGCTTATCAAGGCTTCCAAAGGGGCTTTTCACAGTGAGTACTACACTCCTGTTGAGATCACCGGGCTCTACTGGCACCTGGTCGACATCATCTGGATTTTCCTTTTCCCATTGTTCTACTTAATTGACTGATTACTGATAACTCAAAACGATTTTTAATCCATGAGCGGACATCACATATCAACGGATAAAACATTACTCTCAGTAGCGGGAGCACTTTTTGTATTGACAGTATTAACAGTTGCTGTCCACTACCTTGCGCTACCCCACCCATGGTCTATTTTCGTAGCTATGATCGTGGCTGTGATGAAGGCTAGCCTGGTAGCACTCTTCTTTATGAACCTCTACTGGGATGCGAAGTTCAACTCCATGCTATTTGTGGCATCCATACTATTTCTCGCGCTCTTGGTGGGACTTTCCATGCTTGATACGCTCTTCCGGGTTGACCCCGTTCCAGGATTCTAGATAGATCTGTTTTAATAGTTTAAAAGGTAGCTTTCGCTTGGAAGCTGCCTTTTGTGTTGGCGTGAAATATCCCCCACTTTGTTAATTGGCCACAAAAGTCCAGCCGCCGATAGAAAAGTTCTACCAGTTAATTGTGAAAAATAGCTACGATATTTTTTAGAAGTTCAACCTCCCTAAACCCCTCGTCTCCAAGAAGGACTTTGGGGGGATATGGGCTTCAAGTGCTATCGTTGACACCACATGGTTCAAAGAGTTCCTCACCAACAGCAGTCGGTGCAGGCTCTTGGAGAAAGAGGACAGGAGGATTGACCGCACGATTTGAAAATTCATAGCTCAAACTGAGCTTGCTACTGGCATACACTTAGTCATATAAAAATCAGTACCTCTGACTACAAGATTCTTCTCATATCTGCCGTATATCCCTCATACCTTTCCACAAGACGAGTAAAAATAAAACTTCCGCACAGATCAGAAAGGCAACACCTACAAGGTGAAAAACCTGGTAAACAGGCGGCATTCCCAGATAATATAATCCTGTACCCACCAGTATTTGGAAAAGAATCAGTCCAAAAATGGATAACCCTAACTTATTAACCAGTTTTGATTCACTTCTCCATTTAGAGAAATAAAGTACAACACCTCCCAAAATGAATAGAGCCCACGAGAAGCTCCTGTGTATTTCATCGGTAAATCCGACCTGCTGAATCCAAAGCTGCCGTGGCGGGGGGTTCACACTATTCTTGATAATATCAATTGCCTCCCGCACCTGAGTACCCAGCACCAGCTGCACCATTGTCAATACCAGCAGTCCTAGCCCGGACCAAAAAAGGATTTTCTGAATTTTGGGTTTAACCTTAATTTTCAAATCAGTACTTGTGGCTTTAAACACAGCATAGAGTAGTACAGTCATTATGATCATAGCCAAGACCATGTGGAGCGAAATGAGCCACTCATCAAGTCCTGTCATCACGACCTGTCCCCCTAGCCAACCCTGGACCAGAACCAGCACGAAGGCCGCCGCTGAACTATAAAACACATGCGGTTCTTTTTTTCTGTATTGGAATGAAAGTAAAAATGTAGCCGTAATTAGCAGCCCAATGACAACCCCTACCAATCGATTGAGGTACTCTGTCCAGGTTTTAAAGACATTAAACTGAGAGGCATCGAATTGGGAGGGGAGCTCGGCCACACTGGTAGGGGGAATCCACATCCCGAAGCATTTGGGCCAGTCGGGACATCCCAGGCCGGCCCCGGCGGCTCGCACCAGCCCCCCCACAAAGATTAAGAAAATAGTGGCACCAACAGTTGTTATTGCGGTCTTTTGGTAGGTATTAAATTTCATTTCTCTGTTTTGCTATTCTATACTTTTGGGGACTACGCCTCATTCACATTCATACAGTAACAGGACAACAATTATACTCATTTTGAGTTCCCAAAGTGAAATATTCGTCTCGAAATTCCTGCTCTTCAAACCAAGCCAATTCAGGTAACAATTCAACAAATTATTCCCTAAATTTGAGCCGTTATAAAACCTGAAATTCCGCATGAAGTTACATACCGAAACAACCCTTTCAAAATGGCTTGATACTGAGACCCTGGCAGCTTACTACGAGTTGACTAAACCCGGTATCACATTTACTGTACTGGCCAGCATGCTGATCGGTTTTCTATTGGGATCCGGCAGTAATATTGATTTTATACTCATGGCTCACGCTGCGCTTGGGACGTGGCTGATAGCCTCTGGGACTGCGGCTCATAACCAGTTCCTTGAATGGCGGTTAGACGGCCAAATGAAGCGCACCCAAACACGTCCCCTGCCCTCCAGCAAAGTCACCCCGAAACAGAGTATGGCATTTTCTCTGGTTTTGATATTTGCAGGGTCTGCTTATATGATATTTATGGTCAATCTGCTGGCAGGATTAATCTCTATAGCGACTACTGTCATATACCTGGGGGCATATACCCCCATGAAGCGTGTATCAGCTGTAAACGTGTTTATCGGGGCTATACCAGGTGCATTACCACCAGTTGGCGGATGGGCTGCCGCCGTGGGACACTTGGGCCATGCCGGTATGTGGGCACTGTTTGCAATCGTGTTTTTGTGGCAGGTACCTCATGTCATGGCCATCGCCTGGGTATGCAAAGATGACTACCGGAATGCAGGGTTTCGTATGCTACCCAGAAATGATGAGAATGGCACGAAGGCCGTTCTACTCATCCTTGGTTGCCTCCTGTTGCTGCTACCCGCCACATGGGCCCTATATGCCGTTGAATTAAGCGGAATCACCTATCTTATTGGCGGGATGTTGTGTGCTGTCGCATTTCTCTGGTATGGCATTCGTTTCAGCTTAGACCGCACCAAGGAGAAGGCAAAAAAATTGATGTTTGCCTCATTCTTTTACCTACCGGCTGTTTGGGCTATCATATTCATTGACCAGTTGATCCAGTAAAATTGGATAACATCTATATTGGGAGTTCTTTGAGCTGTCACTAGTCTCCTGGGTACCAATCTTTCAATCTCACCTCGATACTTTCGTTTTTTGTGTTCACTAACTCCTTGAACTTCTCGGTGTCCTGTCCCCGGTAGTGATACGGATAGATAATCGTCGGTTCAAAATCGAGCACGGCACTGGCGGCTTGGTTTACATCCATAGTGTATGGCAGGTTCATGCACACAAAAGCAACATCAATATTCTCCAGCGACCGCATCTCTGGTATGCCCTCTGTATCACCTGATATGTACACATTTTTGCCGGCAACATTCAGCACGTACCCGTTGCCCCATCCTTTGGGATGCCGTGAATCATCGTCATCAGGTAGATTATACATCGGTACGGCCCTGACAGAAATGCCAGATTGATCAGTATTTTCACTATTCGCCAGAATTACCAGCTGATCACTGAAATCACCCGGCAATTCATCAGCTACTGATTGGGGAACAATCATTACAGCATCTTCCGTATCCAGCGCTTGAAGAGATTCAATATTCATGTGATCCCCATGGGCGTGCGTAATCAAAATAATATCCGGGGCAGCTATTCCTTCAAATGCCTCCGCCCCGCCGGTGGCATCAACATAAACAGTAGTACCATTCCAGCTGAGCACTAGCGTTCCATGCTGAATCGGCTGGATGGTAAGTTCGCCGTTATCAGTTGGAATTTGATCAGGGGATGGGCGCTGGGCATACACAGTTGTGCTTAAAAAGAGAAAAAGAATTGCAATAATATTGAACTTCATATTAATCTCCCGGAAACAGGTTAATAAGTGATTAAAAACAAAGTATTTATACAAAAAATATCTTCGATAGATAATTCCCTGCTATCGTTGATTAATCTCCAATATTTTGTGTGTAAGTCTCTTTCTATAGATCAGTACGGCCAAATGGAGGAGTTTGTTGTTTTCCTCTCCTATATTCCTTTATGCTTTCCTGCCATGCAGGTAATTATAATCCTTCAATATAGTGTGCAAAAACTGGTGGGAATCGATGTCTTTAGAAAGATTGAGGTCCAGCTTTTGGGCAATTCGCTTTTGGATCTTTACCAGCATCACAAAATAGGTACTTCGGTCGTACTCAGATCGCGCATTCAACAACTCTTTGATAATGGAGACATCAGCATCACTCAGTTTGTCCACCGAGGTGAACTTTGGTTCATACCCGGCTTCAGTATCAGCTAGCACCGTTTGGCTTAGCGATGTTTTAGCTTTGTTTTTGATGACTGTCGTTCCAGCCGCCATATCGCCCAGCCGTTGTCCCTTACCGTTAAAAAGAATATTGACCAGCGCTGCCATACCACTCGTAAAGGTAATTTCGAAGATCCTCAATATCCAGCGAATCAGGTAACTTCCAATTCCAGGACGTCCACCATCCATCTTTACTACTTTTATACCCAAGGCACGTTTACCCGGCGACTGTCCATTCCAGAAAAACTCAAATAAGAAATGATAGAGTACCGGAGGCAACATAATGCCCAAAAAAATTACGACTGAGTTCATTCTTTCAGACAGATCAACGATCAGGATTATGGCTATCACAAAATAAATAGTCATGATTACTGCATCCAAAATAAAAGCAAATATGCGATCACCTATACTGGCAATTTTATAATCAATTTGTACTTGCTGGGTCGTATCTATACTTACGCTCTGCATCCCGAAATGATATTTTTTAAGGTTTAGAAATAACTTTACAGTAAAATTTTGCTTGATTCAAGATTTTCTGTTATTTCTTTTAAAGTGATAATTTGATAACGGGGTACAAAAGACTCTACTTGAAATCAGGAAGATTCTAGTGAGAGAAGTTGAATTTTTACAAAACAATCGAGACCGGTGGGAAGAGTTTGAATCTCTGTTAAAAAAAAGAAAGGCCCAAAACCCCGACAAGCTGGCCGACTTGTATATTCAACTGACAGATGATCTTTCCTGGGCGCGCACGAACTATCCGGACAGTAAAAACTACCGAGTACCTGAATCAGTTAGCCATCCGTGCACATGAGAGTATCTACCGGAACAAAAAGGAAGATCGAAAACGTATCATAACGTTCTGGCGGGATGAACTTCCCATTCTCTTTTCTAAACACCGGCGCAAACTGTTGACGTCTCTAATTATATTTTCGGTGGCCGTTATCATCGGGGTGGTTTCGGCGACAAATGATCCGATGTTCGTACGATCGATACTCGGGGACCATTACGTGAACATGACACTGCACAACATCCAGAATAATGACCCGATGGCAGTGTATAAATCCGCCAATGAGATGGATATGTTTTTGGGGATCACACTCAACAATATTCGGGTATCTTTTATCGTCTTTGTGTTCGGCCTGCTGGCCTCACTAGGCACCGGGGTGGTGCTTATGCAAAACTGAATCATGATCGGTTCGTTCTTTCACCTTTTCTTTCAGCAGGGATTTATTACTGAATCGCTGCTTGTGGTACTTATTCATGGGACGCTCGAAATATCTGCGATCATCATTGCAGGAGCAGCCGGACTAACCCTCGGAAGCGGTATCCTGTATCCAGGGACATACACTCGAATGAGATCATTTCAGAAAAGTGCCAAAGAGGGGCTGAAGATGACTATTGGTCTGGTCCCGATTTTTATTGTGGCTGGTTTCCTGGAAGCTTTTGTTACCCGGCATACTGAAATGCCCCTGCTCCTTAGCCTTGCCGTCATCGGCGGATCGTTGGTTTTTGTCCTTTGGTATTTTGTGTTTTATCCGAACCGCTACTTTCAACAACAATAAAGCTATGAATCAAATGTCTAAAATCGATCTTACACGCACACGGAATTTTGGGAATCTCATTTCAGATACATTTACCTATGTCCGGGTTTATTACAAATCGCTCGGTAAAAGCATACTTTACTTCGTCATTCCAATAGTGGTTTTGGCCAGCATCTTTTTTGGTCAATATATGCAACAGACGTTAGCAATGAGCAGTAATCCGGATTCTATTAATGCTATCGACAATCTTTTCTCTATGATTTCTTCTATGGGAGGAGCAAGTATTTTAGGAATGCTTGCTTCGGCGGCGATGTCAGCAGTAATCTATAACCATATGGCCCTGATCTCTGAGTCTGAAACTAACAGTGCAACCGTTCACCAAATTTGGGATCGATATAAAAAGGATATATGGGCGATGATCGGGATCAGTATTCTATCCGGTCTAATTATTCTTTTTGGAATGATATTTTTAATCATCCCGGGCATCTTTCTGTTTGTAAAGTTCACCCTCATCCCCGCTACATATGTAAATGAGCGTCAGGGAATCAGTAAATCATTTTCCAGATCCTGGAACCTCACCACCAATCACTGGTGGTTCACCTTTGGCTTGACCATCGTAATAGGGCTGATAGTTTCCTTTATGTCCTATTTTCTTACCATCCCGATTACGATTGTATCCATGTTCACAGGTTTCGCCAGTGGTGACCTTGCATCTGCCAATACACTGATTTCTGTTATCTACAGTACAGCCATTGTTCTGGGCTATATATTCTATGCGCTTTTGTATATCACATTTGGTCTGCACTACTTCAATTTGGTAGAGCGCAAAGAAGGGGCTTCCATGAAAGAACGCATCGAACAGATTAGCACCGAAACTTCTGGAATTTAATCACCACTTTACTTTGTCCCTATTGAAACAGGTTATTTTACTTATTGCAGTTCTGGTGGTTACGGTATGCTTGCAACCAATTAACAGCACCGCGCACATCCTCAGTCAAACAGCTGATACGTCCGCAGTTGAAGTACGGTTGCCTTCTGAGCAACAGTTGGACACGTATTCTCAACAAAATGCTTTTGACTATTCGCAGGAAGCGGTGGCTAACGAATCGTTTATCTCAAAAGTACTACGCTGGCTGTTCTCCTGGTTTGGGGATATCATGCAGAATCCAACAGCGGCTATTATTTTTGAGATAGCTGCATACCTGATTTTTATATCCCTCCTAATCCTACTCATACAGCAATATTTCAAGGGTAATCTGGCCGATATGATGACGAAAAACAAGGTCCATAACGGGCTGCCTGCGACTAAGGAAGCAGGACCCCTTGTTTTTGATGAACTCAACGCCTTAATCAACAAAGCGATTGAACAAAACCGGTATCGGGATGCAATTTGCCATCTGTATCGTAGGTCTCTAAAGCAACTGGCAGAAGCGGGACATATCACCTGGAAAAAAGATAAGACAAACCGAGATTATCTTTATGAACTCAGTACAGAAAACATGAGATCGCTCTTTCAGGATATTACCCGATACTACGAGTATGCGGAATACGGGCACTTCCCGTTCGACCAAGAGTTGTTTGGCACTGTACATCAACGTTTTAAACAATTACATAAGCTTATTTCCGATCAGAATTGAATAAAGAACGTATCTATATCGGCATTTTTATCCTTTCGCTGCTCCTGTTTGTCACATATGAGTGGATGAAACCTCAACCAATCGACTGGACGGAGAGCTATTCAGGACTGGATAAAATTCCATACGGGTGCTACATCATACGCGATATGCTGCCGCAACTGTTCCCCGGCGAAGAATTGTCCAACCAGAATGAGCCCATTTTTACAGCAGAATGGGATTCCACCACCTCCCGCAACGTGATCTACATCAACCAATCTTTTGCACCAGATGAATATGAGGCTGATAAATTGGTCCAACAGGTCAACATGGGCTATAACATCTTTATCGCCGCCAACAGTATCTCTGGGAATCTGGCAGATACACTCGGTATTAAAATCTACCGCCCCGCCCCTTTTTTCGAAGATAGTACGGGCACCGATTCCCTGTCCCTAAATTTCCAAAATCGACAACTTCGAGAGGAAAAACCGTGGATTTACTCCGAGGCGATTACCAATGCCTATTTTACCAGTTTTGATTCTCTCAATACTACCATTCTCGGCAAAACAGTTCAGAATCGGATTAACTATATTAAGATCAGCCGTGGAGATGGAGCGCTGTACCTTCACAGCATGCCAGAGGTATTTTCAAATTTTCATATGCTGCATAAAAGAAGAGTGAATTATGCATTCAAGGCCCTCTCCTACCTTCCCATTCAGCCCACAACATGGGATGAGTATTACAAGCTGGGAAGATCGACGACAAGCTCTCCCATGCGGTACATTATCTCTCATGAGTACCTGCGGTGGGGATGGGGGACAGCGCTTCTCGCCCTCTTGCTGTTTATGATATTTCGTGCCAAACGCCGACAACGGATCATCCCAGCTATTGATCGACCCAAAAATACCACGCTGGAGTTTACCAAAACAATCGGGCGACTTTATTTTGAACACGGAAGCCGGAAAAATATCGCCGAAAAGAAAATTACCTATTTTCTACAATATATTCGTACCCGGCTCCGGCTGGATACTGAAACATTCGACCAAGGGTTTCTCAACAATGTAGCTAGCCGGACGGGCATTGATTATGACACTGCTGTCGAGCTTTTTAACGAAATTTCCGCGGTTCAGGAAAAATCGAGTCTTAGTTCACGGGAACTACAGTCATTAAATCGTAAAATCGAACACTTTTATCAGAAAACCTCGAGATGAGCACAGTTCAAAACAATCAAAAGCCAGCAGACAACTCATTTGCTCCCTCTTTTGAAGAACGTACCGACCTTTCCGGTATTAAAAAAACAACAGACGAAATCCGTAATGAAATTAGTAAAATTATTGTCGGTCAGCAGAAGATGGTTGATCAGCTTATTGCGGCCTTACTAGCCAATGGTCACGTTTTAATTGAGGGTGTCCCTGGCGTAGCAAAAACTCTCACTGCCCGGCTACTTGCACGCGTGCTATCAATGGACTTCTCCCGCATCCAGTTCACGCCAGACCTGATGCCGGCGGATATTATCGGTACTTCGGTCTTTAATCCGGATACTACGGAGTTTACCTTCAAGGAAGGACCCATTTTTTCGAATGTAGTTCTGGTGGATGAGATCAACCGGTCCCCGGCAAAAACACAGGCGGCATTATTTGAAGTGATGCAAGAAATGCAGGTTACCGTTGACGGTAAAACGTATGAGATGGCCAGGCCCTACTTTATCATGGCCACGCAGAATCCAATTGAGCATGAAGGGACCTATAAACTGCCCGAGGCCCAGATGGACCGATTTCTGTTCAAGATTGAGGTCCCTTACCCCAACCTGGAGGAAGAAACCGATATTCTTGAAGGATTCCATCAGCGTAAAAACGTCAATGATCCCGGCCTGCTGGACCCAATTGTTTCTGCTGAAGAGATCGTCAAGAATCAAGAAACCGTTAGTGTGGTACATGTTGACAAGTCATTAATGAAATATATTGCGGAGATCGTACAATACTCGCGTAACGATTCTGCAATCTATATCGGGGCCTCTCCCCGGGCTTCGGTATTTATCATGCGTGCTTCCCAGGCGTGGGCAGCCATGCATGGCCGAGATTTCGTAATTCCGGAGGATATCCAAACTATGATTTATCCAGTCCTGCACCATCGTATTATTTTGACACCTGAAAAAGAGATGGAAGGTCTGGACGAGAAAAAGGTCATTAAAAGGTTGCTCGAAAAGGTGGAGGTGCCACGATAATCCGCTTATTCAAAGATCTATACCTGACGAACCGACTGTTCTATATCATGGCGGGGATTGTTTTTATTTTCGTATTGGGATATCTCTATCCCGTAATTGGTACACTCGGCAAGCCTCTTTTGCTGGGCAGCGGTATGCTGTTGCTGATCGACCTGTTGCTACTATTTCGCCCCGACAGTCCCATTCATGCTCAACGGAAGACTCCAGAGCGACTCTCCAACGGCGATCCAAATCTAATCACTATCCTGGTACAGAATTTCTATCCATTCAAAAGCACACTGCAGATTATCGATGAGCAGCCCTATCAATTTCAGATCCGTGACAGCGGCACAGATCTCACTTTGAATTCCGAGAGCCAGGAAAAAATCACCTATACACTTCACCCCACCGAACGGGGAGATTACACTTTTGGAGCTCTTAACGTATATGCAGGCTCTCCCATCGGACTGGTACAGCGCAGGTTTCAATTCGAGGAGCAACAAACGATACCGGTCTATCCCTCATTCATCCAGATGCACAAATTTGAACTGTTTGCCATTTCTGACCGGCTGACGGAAGTGGGCATCAAGAAAATACGACGGATCGGGCATACACTTGAGTTCGATCAGATCAGAGAATACGTACGCGGCGACGATATCCGCTCAATCAACTGGAAAGCTACTGCGCGGCACAATGACCTGATGGTCAATCAATTCCAAGACGAACGCTCCCAGCAAGTATACAGCGCCATCGACATGGGACGCACTATGAAGATGCCATTTGACGAGCTATCTCTGCTGGATTACGCCATCAACACCAGCCTGGTTATTTCAAATATTGCGATACGAAAGCATGACAAAGCAGGCCTGATCACCTTTTCCAACAAAGAGGGGCCCAAGGTGCCCGCCCAAACGAAAAAGACACACATCTACCGGATCCAGGAAACCCTTTACAACCTCGAAACGGATTTCAAGGAAACCGACTTCTCACGGCTTTATCTCTCGTTAAAACATCACGTCCGCCAACGAAGTCTGATCTTGCTCTACACCAATTTTGAGAGCCTCTCGGCAATGCACCGGCATCTGCCCTACCTGAAAAAAATCGCTTCGGAACATCTGCTGGTCACTATTTTCTTCCAAAATACGGAACTCGAGAGGGTATTAACCAGCCAAGCCAAAACAGAAGAAGAGATATATCGAAAGGTAATCGCGGAAAAGTTTTTTTTCGAGAAAAGGAGCATTGTTCAAGAACTCAGCCAGTTGGGAATTCAGACCATTCTGACGCCACCTAATGAGCTGTCCATCAGTACCATCAATAAGTATCTGGAGTTAAAAGCCAGAGGTTTAATTTAGAGGAAGAAACCTATCGAACAACACCAACTGAATATATCAGCAATTAGTAAATAGCCGGATATTTGGCGGGATTGGCCTCGTTCATAATCTCATAGACCGCCTCAAAAATATCCTCGGCATTGGGTTTTGAGAAGTAATCCCCGTCAGATCCATAAGCCCCCCGATGGGCTTTGGCTGTCAGGCAGGTCGGTTCAGAATCGAGATAAAAATACCCATCCTGCTCCTGTAACACTTTTTGCATCATATAGGCTGATGCACCGCCGGGGACGTCCTCGTCCACAAACAAGATACGGTTGGTCTTTTTCAGTGAATCGACGATAAGCTGGTTACGATCGAAGGGTAACAGAGTTCGAACATCGATTAGCTCGGCAGAAATATCGACCTGCTCCAATTCCGAAAGCACAAATTTACAAATATTGAGCGTGGAGCCGTAAGACACAATCGTGATGTCCGTCCCCTCTCTGATGATATTTGGAATTCCCAGAGGTACCGTAAATTCCCCAAGATTATCCGGGATCTTCTCTTTCAGGCGATATGCATTAAGCGGTTCTATGACAAGAGCGGGATCGTCACCCCGTAGAAGCGTGTTGTACATGCCAGCCGCTTCGGTGAGGTTGCGCGGTACACATACGTGAACTCCACGAATACCGTTGATAATCATACCCATCGGTGAGCCCGTATGCCAGATCCCTTCCAACCGGTGTCCGCGGGTACGCACAATCACTGGTGCTTTCTGGTAGCCCGCACTGCGGTAGTGCAGCGTTGCCAGGTCATCGCTTAGGCCCTGAAAGCAATATAGAAGATAATCCAAATATTGAATTTCAGTGATGGGGCGTAGTCCCCGGAGAGCCAGCCCGATACCCTGGCCCAAAATCGTGGCCTCGCGGATACCGGTGTCGGCAACCCGGATATCACCAAATTTATCCTGCAGTCCTTCAAGACCCTTGTTTACGTCCCCTAGCTTCCCGCTGTCTTCACCAAACACCAGCACTTCGGGATATTTCTCAAAAAGCTTGTCAAAATTATCACGCAGTAAAATGCGCCCGTCTACCTCTTCGGCGTTGTCACTGTAAATTGGCTCAACCACCGGCACATTCAATGGTGAATCGTCGGATTCACTGTACAGGTGCGAATGATAGCGATTGTAATTCTCCTTTTTGCTATCATCCAACCAATTTAGAAGCTCTTGTCTGGATTTTAGGTTTTCATTACGTGTAACCCTCAACGCTTTGCGAACACCAGTCATGACATGCCTTCGCAGCGTAACAGTCGGAACATTCATCTCCCTTTTAATCGCCTTCAGGGCTTTCGCGTTTGCGCTTGCAGAGATCATTTTGTCTAATATCTCTACCACTTGGTTCTGCTCGGCTTTGATCTCTCCCGTAAACGCTTTCCAGGCTGCTTTCTGCTCGCTCTTTACATGCTGTTTAGCCTCTTCTTCAATATCATCCAGTTCCCTGGCATCGACATATCCTTCTTTTAAAATCCACTTTCTCATCTGGCTAACACAGCAATACTTATCCTCCCACTCGAGCCGCTCATCTGATTTATAACGTTCGTGAGAACCCGAAGTAGAATGGCCCTGGGGCTGTGTCACCTCCTGTACATGAATCAGTACCGGAATGTGTTCATTTCGTGCAATCTCTTCTGCCTTTTCGTAAGTATCCAGCAACCCGCTGTAATCCCAGCCTTTGACAGTTAGAATTTCAATACCCTCTTTCTTGCTGGTTCGCTGCATGCCGGAAAGAGCTTCCGAAATACTGGCTTTTGTCGTCTGCAGCTTACGCGGTACAGAAATACCATACCCGTCATCCCAGACCGATAAAACCATCGGCACCTGTAGCACCCCGGCGGCATTGACAGTTTCCCAGAATACCCCTTCGGAAGTACTGGCATCTCCAATAGTACCCCAGGCTATTTCATTGCCATTATTCGAAAACTTTTTGAATCTATCTTCATTTAGGACCTCCTCATTCCGGTACACTTTGGAGGCCTCAGCAAGACCCAACAGGCGCGACATCTGTCCTGCAGTGGGAGAGATATCCGGAGAGCTATTTTTTTGGGATGTGAGATCCTTCCAGCTACCATCCCGGTTGAGACTATGGGTGCTGAAGTGTGCATTCATCTGGCGACCGCCGGAATTGGGATCGGCTTTAGTATCGGGGTGAGCGTAAAGCTGGGCAAAAAATTGGCGAACAGTCAACTCACCGATAGCAAGCATAAATGTTTGATCACGATAATAGCCGGACCGAAAATCCCCCTCTTTAAACTGCTTGGCCATCGCTATCTGGGGCAGCTCTTTACCATCTCCAAAGATGCCAAATTTCGCTTTCCCGGTAAGGGTTTCCTTCCTCCCCAAATACGAGACTTCACGACTTATAACTGCTAACCGATAGTCCTCGAGTACCTCTTTCACTTTACTGGATTTCTCACTGGTTTTAACCCCACTCCTAGAGTTGGTCCCGTTTTGTGAGATACCTTTTGTCGTGTGAGTATCACTCATTATCTCTCGTTTTCTTCGGTTTACCCATCGGTGGAAATCACCTTGTGAAAAGGTCGACGACGCAGATTGACAGTATTATAAAAGAATCGGTTTATATTTACAACATTGGTCGCAACCGGTGTATTAGCTAACCTGCTTTCTAAACAAAATACAAAATTATGAGCTGAATCCACCCTTCGTTAATTTAATCGGGTCCAGCGCCTCATCAAGTTCTTCGTCAGAAAGATCCGTCATCTCGCGGGCTACTTCTTTCACAGGCCGTTTTTCAGCAAATGCCTTTTTAGCAATTTTTGCAGCTTTATCATATCCAATGATCGGATTCAACGCCGTAACGAGCACCGGATTTCGACCAACCATATCATCTATATGTTCTTTGTTGACTGAAAGCAGAGACACACTCTTGTCAGCCTCGGTCCGGGCTGCATTCGCTAAAAGAGTTATTGACTCCAACAGGTTACGGGCCACAACAGGAAGCATAACGTTCAGCTCAAAATTACCGGCCTGCCCTGCTACTGTGATCGTAGAATCATTGCCGATAACCTGGGCACAGACCATGGTCAGTGCTTCTTCAATCACAGGATTGACCTTACCCGGCATAATGGAAGATCCTGGTTGCAGTGCCTCTAATTTAAGCTCCCCGATCCCGCTATTGGGACCTGAGTTCATCCATCGCAAATCATTGCCGATCTTCATCAGGCCAACAGCGATGGTCTTTAGCTGGCTGCTTAGCTCTACCGGGGCGTCGACTGTTGACTGTGCTTCAAAATGATTCGCAGCCTCAGTAAAAGTAAACTCGGTTTCCTCTGAAATGATCCGAGCAAATGCTTCACCAAATTGGGGATTGGTATTGAGTCCCGTACCCACGGCTGTTCCACCCTGGGGTAGCTCCTGAAGACGCTCCAGTGTACTTTCAAGTCGCTGAATGCCAAGCTCAAGCTGACGTGCATAACCGCTGAACTCCTGTTCAATCGTTACCGGCATTGCATCCATCAGGTGGGTGCGACCAGTCTTTACGACATCAGCTAATTCTTTCCCTTTTGCAAGAAACGCTTCCCTGAGATGCTGCAGGGCTGGGATCAGTTTATTGCGGACCCCAAGTACAGCTGCAATTCGTATCGTAGTGGGAATCACATCATTTGAGCTCTGCCCGAAATTGACATGATCATTGGGATGGATACTGTCTTTTCCAAGAATTTCGTTTGCCCGGCTGGCTATTACCTCGTTAGAGTTCATATTAGTAGAAGTTCCGGAACCGGTCTGAAAAATATCGATGGGAAAATGGTCATCCAGCTTGCCGTCAATGACCTCTTGGGCAGCCTGCTGTATCGCTTTTGAAAGCTCTGAATCAATCATCTCAAGCTCAGCATTCACCTTTGCAGCTGTCTTCTTTACCAGCCCAAGTGCTTCCAGGAATTCCCTTTGAAATGTTATTCCGCTAATGGGAAAGTTTTCTACAGCTCGCTGTGTTTGTGCACCGTAATATGCATCTTTTGGTACTCGTACTTCGCCCATCGAATCTTTTTCGATACGAAATTCGCTCATGATAACAATATCCTTAATTAATTGAAGATTTTACTTACAAGGACCTGTGGCACAAACAGATCACGGGAGTTAAAAGGTAGGGAAATTCTATGAATAAAAAATGAACTAAGCCGATACTACTTCTTGAAAAATCCGGGTGCAAGCTAAAACCGCGAATCAAAATCACTCATTTTGTACATACGGTACGTTTTCTCCTTTTCCGCTCCCAAACGCTCGGCCACACGCACCATATTGGTGTTAGTCTCCAGTACCCAGCTAAGTTCGGATGAGTAGATTCCTTTTTCACGACCGTTAACAATGGCCAGGCGATGGAACAGGGCGTCAAATCCTTTTCCCTGGTATTCCGGTAAAACGCCCATTAAGGCCGTCCGGACCTGGTTGATGTTCCTCTTGTGCCACAACAGTTTGAAAATGCCAAACGGGAAGAGCGTGCCGTCCATATGTTTCAGCGCTTGGTTGAGATCAGGCAGCGCAATCGAAAAGGCCACCGGCTCCCCTTCAATCTCTGCAATATGGGCAAAGTCTTCATCCAGGATCATTTTCAAGTCGTCCGCCAACGTTTTCAATTCCTCTTTGGTCAGCGGTATGAAGCCCCAATTATCTGACCAGGCCTTGTTAAATATTTCGCGGACAATCTCGACTTCTTTTTTAATATTCTTCAGGTCAACGCTGCGAACCGACAGTGAGGGATATCGTTTCTTCATGATCTCGGCAGCCCGATTCATCCGGTCCAGTGCCACATTATCCTGGTTAACCCGGAAGGCAAACAGGTCCATCTCTTTTTCAAACCCCACCGAGGTAAGCAGATTATCATAATAGGGTTTATTGTACGGCATCAGGATGCTGGGGTCATATTCAAACCCATCCACCAAAATGCCGATTTCATCCATCATGCTGGGATTGGTCGGCCCGAGTAGCTTATTCAAGCCCCGGTCCCTGAGCCAGTCGGTAGCCACTTTAAACAGCAGTTTTACCGCGGAAGGATCGTTGATACACTCAAAAAAACCGAAGAAACCGGTCTTGGAATTGTGGAATTCATTATACCGGCGGTCTTCAATTGCAGCAATCCGGCCACAGATTTCACCATTTTGCTCCGCTAGAAACAGGGCTATATCAGCGTTGTTGTAGAAAGGATTTTTTTCAGTGTCGATCAACTTTTTCTGCTCCATCTTCAGTGGAGCTATCCAGTGTTCATCACCGTCATAGTGCCGATAGGGAAATTCCACGAACTGCTGTTTTTCCTTTTTGGTAGTGACGATGCTAACGCCGTTTATTTTCGTCTGCCCCACAGAATTAATCGATATCTATAAGTGAATGCCCATTTCTATCGATTAAACCACGTTCGATCCCAACCTTTCGGAAAGCCTCGAGAATCCGGTTAAGATGTTCATCGGTGTGAGTAGCCATGTAGCTGGTACGCATCAGGGACTGTCCCCTGGGCACTCCCGGAGGCACAACAGCATTTACATAGACACCGGCTTCAAAAAGAGCTTTCCAGAATTTAAAGCACTCTATCATCTCACCGATCACTACGGGAATAATGGGAGTTTGACTGCTCCAAACATTAAAGCCCATCTCCCGGAGCTCTTTCCGCATGTAGTCAGAGATCTCCTGCAGCCGTTCCAGGCGCCATGTCTCTTCCTTCAGTATTTCGAGCGCTTTTAGCACAGTAGCAACATTAGCGGGTGGCATCGAAGCACTAAAGATGTGAGCGGGAGAGTGGTGTCGGATATACTCGATAACCTCTTTGTCACCAACAATAAATCCACCGAGAGAAGCAAATGATTTGGAGAAAGTTCCACTTATCAGGTCAACTTCGTCCATCAGATCAAATGTGGAAGCCGAACCCCGCCCCCCTTCGCCGATAACTCCGATAGCATGGGCATCATCCAGGTAGAGACGAGCTCCAAATTCTTTCTTTAGCTCCACAAGTTCGGGAACTTTGGCAATAGTTCCCGACATAGAAAAAACGCCATCGCTGACAATCAGCTTGCCGGCGTCCTCGTCAGCCCGCTCCATCAGCATACGGAGCTGCTCAATATCGTTATGTTGGTAACGCATCGTCTTGGCATTGGAGACCAGCGTACCTGTGACAATACAAGCGTGATTATCTTTGTCAGAAAAGATGACATCATTGCGACCGGCAATAGTCTGAATGGAACCCTCATTGGTTTGATATCCTGTACTGAACAACACACATGCCTCTTTACGCATAAAATCCGCGAGCTTTTCTTCCAGCTCAAGATGAAGATCGAGTGTTCCGTTCAGATATCGAGAGCCCGTACAGCCTGTGCCGTAGTCCGTAATGACATCCTGTGCAGCTTTTATCACGCGCGGATCATTGGTTAAACCAAGATAGTTGTTGGACCCGGCCATAATTACTTCGCGGCCTTCAATTTTTACTGTGGTCCCATCAGTAGCCTGCAGAGGCTTAAAATAGGGGTATAAGCCTTCAGCTTTCACTTCATCCGCTTTCGTGAAATCAAAAGCTTTTGAAAAAATATCGTTTTTTTTCAGATCGGTGTTAGATTCGGCCATTCCTTCCAAGTTTCGGCTTCTGATTGGTGCTTATCTAGGCAAATATACCTCCATTATAAGCACCAATCAAATTATGATTATGATAGTGTTAATTTTGCGTGGCTATGTTGAATACTTATCAATTACTGTACGCATATACTCAATATACTTTTTTGCCACATTGTTCCAACTGAACTGCTCAAGCACAAATGAACGAGTGTGTTCCGCAAACTCGGTCAACCCGTTCTCCAGTATCGTATTAATTTTGTCAGCAAAAGCCTGGTCGTCCATCGTCGGCAAGCGATAACCGTTTTCACCATCGGTGATGACATCTTTGATGCCCTCCAAGTCAGCGGCAACAGCTGGTGTGCGGGCCATGTTCGCTTCCAGGAGCACAATCCCAAAACCTTCCATATCACCTTCCACGGGAATATTAGGCATCATAAACAGGTCGGCAGCAGCATAGGTCTTGTTCAAAATCTCATCCGGCTGCCGGCCCAGCAAAAAAATGCGATCTCCACCCTCAATTTCTTTAGCCGCTCGGCGGATATTTTCCTTTTCGGGACCATCCCCGATAACCACAAACACCAGGTCTTTCCTTAGTTTGGGAAACACATTCCTGATAAACCACTCATGACCTTTCCTTTTGACTTGGCGCCCCACCGAAAGTAGTAAAAACTTGTTCTCAAGATCTATTCCGAACTCTTCCTGGAGATCGTTCTTCGACTTTAGCTTGTCCGGAAAGTTGTTCAACCGCTCCATATTAAAACCGTTCCCAAGCGCAACACCTTTTGTCGGATCCATTCCTCGTTTAATACACTCCTCGCGCGTGGCGGATGATACCGAGATCACACCGTCGAGGCTGGCAAAAATCCGGGGGACAAAATTCTGATATAACGGGTTGGGAAGCGTAACATCCCGCCCGTGGTTAATTGTAACCATAGGCACCGATACCCGGTTCCTGATAAAAACAGCCAGGCTTGCGGTAACCATGGAAGAAAAGAGGATCACATCGGCATTGACCCTTTTTGCGAGGGCTGGCAATGAAAAAAGATTACGTAACAAAAAAGAGAAGGTGCTCAGCCCAATCCAGCCTTTGCCCGAAACATTAATCGTTTCTTGATGAACCGAAACTCCCTGCATTTTTTCCAGCTCGTTGATCAGATGGAGGCTGACACGCTGCATACCGCCTACATTTTCCATAATAGCCCCTCTTGGGGGGTGCGTATGTGAGACGTACAATACTTTCAAATTATTTCCCGCCATTTAAAATTTCAGCTCTGGCATCGGCTCACTGAGGGCTTCGCGATAGTCTTCCAACAGCTTCTCATTCACATTTTCCCACGAATATGCGAGCGCTTTTTGACGCGCGGTCTTCCCCATTTTCTTACGAAGTTCTTCATCTTCAGCAATTTTCTGCACTCCATTCGCAAATTCACTGGTGTTGCGCGGCGGTGCCAAAAATCCATTGATGCCCGCCTCCACCAGTGATCTACTGCCGGTGGCATCAGCGACCACACACGGGAGCCCGCTGGACATCGCTTCAAGCGTTACATTCCCAAATGTTTCGGTATCAGAGGGAAACAGGAAAATATCACTACTGGCATATGCCCGGTGCAGCTCTTCTCCCGTTATAAAACCGGTGAAATGGGCTTCAGGCAACATCTGCTGCAGCTCTTTCTTGGCAGGGCCGTCGCCCACAACCATCGCCCGAATGTTCAGATCCCTGTTCTTTAGCTTCTTGATCGTATCCACATAGGTTTGCAGATCTTTCTCCCACACCAAACGCGAGACAAATGTGACAACCAGCTCATCATCTGCGATTCCCAACGATTTTCTCCATTTCATGTCCCGCTTGTCCGGGTGAAACTTCTCTGTATTTACACCGCGCGCCCAGATCCTGACCCCGTTGTTTATACCCTGCTCATTCAGCTCATCGGCCATTGAGGGTGAAGGCACGTACACGTGTTTACACTGGCTGTAAAACCAGACCAAGTATTTCCAACCCAGCATCTCCAGCATCTCAAGGTTGTAATACTTTAGGTAGCTCGTGAAATGGGTATGATAGGAGGCCACAATCTGAATATTGTGTGACTGTGCATAACGCATCGCCCGAAATCCCAGCAGATCCGGTGTGGCTATGTGAACAAGGTTGGGATTAAAGGCTGCCAGTCGTTCCTGGACCGCATCCGGAAATCCAACGGTTACACGGTATTCTGATCGGCCGGGCATAGGTATGGAGGGCACCGGTACCAGCTCCCCGTTGTGGTCGATTGGTGGATCGTCGATGGTTGGCCCAAATACCAGAACTTCAATACCCTTGCGTTCAAGAAAATCGACCAGGCGATTCAGCGTCAATGAAACGCCATCTCGGATGTGGTTATAATTCCCGGTAAAAATTGCTACTCTTAGCTGACTCATAAATTTTCAAAAGGACAGGTGTGATTCGTATCTTGTAACGCTTTATAATTTTAATTTATGAAATTCGGAATATACGAAATTTGATGAAGGCCTTCGTAACCGGCGGAACCGGATTTATCGGTAGTCATTTGGTAGATACGTTGATCAATGAACAAAAGTTTTCAGAAATCCGGTGTCTTGTGCGAAATAATGAGAAATGGTTGAAGGGAAATGATTACATAAAAGTTCCCGGCGACCTCCACGATCTCAACACACTGAAAGATGCGATGACCGATGTGGACGTTATTTTCCACGCGGCGGGAGTCGTCAAAGCACCAAGTTGGCAACAGTTTCAACGTGCCAACATTGATGCCACGGAAAACATCCTGCGAATTGCCCAAAAACAGGGTGTTAAAAAAATGGTAATACTTTCTTCGCTTGCCGCGGCCGGCCCCAGCGAGAACGGTACTCCGGTATCGGAGCGAGATCCCATGAGGCCCGTAAGCATGTATGGCCGCTCCAAAAAGGAGATGGAAGAGATGATTCACCAAGTGGCTTCAGAGGAACAATCGATTACCATCCTGCGTCCACCCGCCGTGTATGGTCCCCGCGAGGATCAAATATACTCTTTCTTCAAGATGATGGACAAGCACATCTGTCCTATCATCGGGGACGGAGAATCACCAAAAATTTCGATGGTTTATGTAATGGATGTGATCCTGGGAATGCTGCAAGCTGCCAAGCAACAAGTCCCGGGCGTCCACACCTATTTTATTTCCGGCAAGCAGCTGCATACGTGGAATGAGATCAAAGAAACATCCACGAAGGTTTTAGGTAAAAAAGCCATTCCCATTTATATTAAGCCGGGTGTCGTTAAGAAAATTGCCGGGGCTGTTGAAAAGGCTGCATCATTTTTTGGAACGTATCCCGTTATTAACCGCGAAAAGGCGAATGAATTGGTTTTGGAGTGGACCTGTTCGATTGACAAAGCTCAAAGGGAGCTCAACTTTGAACCGAAGTATACTCTGGCAGAAGGAATTTCCAGAACTATCCACTGGTATAAAATGCATCACTGGTTATAATCAGCACATTAGGTATGATGAAGTTACAATCCGTATTTTTTTCGATTCTGTTACTCTTGACACTAGCCGTTGCTAACTTGAGTGCGCAGCCCAACCTTACTAAAGACTATTCTTATGTGATGGAGATTCCATCGGTCATTGCCATGGAGAGTTCGCCGGCACATATGTACGTACTTTCTGAATCTGAGGGTATGGTCCTGTTTCGCAGCAGTCCCGATTCGGTGCGGTGGCTGTACTCATCTACAGGGATGGAGCGGCGAGGATACAAAATGACGGCCGACATCCGTTTTGCTTACCTGTTTGGGGATTCCCGTCGCCTCACGGTGCTGGAACCTACCTCGGTGCTGGGCGTTTACTCCTCTACGCAACTTCCCTCGCAGCCGTTAGATGCCATTCGTATGAACAAGTTTCTGTATGTAGCGATGGGCATTGAGGGACTCGGTCGCCTGGATCTTTCCACCCCGGCCTCCGTGGATTCAGCTGTTACCCGCATTGAACGGGAGACCCTGCAGGGACAGGAAGTGATCGATATTGAAGCCAGCAGGAGCCAGTTGTTCGTCCTTACATCGGAGGGAAACCTGCTGATTTTTAATGAAAATGATTCCGATGAGCAGGTTTCACTTTCCAAACGGCTTCGGGTAGATGAGGAGCTGGAGCATATTTTTGTAATCGGCGGCGAACTGCTTGGCTCTGATTCCTCGGGGGGAATTTATGAGATCGACAGCAATGGAAACCTCGCGGAGTTTGGCTCCATTGGCGAACCGGTGCAAAAGATGGAATCGTGGCAAGACTGGCTGATTATTAAGGGAGAATCGAATCGGCTGTGGACTTCGTACCGAAACCGCTCTCCGCAATTGTGGAAGAAGGATCGTGATGCCGGCAATTATTTTACGGTAACGCAGAATAAACTCTGGCTTTGCGAGTATGGCCAGTTAAGCCCTGTCACCACTTCCACTGAGGCACAGGCACAAGCCCCATCTTCTACCAGAAACACCTCAAACGAATCTACTTCATCACTAAACCTCAGGCCAATTGACAATATTACGGTTCCCTATCCCAAGCCCGTGCTGCAAGCTATTCAGCTGGAAGGCAACTATCCGCTTGACAGGGTGCAATTTGCTTACCAGTCCAACATTCAGAATGCAAAGATACGGGGCAATGGGTTTTACTGGCAGCCGCAATCAAACGAGATCGGTCGACACAGTTTCAAAATTATCGCCACTTCATCGGACGGACAGGTCGACAGTACCAGCTTTGTGGTAGATGTGCGATCATTTAACGCGCCGCCGCGGTTCAGTCCCGTGCGACAACTTACCATACCGGTGGGGGAAGCGTTTACCCTGCCGATCAACGCCACCGATCCCGACGGTAATGATCCCAAGCTGATACGTTATATTGGGGTTGATCTTCCGGAAGGTGGAACGGTAAATGAAAAGACGGGACGATTCACCTGGACGCCAACGGCTCGTCAGGTTGGTGAAAACAGTTTCCAGGTGGTGGCTACCGATCAGTATGGGGCAGCATCACAAATCGATATTACAATACGAGTAATTGAAATAAAACGGAGCGAAGATGCTGGAGAGTGATTGATACGTAATGCGTGATGCGTGACACAGTGCCATTAATTTGCAGTGCAAAATACCTGACTATATAAATCTCTTCAGCAAAGATCTCTCCCTCTCGGTCGAGATGACACTAAAAAATAAAGAGTTCGTGCTGAAAATGTACTTTTCGAACTCATCCTAATTACGTATTACGTATCACGCATTACGCCACTTTCTACCGTGCCAGCCCGCCACTTACGGGCTCAACAGACTCCGGTTTCACCGGATCATTTATTTGGTAGAGCATCTGTGCGAGGTAGCTTTTGACTTGAATAAATTGATCCATACTCTCCCCGGGGACTGATCGAGAGGCAGGCAGGTCCACCGTCAGTGGGTTCACCGGCCGGTTGTTTTTGTAGATTCGGTAATCGAGATGCGTGCCCGTCACCCTCCCGGTCCTTCCGACATACCCAATCACCTGTCCCTGCTCTACGGTTGCTCCGCGCCTGATTCCGTTTGCAAACCCACTCAGGTGCAAATAGGCAGTCCGGTAGGTGCTGTTGTGACGAATCTTGACAATATTGCCGTTCGCGCCGCGGTACTGGGCTTCGGTAACCGTGCCATCACCTACCGATAACACCGGGGTCCCGTGAGGTGCGGCATAGTCTACGCCGTAGTGTGGCATCCGGCGTTTTAGCACGGGATGGAACCGGTTGTGGCTGAACCCGGAGCTGATTCGTTGGCTATAGTTGAACGGGGCCTTCAGCAGTGCTTTTTGCACGCTGTTACCCTCCTCGTCGAAATAGCCATCGATCTCCTCATTCTCGAACTTAAACGCTTTATGGGTTTCTCCGCGGTGCGTAAATTCCGCTGCCAGGATCTCGCCAGTACCGAAAAAATCCCCATCCACAAACTTTTGTTCATAAAATACCTTGAAGCTGTCTCCATCCCGCAGACCAAAAAAATCGATCTCCCATGCGTAAATTTCAGATAGCTTGTTTGCCAGTAACGGGCTCAGCTTTTGCTCCATCATCGCCTCGTATAGTGAGCTCGTGATAAGGGCCGAAGCTCCGACCCGCTTGGTAGTAATCTCTTTTTTCTCTTTATACACTTTGAGGGAATCCTGCCAGTCAAACACTACATAATCGACCGGGCTGGGTTGCCATACCATCCGTGAAATTTGACTGTTTGAATCTGCAGAGGCATAAATCCGGTAGTTTTGTCCCGGCCTGAATGAGCGGAGGTTCACTACATCATTGGCTTTGCGCGTAATGGAATAGATCTGTTGTGGAGAGACCTCATACCGAGCCAGAATTTCATAGAGACTTTCATTTCGTTTTACTTTATAATCACTGACACGGGCGGAATCGAAGGGAAAACCGAATGAATCATAATTTATTTTTACCGGCTGTGTTGAGATCGTATCAGCTTTTAACTCCTCATCCTGTGCCATCTTTTGAGGCGATTGCTGGTTGTTGCAAGAAATAAAAATGCCGGTTGAGAGGATAAGAAATAGTAAAAACAGTTCGCGCATGCACCTTGGAATTTTTAGAAGAGTTACTAGTTAGTCCCGTATAATTGTATTCAAATTTACCGGTGCATTATAATTGGTCTACCACTTTTTTACAACGGATAGATTTTTCTATTTTCACCGGCGTATTCCCTTGGGTAGAAATGACTTCTGTATCACTCCAATCCCTGAACAATCCATTAACTTCAGCATAATAAAGAAAACATCCCATACACTCTACAAAACTACGCTGGGAAATATTTATTTTCTTTAAAATGAATTTTTGTGCTTCAAATCTGTTGAATGAATATTTTTAATATAATCAAACCTTAAGTTCTGTGTCTGAACATTTTTTTAGTGACAAACTTCTCTCTTGGTACGATCAACACAAGCGTGACCTCCCGTGGCGCGACTGCGGTGATTCCTATAAAGTCTGGGTTTCGGAAATTATGCTTCAACAGACGCGGGTAGACCAGGCGACGCCCTATTTTCATCGATTTATCGAGCGCTTCCCTACCGTTGAAGACCTGGCAGAAGCAGACCAGCAGGAAGTACTCAAAGTGTGGGAAGGACTTGGATACTACAGCCGGGCGCGACATATGCATCATGCGGCACAAAAAGTAGTTGAAGATTTCGATGGCCAATTACCAGAAACCTGGGACGGGATCACCTCCTTGAAAGGGATCGGACCCTATACCGCCTCGGCGATATTGAGCATTGCTTTTGAAAAACCTTATGCCGTAGTAGATGGCAACGTCATCCGCGTAATAAGCCGGTACTTTGGTATTGAAGATGACGTGCGCCGGACCGCTACCAAAAACAGGATACAGGAGTTGGTGGATGACCTGATTGACGATGAGCGTCCAGGCGATTTTAACCAGGCGCTGATGGAGCTGGGGGCCACGGTCTGTGCTCCATCTAATCCCGATTGCGAAAACTGCGCTGTCAATGCGGAATGTGTCGCCTACAAGACGGTCAAAACTGATGAAATTCCGTATAAGTCTCCCGCCAAAAAGCGGCCCCATCACCAGATTGGTGTGGGCATCATAAAAAATAAAGATGACCAGGTGCTTATAGCCCTGCGACCTGATGACGCTATGCTTGGTGGACTGTGGGAATTCCCGGGCGGGAAGCAAAAGGACGGTGAAGAGATCGAAGAAACCGTGGTGCGTGAACTGCAAGAAGAGCTCGGCGTACAGGTAGAGATCTCAAAACCGTTTATGAAACTCGACCACGCCTACTCTCACTTCAAAATCACCATGCATGCCTTTCTCTGCGAACTACAAGATGGCACACCCGAACCGAACAGCAGTCAACAGGTTAAATGGATTTCAATCGACGAGCTCGAGGATTATCCTTTCCCGAAAGCCAACCGCCGACTCACCGAAAAACTGATGAAACTGGGGAAAGGTCAGCAACAATTGGATCTTTAATAATCAACATTTCTTTCCAGCACACGATTCACATGTCATTCTGAACTTGTTTCAGGATCTGGTAAGGTCGTTTAACTTTGATCATTTACCCAATCGTATCAACGCTTCGATTCCCCGCGAGATCCCGGAACGAGGTCCGGGATGACACCACGGCTTTGTTGTTTTTTCACCAATTATTGATCTCTTTCGTACTCTTTTGTAAGGGAGACTTGGATATTGCTTTTTCAAAACCTGCTGAAGCCTAACATTCACTGCCTTCCTACACCTGAGTTTTTTGGTTCTTTATTTTAAAGCTATTTTGATACTATACGTAGCCTACGCAAAGCTCACTCCTACCCTACGCAAAGGCTTTACGTAGGGTAGGCACAGGCTGTGTCTAGGCTAGACGGAGGCAATGTCTAGGGTAGACATAGACTATGTCACCACCAGGCAAGGTGAGGCGAACCCTGTGAGGTTATACGAGAGGGTTTGAAGGTCAAAAAGTCCAAAGCTGGAAGGTTAAAGATTTAACTCCCCATCCGTCATAATGTAAATTTCGCTGTACAAAGAGAACGGAGCAGTAGCGTTACGATTATTGACCTCTGGGTGATCCAATCTCTGGCCTTGAAAAGCTGACCGCCCGGAAGGAAATGGAGTGAGGCGTAAAGAAAAAATCTGTGATTTTTTTATTCCGACAGCTGTCAGAACGGCGACTTTTTTCGTTCATTTCTTTAGTCCGACTACCGGCGGATTTTGTCGCTAAAAAAATGGACACCTTTTCCAGGCTCCATGAAGCTGACTTTATTGAGTCGCCCAGAAGAGACACAAAGATATTCCAAATAAATTTAGGATACCGTCTCTTCCACAACTTTGGGTTTATCTTCCTTAAAGCTTTTAACCACATCATCCAAAATCATATAGAGGCAGGGGACAATCACCAGAATAATAGAGGTAGCGAAAACAATTCCGAAACCGAGGGAGATCGCCATCGGGATGAGGTGATAAGCCTGTCGTGAAGTCTCAAGGATAATCGGCGTGAGGCCACCAAATGTAGTAAATGTCGTCAACATAATGGGCCTGAATCGACGCAGTCCAGCCTCGTGAATTGCCTCAAACACCGAGTGATCATCGGCAAGTTTCTTATTCGCATAATCAATCATAATCAGGGAGTCGTTAAGCACCACGCCCGACAATGCGATTACCCCCATCAGGCTTACCAGCGACAAGTCATAGCCCAGCAGAATATGCCCGATTACAGCACCTACTATTCCAAACGGAATGGCCCCCATCACAATAAGGGGCTGGATATAGCTGTTGAATGCAATTGCAAGAAGCGCGTAGATTACCACCATGGCCAGGGCAAATCCACCCCAAAGTGCCTGGGTAGATTCTCGCATCTCGGCCTGGCTGCCTTCAAAGCTCCAGGTAATTCCCGGGAAGTCGGCCCTGAGCTGCGGCAACACTTCCTGTTGAATCGATTCCAGCACCCGTGTTACGGCGTTGGCCGGTTCGGCATCCATCCCCACTGTTACGACCCGGCGCCCATCGCGGCGATTGATTGAAGTAAACGCTTCCCCCTCTTCAAGGCTCACAACATCCATCAGGGGAACTTCCGTACCATTGGGTGCCTGAATCACCAGGTCTTCCAGGTGATGGATATCTTTTCGCTGCTCTTTCGGCAGCTTCACACGTACTTCAATTTCGTTGGTACCACGCAGCTGACGCATGGCAAGAGCTCCATAAAAAGCATTCCGAATCTGTTCTCCCACATCCGAGGGTGTCAGACCAAGCTTTCGGCCTTCCTGCAGGAGTTGGAAATCGAACTGTGTTTTGCCCCGGTTATAATTGTCGTTGACATCACGGGTGGCCTCAAACGATTCCACGCGTTCAAAAAAGGCCTGGCTTGCCTTCTCCAGTACTTCAATGTTGGAATGACTCAGATCCACACTGATATCCTGCTGGTAACCGGCCGGGCCCCGCTCGGCTTCAAATGTGATCTGGTCCAGCCCCTCTATATCGCCAATATTATCACGCCACAACTCGATCACTTCCTGGGCCGACATATCACGTTGACTGGGAGGTCTCATAACGATCTCGACATCAATGAAACTCTGTCCCCGGACATTGGTTTTAATACCCTCAGCCACCTCAAACAGGTTGTGCTCTTCAAACATCCGGTAGGTTGAGTTGGTAATTTCATTGGCAACCACAGCTGCCTGATCTGGGGTGGTTCCAACCGGTAGGCTCACGCCGGCTTCGATCTCATCAGCAGAAACTTCCGGCATCATCACCATCCCCATGTGATCGCTGTAGCCGTAGCCTCCAACTACAATCAGCAGGGCTATGGCCGATGAGAGGGTGATATATCGATTACTGAGACACAGTTCAAGGAATGAGCGATAATAGGTGTCAACAAACCGGTTGAAACGCTCCGCAAAAGCCTGCTGCCAGCGATGCACTGTTGCCCCGATTTTGAACTTACTCTCCTCTTTAGAACTGTGAGCGAGATGGGCCGGCAGGATGAAGAGGGCTTCAAACAGGGAGACTGCCAGCACAATGATAACAACAGCAGGCAGCGGCCACCAGTATTTACCGGTCGCACCCGGGATAAAAAGAAGCGGTACAAAGGCGATAATATTTGTCAAAATGCTGAATGTAACCGGCTTGCTTATATCCTTTGTTCCAGCAATCGCAGCTTCAATAAAGCTCATGCCGCGCTGCCGGTACTCGTAGACATTCTCCCCCACTACAATGGCATCATCAACCACGATACCGAGCACTACAAGGAATCCAAACATCGAAATCATGTTGATGCTCAAACCAACTATCGGTAAAAACAGCAGCGCACCCACAAAGGAGATTGTCATTCCCATCATCACCCAAAACGCGAGGCGATACTCCAGGAACAGCGCCAGGATAAACATCACAATCAAAATTGCTATGACCCCGTTTTCAGTTAGTAAGGAGAGACGCTCTCGGTAATCATCGGCACTGTTGCTGTCGATGCGATACTGCACGCCGGGTGGGAATGAGGCCTGGGCCTCATCCATGATTTGCTGAACGGTGGAAGCGATCTCAAGGGGAGACTGGTCACCAATGCGATAAATCTGAAGTTCGACGGAGTGCTGGCGATTGAATTCCCCGTGGAAACCTGTTTCCTCAAAACCATCAGTGATCTCGGCTATATCTGCCAGTGTTACGGTTCCGCCCTCTGGTGAAGCTACTAATTCTATATTCCCATACTCCTCGGCCCACTGCTTGCGCTCCTGCATGCGCAAAAGAATTTCTCCGGCATTGGTCTCAACGGCTCCTGCGGGAATATCTTCGCTTGATTCCGCAATCAGGTTGGCAACATCGCCTAGTGTAAGATTGTATTCGCGAAGCTTATCCCTGGGAATTTCCACATGCGTCATGTAATCGGGGACATTGCCTATTTCAACCTGCGTTATCTCTTCACTGCTAAGTAAACGGTCGCGAAGATTTTCCGCCATCTTTCGTAGCGTCCATACATCCGCATCGCCATATAATCCCAGTGACATTACCTCCTGCTGGTTCGACTGAAGCCGCACTTCAGGTTCCTCAATATCGTCAGGAAAGGTATTGATTCGGTTAACGGCCTGGTCGATATCCTGGAACGTCTTCATCCGGTCGGTTCCAGCCACGAGCTCTATCATCACTTCACCGGAACCTTCATCAGCCGTAGAGGTCACCTCTTTGATGCCCTGCACACCCCGTATCGCTTCTTCAACTGGTCGGAGAATACCTTGCTCAACCTCGGCCGGAGCGGCACCCGGATAAACCACGTTCAC
The DNA here is from genome assembly GCF_031569985.1 of Aliifodinibius sp. S!AR15-10. Taxonomy (NCBI): domain Bacteria; kingdom Pseudomonadati; phylum Balneolota; class Balneolia; order Balneolales; family Balneolaceae; genus Fodinibius; species Aliifodinibius sp. S!AR15-10. The sequence continues at coordinate 1,746 of NZ_JAMQKA010000036.1, read as the reverse complement.
TTCTACGATATCAAGCTGGAACTGGGGGAAAACCTCTTTCTGGATATTGAACATCGTCCAGATACCGCCGCCCAGCAAAATGATCATCAACAGGTTGGCGGCTATCGGGTTACGGGCCATATACGCAATAGGCCCACTGAAGCTGCTACCCTGTTCGTTACTTGAATCAGAATTACTCATTTAGAAAAAATTCTGAAGGTTAAATTTCTGTTTCTCATCTAATGCTCCTTGTTACTCGGCCGTATTTTGTGGCGGATCCTGCTGTGCTTCACTTTCAGAACCCTCCAGTCTCAGGCTTGCCCCATCAACGACAGTAGATAAGTTCGTGGTCACTACCTGGTCCTGCTCATTCAGACCATCACCGATATATGCATATTGGGCATCGCGAAAGACGATATCGACATCACGGATGCGCAGCTTGCCGTCCTCCATGACCCATACCGTCTCTCCTGTGCGGATATAATCGCGGTTTAGCCGAAAAACATCCGGCAGCTCCCGGGCCTTGATGCTCGCTTCAACAAATGAACCAACCATGAGAGCAGGCTGTCCCAGGTTATCAGCATCTCGGGATTGTGGGTCTGGAACCGATATCAGTACTTGTGCCATCCGTGTCTGGTTCTCAAGAGCACCAACCAGCTTGTGGAGATGCCCGACGCGATATTCATCCTGTGGCCAAGCCGTACGATTTCGTATCCGCACCTCAGAACCTTCCTGGTTACCATCGGGAAAGTTGAGCCAGCGGAGCTGTGACAACGGCACCGTTGCTTCCACCCAGTAGGTATCCATACCGATCAAGCGACCGAGGCTGTCCCCGGGTCCCACGAGCGAACCAACATTCACATTACGGCTGAGGATATGCGCATCAAAAGGGGCTCTTATCGTCGCTCGCTGGAGTTCAAGCTCTGCCTGTTCAACAGCTGCACGCGCCGATTGCACCTGTGATTTAACAGCTTCAAGTTGGGGTTCGCGCAGCACAAGTGATTCACTCTGTTTGGAGAGGGTATCCCCATACAGCTGGTATTCCCGTTGTGCGGCCTCCTGCCGTCCCATCTCCACTTTCATATTGGATAAAGCCTGGGTCAGCTCACTCTTGCGTTGCTGCAAGGCATTTTTATAATCTGAAGGATCGATCTGCAACAACTTGTCCCCCTTCTCCACATAACCACCAGGAGTAAAAGAGTCCGACCGTTCAATAATTTCACCGTCTACTCGTGGACTCAGAACGATATCCTGCGAAGGTTCCACCGTGCCCATCACACGGATGGTGGGACGATATGTATCCCGCTGAACCTCGGTAACATTGACAAGCATTGCCGTTTCTGCCGTTGCCCCAGAGCGTTGTGCCGTTGGTTCGGTAGAGAAAATAAGCGTTGTGAACGCTCCCCCCACCAGCAGAATAATAAAACAGATGAGAAGCGTCTTTTTCTTATTCATATAACCCTAATATTTAATGCTGGATCCCCAATAATTGCGATTAATTATATTGTTGTAATTGGAATGTGCCGAAGATCATTCCACAAACACGGTTTCATTTACAACACATTGAAATGCGAATTCATATAAATGATGTGCCAGGGCCAGTATTGGCCAACATTGCGGTAACACTTGTAAACAATGCCATACTAGTGTCATTACCACTAAATAAAAGGGGTAAATGTGATTGGGTTTTTGTATTTTTCGAATAAAACATCATGGATAAACTCACCTTTCCCGACCTCTCTCAACAAGTCAAAGATCAACTCCTTA
>NZ_JAMQKA010000035.1:0-62471 GCF_031569985.1 Aliifodinibius sp. S!AR15-10 | reverse complement strand
TGGGAAGATTGATGATTATGAGCCCAATCGCTATAGCGATAGAACAACAAGAGCCGTATGACGGGAGACTGTCACGTACGGTTCTGTGAGGGCCTTGGGGTGAAATTCCCCTTGGCTACTCGACTAAATTGGAGTTTTGAAATTGGGTTTGAGCAGCTGGTAGGCTTTCATTTAAATTTGACAATGATTTTAGGGAACATGATTGATCGGAAGTTCAAAGGTTAAACACGGAGATACACCGGGAAGACACAGAGAACCACAAAAGTGTTTTCTTAGTGTTGCTTTTTGTGTTCTTTTGTACCACTTTGTGCAACAGCTCTCCTCAACGACAGTTTCCTAGCCTGTAATTGACTACATTTGCTCCACACTCAAATCCTCCACATGTACATTTAGGCGGTGGTTGATACGTAGGCCTACTGCGCCGTCAATATTGAGTTTAGTAGCAGGGACCGTGGCCACTTCTTTATCATTCACAAAAAAAGTGACCTGGTCGCCGCTCACATCTACAGCCAAATGGTTTCGTACGGAGGATTCCGAGGATTCTGTATACCGGTTCATCATCGGGGCGGGAGACCAGTTTTTCACAAGTGATGTTTCGCTGCCCGAACGGTTCTTGATGAGAAACTCCCCGCTGTTGCGAAGCAGGAAATAGGAATAAGACTGATCTTCCCCATCAAGATTATTTCCACCAAAGAAGAGGCCGAACGCCTCATTGCGTCCCTGCGGATCAAAAAGGTGGATGAGTGTTTCTGCACGATAAGAACCGCTGGCCGTGCTGGCGGGGTGCCAGAAAATCGCCGCCGGTCCCGTAGTGATGTGCCAGCCAGGGACCATGTTTACAAAATAGATATCGGCATCTTCCTCATCAGCGCTGATGTTCACATCTTGGTCAGCGTGGTCGACCCGCACATTCCAGTTGACCGGTACTGCAAGGTTTTCATTCTCCGGGTTTTTGGGATCTGGTCGATCCTGCGCAGAAATAATGGAAATTCTAATGAAAAGCGTGAACAGAAATAGGAAAACAGGGAGTCGTTTCATTATCTATGCCTCCTTGACAATTCGATTTGTTAAATATGAAGCAGTGTTGGTTATAACATTATGCATTTAACCCGATTTAATGGTTCTTCAATATCCAAAATTTATAGTAATTACACGATTCTCTTGTAAAAAAGATGATAAAGTAGACCTGAACATTGACAGTTATTCGGTATCCTTCTAATTTCAGACAAAAGAATCTTAAATTATGTTTGCTTTATGCTACTATCAAAATCATGTGTGTATGGACTAAGAGCCGCGCTCTACCTGGCTGCCGGCAATAATGGGGAGTATGTGTCGATCGGAAAGATGAGTGAACGGCTGGATATATCCTTCCACTTTTTGACGAAGATACTGCAACAACTAACGGCAGCAGATTTAATGGAGTCGCATAAAGGACCGAACGGCGGCGTGAAGCTGGCCAAACCAGGTTCTGAAATATCGCTTATCGAAGTTGTAATTGCGATTGACGGCGCAGAGCTGTTTACAGAATGTGCCCTCGGTTTGCCGGGGTGTGGGGTGGAGAAGCCCTGCCCATTGCATGACACCTGGGCTGAAACCCGTGATTCCATCAGGGAGATGCTGGAGAATACCACGCTAACACATCTCGCAGAAAAAGGGAAGAACATGAATTTGCGCCTGACAGCCGACGGAGGATTCGTCTGGGATGGTTAAGGATAGTAGAGTATTGCAACGTTACAAGGTCATGAGAGATTAAGTATTGCATTTCTGCAATGGCACACTAGCAGCATTTCTTGAAACTCCGAGAAAGGAGATCGTTGTGCTGCCTGCTCGTCTCAATTAGTGTGTTTCTCAATATATTTGAGGAGTACGTAATATATGGCACGCTGTTTGTTCTATTTGTTATAAATAAGACAAAATACTCTTAAATATTAATAACGTATAAGCAAACAGTTGAGGTCAACATGAGACAACAAATCGCAACGCTAATTGTAAGCCTGGCCCTGCTGGTCGGTTGTGGTGGACAGGGTTCTGGGAACCAACAGCAGGCTGGTAATCAGGACGCCAAAGACGAAAGCGGGCTTACACAGTTTGAGATCACTAATGGTATCGGTCCGATAACCGAGGCCATAGAAATTGGAGAGATTGATTCAGCCAAGGTAGAACAGGGAGCACAGATTTTTGAAACCAAGTGTTCCGCCTGCCACAAGATGAATGAGCGGTATGTGGGCCCGGCTTTGGGTGATATTCTCGAGACACGGACTCCTGCCTATGTCATGAACATGGTGCTCAATCCTGCTGAGATGGTGAAGAAGCACCCGGAAGCGAAAAAGATGCTGCAAGAATATATGACCCCCATGCCCAACCAAAATCTGCAGCAGGATGAAGCCCGGGCTATCGTAGAGTATCTGGCTTCCGTGGAGAATGAAGAGGTGAGTGCAACACAATAGGACTGCAGGCAAAAAGAATTCTTAACCAAACAACCCAAAATAACAGGTAGAGATTATGAGAACACTAAAATCAATAACAAGTATTTGGGTGCTGCCGGTAGTTGCGGCCCTCAGCTTTTCTATGGTTGGCTGCCAAAGTCAACAGCAGCTGGGCTCCAATGCCGATGCGGCATCAAAAGTATATGTAGCACCCGGCGAATACGATGAATTCTACGGATTTATGTCCGGCGGATACAGTGGACAGCTAAGCATATACGGAATTCCCTCCGGCCGGCATATTTTTACTATACCAGTTTTTTCGCAGGCGCCTACCAACGGCTACGGATATAGCGAAGAAACCAAGGCGATGCTTGAGACCTCCCACGGGTTTATTCCATGGGGCGATGCACACCACCCTGAGCTTTCTCAGACCGACGGCGTACCCGATGGACGATACATCTTCATCAACGAAAATAATACGCCCCGTGTCGCAAAAATTGATCTCAAGAGTTTCCAAACCACCGAGATCATCGAAATCCCCAACTCGGCCGGTAACCACGCCTCCCCGTTTGTAACGCAGAATACGGAGTATATCTCTGCTGGAACGCGCTTTAGCGTGCCCGTGGATGGTGAAGGGGATGTAGCCATTAATAGTTATGCCGAAAATTTTGATGGCACTCTTTCATTTATAAAAATGCAGGAAGATGGCTCCATGAAGCTCGATTTCCAGATCCTGGTACCCGGCTTTGACTACGACCTGTCGCATTCCGGTAAAGGCCCCTCTCACGGGTGGGCGTTTTTCACCAGCTACAACAGTGAAGAGGCCCACACGCTGCTGGAGATCAACGCCTCTAAAAATGACAAGGACTTTATTGCCGCTGTCAACTGGCAAAAAGCAGCCGAATATGCTGCACAGGGCGAAGGTGAGCTTGTCGATGCTGAGTATTACAGAAACTACGTGGACAAGAATGATCACATTGCCAAGTCCGAGAGAAATTCGCAAGTGCGCATCCTGAATCCCGCCGAGCTGGAAGGCATGATCTATTACCTGCCTACGCCCAAATCTCCGCATGGTGTTGATGTTTCTCCCGATGGCAAGCTGATTGCAGCAGGTGGTAAACTCTCAACGGTAATCCCGGTCCACTCCTTCGACAAGATGCTGCAGGCTATTGAAAACGAGGATTTTGAAGGTGAAATCGACGGAATCCCAGTACTGAACTACGATTCCATTATCGCCGGTGAGGTTGAAAATCCTGGTCTCGGCCCGCTGCATACCGAGTTTGACGGTAACGGCTATGCCTATACCACCGCATTTATCTCCTCAGAAATTGTTAAGTGGAGCCTCGAAACGTTCGAGGTTGTTGACCGCATTGAAACCTACTACTCCCCCGGTCACCTGATGATCCCCGGTGGCGACAGCCGCAAGCCGTGGGGTAAGTACCTGGTATCACTCAACAAGATTACCAAGGACCGTTACCTGCCTACCGGACCCGAGCTGTTCCACTCAGCCCAGCTAATCGATATTTCGGGCGACAAGATGCAGCTGCTGCTCGATTTCCCCACCGAGGGTGAGCCGCACTACGCTCAAGCTATGCCTTCGGATATTGTAATGAAGGACCAGGTCAAGTTTTACAGACTTGAGGAGAACAACAATCCCTACGCTGCAAAGAGTGAAAAAGCGGCCAAGGTTGAGCGCGATGGCAACGAGGTACATGTATATATGACCTCCATCCGCAGCCACTTTACCCCGGATAACATTGAAGGCATCAAGGTGGGTGACAAGGTCTATTTCCACGTGACCAACCTCGAGCAGGACTGGGATGTGCCGCACGGCTTTACCATCCTGGGCGGGAATACCGCTGAGATCTTGGTCATGCCCGGCGAAACCCGAACGTATGTCTGGGAGCCCAAAAAAGCTGGAATGTTCCCCTTCTACTGCACCGATTTCTGCTCGGCTCTCCACCAGGAGATGCAGGGCTATGTACGAGTTTCCCCTGAAGGTTCCGATGTTGAAATCGCTTACGGAACTGGTCAATAAAACGACCTCAATCATGCTGGAGGGGAGGGTGAAAGCTCCCTTCCTCTTCTTAGAGTCAGTTATTGGTTATTTGTTGAATAGTTATTTGTAACTCATTCATCCAAACGACCAATAGCAAGTAACTAATAACAAATAACGAAACGATGACCAGGCAAAACAAAATACTCATGGCGATTGCAGCACTAATGCTGGTCGGCGTGTACCTGTTCCCCATATGGAGTATCTCGCTGGAAGCTCCACAATACCCCGAAGGCATCGGCCTGAACATCTGGGTGGATACTATTGAAGGAAAGCAACCCCAGGATCTTCAGAACATCAACGGGTTGAACCATTATATAGGGATGAAGCCGATTACGCCGGAATCGATCCCCGAACTGCAAATTATGCCCCCGCTTTTCCTCCTTCTCATTCTGGGCGGTCTTGCCGTTGCAGGCTGGGGAAGCCGAAAATGGATTATGGTATGGCTGATCCTGTTTGTAGCACTGGCCATTGTGGGGCTGGCCGATTTTTGGCTGTGGGAATATGACTACGGCCACAACCTGGATCCCAACGCCCCTATTAAGATACCTGGTATGAGTTACCAGCCCCCACTGATTGGCACCAAGCAGCTGCTGAACATGCGCACCACCTCCATGCCCCACATCGGGTTTATCTTCGCCCTCATCTCGATGGGCCTCGCAGGATTAACCTGGTGGCGAGCAGGTAAGGCGAATATTTCAAAGAGTACTGAGGAAAAGACTGCCACTTCTGAGAAGAAGGGTCAAGTTAATCCAAATACGTTGGCCGGTGCGTAACAAAAGAGTTTGTGTAGGGGCATGGTGTACCGTGCCCCTACAAGAGAAGGTTAAATAATATGATTGAGGAATCCAGATAAGGGTTATTATCCTTATCCCAAAAAAGAAACAGAAAAATGAAAACCACAGGCAAGATTAAGAAAATAACGATTGGAGCACTTCTGCTGCTCTTTGCAGCCTGCAGCCAGCAACCGGCTGAAATTCATTACCAAAGCGATGAATGTGCCCACTGTAAGATGATGATCATGGATCCCCGGTTTGCATCGCAGATGGTGACCGAAACAGGAAAGGCCTATAAATTTGATGCCATTGAATGTATGGAGGCCTACCTTGAGGAAGGAAATGTTGAATCAGCATCTGCAAAACTTTGGGTAAATGACTTCAACAACCCGGGCAACTGGCTGGATGCCAGCGAAGCGATTTTTATTAAAAGCGAGGTGATCCAGAGCCCGATGGGAAGCTCACTGCTGGCGCTGGAATCTCAGCAGGCTGCAGCAGCTCATCTGGAAGAGTATCCTGGTGAAACTTTAAGCTGGGATGAGTTATGACGAGGACAGAAATTGGATATCAAGGTGGTAAGCAGGTGAACACACCCCGCCTCGCTCCACCCGGCATCCCTGGACTTTACTGTGGCTTATTCAAGATCTATGGGTTGATGTAAAGAAACGAGCAAGACCAAAAATTAAGTACTAAATGATTGAGGCGATGAAGAAAACAAGAAATTTACTACTGAACCTGCTTTTCCTGCTGGTCCTCGGTGCAGGCTTGTCTGAAGCACGCCAGATAGAAGTATCTCCCAACGGCGAAATCCAAGCATTGACCGAGGCGATTGCAAGAGCCGATTCCGGCGATACCATTATCCTGCAAGAGGGGCGCTACCTGGAGGCCAACGTTAAGATCGACAAGCCCCTTACTATTGAAGGTCGTGGAACAGCTGTTATTGACGGCGAGGGTAAGGGTTTTGTATTGATTGTACATGCAAGTAATGTGACACTACGGAATATCGAAGTACATCACGCGGGAACAAGCTTCATTGAGGACTATGCCGGTATCTTGGTGGAAGATGTTAGCAATTGTCTGATTGAAAATGTGAAGCTGGTGGACAATTTTTTTGGCATCTACCTTTCCAAGACGTCTGATTCCATTATCCGAAACAACACGCTCATCGCTTCCGGGGAAAGAGAGACACAGTCCGGAAACGGCATTCACCTCTGGTATAGCAAGAATGTGAAGATCGAAGGCAACCGGGTGACGGGACATCGTGATGGCATCTATTTCGAGTTTGTCGAAGATATCTCAATTTCCGGAAATACCAGTGAAAACAACCTGCGGTACGGCCTCCACTTTATGTTTTCTGACCGGTGTGTTTACAAAGAAAATGTATTCCGGGACAACGGTGCCGGCGTGGCGGTCATGTATACCGATGAAGTCGAAATTGTGGATAACCTGTTCCAGCGAAACTGGGGTTCTGCGGCCTATGGTTTGCTGCTCAAAGAGATCAGTGAAAGTAGGGTTGAGGGCAACAGGTTTGAAGAGAATTCGATAGGAATTTACATGGAGTCCTCAGGCCGCAATACCGTCAGGAATAATGATTTTCAACAAAACGGGTGGGCGATCAAGCTGATGGCCAATTCCATGGATAATGTCTTCGAGAAAAACAACTTCATCGAAAACACTTTTGATGTGGCCACCAACAGTCGACAAAATTTCAACGAATTTAACAACAACTACTGGAGTCACTATGAAGGATACGACCTGGATCGCGACGGAATAGGCGATGTTCCGTACCGGCCGGTAAGACTCTTCTCTATCCTGGTTGAGAAACAACCCACGGCACTGCTGCTGATGCGAAGCATGCTCATTAAAGTGCTGGATGCGGCTGAGCGATTCATGCCGGTTCTCACCCCGGAGACACTGGTAGATTCCAGCCCAAAAATGAGACAGATACGATGATTACAATTAAAGGTTTGAGGAAAGCATTTGGAGATCAGATTGTGCTCGACAACCTGGAGCTGGAGATTCCGGCGGGCCAGGCCACGGGCATCGTAGGTCCCAACGGTTCGGGAAAAACAACGATGATCAAGCATGTGCTGGGACTGGTTAAGGCGGATGAAGGCACGATAACCGTTAACGGCACGAAATTGAATGGACACAGTGACTACCGCTCCCAGATCGGCTACATGCCACAGATGGCACGCTACCCGGAGAATATGCGCGTAAGCGAGCTGCTGGATTTCATCAAGGAGATCCGCGGTGTGGAGGAGACCTCAGAGGACGAGCTGATCGAGCTCTTTGAGCTGGAAAATGAGCTTCACAAACCACTTCGTACGCTGTCCGGCGGCAATCGGCAGAAAGTGGGAGCCACGCTGGCGTTTATGTTTAATCCCAAAATTATCATCCTCGATGAACCCACGGCGGGGCTGGATCCCAAATCAAGCGTACGGTTTAAAAAGTTGATCCGGGAGGAAAAAGCAAATGGCAAAACCATCCTGCTCACCACGCATATCATGAGCGAGATCGAGGAGCTGGCCGACCACCTGATCTTCCTGGTTGAAGGTAAGGTGCGATACGATGGTCCTATGAGTGAATTGATGAACTTGAAGCAGGAAGATCGCCTGGAAAGCGCGGTCGCCAAAATGATGGAGGAAGCAGCATGAAGACGATGACCATTCTAAAATATCAATGGAAAGATTTGATTCGCGGAAAGTGGATTATCGGGTACGCTTTAATTTACCTGCTCCTGACTGATGCCCTGATCCGTTTTGGTGGAACAGGGCCCAAAGCGATGCTCAGCATATCGAATATCATGCTGTTGTTTATCCCCCTGGTAAGCATGATTTACGGAGTGCTCTTCCTGTACCAGTCGCGCGAATTTATTGAGCTCCTTCTGGCGCAGCCCTTGGACAGGAAGTCACTTTTTAAAGGACTGTACGGCGGGCTGGCAATTCCGTTAACAGCCGCATTCCTGGTGGGTGTGGGCGTGCCACTGATCTACTCCGGCGTGCTGGTAAGTACAGATGCCGTGAGTGTGGCAATCGTACTTGGACTCGGTGCGCTGCTTACGTTGATTTTTACAGGCATCGGCTTTGTCTTTGGGCTCCGCTATTTCGATGACAAAGTGAAAGGACTCGGATTTTCGCTCGTAAGCTGGCTGCTGTTGGCGGTGCTCTACGACGGCCTGATTTTGCTCCTGGTGTTTACACTGGGCGATTACCCGCTGGAAAAACCGGTACTCGCAATTTCGCTTTTAAACCCTATCGACTTAGCGCGCATCCTGGTGCTGCTAAAGTTCGATATTTCTGCGCTGATGGGATATACCGGTGCGGTGTTCAGCCGGTTCTTTGGCAGTGGACTCGGAATGAGCGTGGCCGCGGGATGCTTGTTCCTGTGGTTGGGACTTCCGCTCTGGAGGGGGAATCGCCTATTCCTGAGAAAGGATTTCTAGCTGCATTAATAGAACGCAGATAACACTGATTTAGCAGATAGTCACTGATGTGGCAATTGGTTTTATACTTACGATACCATTTTTGGCACTGGTTTTGCATTTGGTTTTATGTCAACTGGCAAGCAGAAGTTGCGAGCCAACAAAAAATTAGTAATTAAATATCTAGAAACATGAAAAAAGGGATCCAACTCGTAACTGATATCATGGGTACAAGAATAAAGACTCCGAACGCAGAAGATGTAGGCGTAATCCAAAACATGATGATAAATCAACAAGATGGGACTATTGTCTATATCGTACTGTGTTTTGCAAACTTTTTTGGAAAGACCAATCGTCACTTCGCTATACCACGTAAATGCCTCGAAATCAGGGGGGCAGGGAATTCACTTTATTTCGAGATCGATGAGAAGGAGCTGTTGATTGCAGCTGAATATTCTACTCCCAAATTCAGTTATCATAACCAGGAATCGGTTTGTGAGCTCTTCGAGGGCACCACGGAATTCATGCCCAAACACCTAAACTGAGTTTGGAATTATGGATGCATCGGGCCTGAATCTCGATCTTATCAAAAAATACAACGTGCAGGGGCCGCGGTATACTTCATATCCTACAGCCCCGCAGTTCAAGGAGGTCGGTGAGGAGGCGGTCCTGGACTTGAAAAAGTGTATTTTTAAGCGGAACCAGGAGGCACATCAAATTTCGCTCTATTTTCATATTCCGTTCTGTTTCTCACTGTGTTGGTATTGCGGCTGTACCAAGGTAATTACCAAGGACCAGGATCGCGGGGATATCTACCTGGACTACCTGGAGAACGAGATGGACCAGGTAAAAGAGCTGCTTCATCCCGATTCGAAAGTAGTCCAGATTCATTTTGGGGGTGGGACCCCCACTTTTTTGGCGCCGGACCAGCTAACCCGCCTGGGTTCTGCCATTCACCAGCGGTTCAACACCAACTCGAAAACGGAATTTAGTATAGAGATCGATCCCTGGCGCTGTACCCGTGAACATATCCGGGTGCTAAAGTCTATCGGATGCAACAGGGCGTCATTGGGCGTTCAGGACACCAATCCCAACGTACAGAAGGCAATCCACCGCATACAGCCGTATGAGCAAACAAAACTGGTGACGGATTGGTTGCGGGAAGAGGAGATAAGATCTATCAACTTTGATCTTATTTATGGGCTGCCACGTCAAACGCTGGCAACATTTCAGCAGACCATGAACGATGTGCTGCAGCTGAAGCCCGACCGGCTCGCCGTCTACAGTTATGCACATATACCACAAATAATGCCGGCTCAAAGATTGCTGAACGTAAATGAGATGCCGACTACGGATGAGAAGCTGTCCATGCTCCTGGAGGCCATTGCCCATTTTACAGGGAACGGCTTCCGTTTTATTGGAATGGATCATTTCTCGCGCAGGGATGAAGAGCTGTCGCAGGCAATAGATAATGACAGCCTACAGCGTAATTTTCAAGGCTACAGCACGCTGGCCGGTGCCGATCTTTACGGATTTGGAATGTCGGCGATTTCAAATGTGGGGAATCGCTATTGGCAGAATAGTAAGGAAATGAATGAGTATTATAGATTGTTGGGAAAAAGTACCCTGCCCGTGAAAAGACTATTGCATCTGTGCAAGGACGATTTGGTCCGAAAGGATGCAATAATGCGAATCATGTGTAGGAAGAGCCTCAGCAAATCGGAGATGGAAGAAAAATGGGGCATAGATTTTGAAACATATTTTGGTGATGCATTACAGAACCTGGTCGAACTGGAACGGGACGGCTTGGTAAGCATCAACCGGAATGAAATTGTAATTACTGAAAAAGGCCGGCTTTTCCTGAGAAATATTGCGATCTGTTTTGATCGTTATCTAAATCGGGGAAAAACCGACCGTAACTTTTCAAAAACGGTATAAGGAGCTGGTTATGGACAGAAAGAAAATGGTTTACAAATTCGGTGGAGGTTCAGCTGAAGGTGATCGCGCAATGAAACAACTGTTGGGGGGCAAAGGGGCCAACCTTGCGGAGATGAGCAGTATTGGCCTGCCGATTCCTCCCGGGTTTACTATCTCAACAGAGGTTTGCCAGTACTACAGCAAGCACAAGGGTGACTGGCCGGAGGGATTGGAAGAACAAGTACAGGAGGCGATCCATCACATTGAAGATCTCATGGACCTTGAATTTGGCGATTCCAGCAATCCACTCCTGGTGTCGGTGCGATCGGGCGCGGCACAATCCATGCCCGGCATGATGGATACCGTCCTTAATCTGGGGCTCAATGACAAGTCGGTACAGGGGCTGGCTGCAAAAACTGATAACGAACGCTTTGCTTTTGACTGTTATCGTCGCTTTATCGACATGTTTGGTGGTGTGGTCATGCAGGTGCCCCATGAAGAATTTGAAGAGGCGATCCAGGGGCTGAAGGATGAAAAATCCGTGGAGCTGGATACCGAGCTTGGCGTCGAGGATATGAAAGAGCTCGTCGATCGGTACAAAGCCGTATATCGCAAAAGCACCGGGCACATGTTTCCCCAAAATCCCAGTGAGCAGCTGCATTATGCCATTAACGCCGTATTTGGTTCCTGGGATAGCAACAGGGCCATTAAATACCGAAGGATTAACAAAATTACCGGTTTGCTGGGTACGGCCGTGAATGTGCAGGCGATGGTGTACGGAAATATGGGCGATGATTGCGCCACGGGTGTTTGCTTTACCCGGAATCCCTCTGACGGTACCAATGAACTGTACGGAGAATTCCTAATCAATGCCCAGGGTGAAGATGTGGTGGCCGGTATTCGTACCCCTCGCAACATCAATGAGCTGAAAGAGGTGATGTCCGACACCTACCATGAACTGCGCGAAATCACGCATAAATTGGAGCGGCATTACCAGGATATGCAGGATATTGAATTTACGATTCAGCAGGGCAAACTATTTATCCTGCAGACCCGGAATGGCAAACGAACAGGCAAAGCCGCTGTTAAGATAGCGATCGATATGGTGGATGAAGTGATTTTGAAGAAAGACAAAGCCGTGGAAAACCTGGTGCAGCCCAATCATCTCGATCAGCTTCTGCACCCACAACTGGATGAAAGCTCAGTGAAAGAAGAGGAGATCTTGGGCAAAGGACTCCCGGCCTCACCCGGCGCTGCTGTTGGAAAAGTCGTATTCGATTCGGAAACCGCCGAGGAGATGAAGGCGGAAGGAGAATCGGTAATTCTGGTCCGTATAGAGACGAGCCCGGAAGATGTGGGCGGAATGTCTGCATCCGAAGGAATCCTGACCTCCCGCGGTGGCATGACCAGTCATGCTGCTGTTGTCGCTCGCGGATGGGGCAAACCCTGCGTGGCCGGCTGCGGCGATATCATTATCAATTATGAAAACCAGATATTTACCAACGGAAAAGTTACGGTCCATGCCGGTGACTGGATTTCGATCGATGGGGCCCAGGGCATGGTGATTAATGGTAAAAAAGAAGTCGAGCCGCCCAAGTTTGACGACAACTACCACACGTTCATGAAATGGGTGGACACCTTCCGCGATATGGACGTCCGTACCAATGCCGACACCCCAGAAGATGCCGCCAAGGCACGTGAATACGGCGCGCAGGGCATCGGCCTGGCCCGCACCGAGCACATGTTCTTTGGTGATGAGCGTATCAAGGCGATGCGGCGCATGATCATCTCCGAAAGCGAAGAGGAGCGGCGAAGTGCGTTGGAAGCACTGCTACCGTATCAGAAGCAGGACTTTATCGAAATATTCGAAGCGATGGAGGGATTGCCTGTGACCGTGCGGCTGCTGGATCCCCCGCTGCATGAGTTTCTGCCGGATGAAGATGAGGAGATCGCAGCGTTGGCAGAAGATCTGGGCATCAAGGAAGCAGACCTGAAACGTAAGATCCGGTTGCTTAGCGAATTCAACCCTATGCTGGGTCACCGCGGATGTCGTCTTGGTATCACCTATCCCGAGATTACCGAGATGCAGGCACGGGCCATCCTGGAGGCCGCTGTTGAGATTAAGAAGCAGGGCAAAGAGGTGCAGCCCGAGATCATGATACCGCTGGTGGGTACGTCCGAAGAGTTTATCCACGAGCGCCATGTCATCGATGAGATCGCAGAAAAGGTGTTTGAGGAAGCGGAAGAAACGGTTGAGTTCAAAGTGGGGACCATGATCGAGATTCCACGGGCCGCCATCGTAGCCGACAAGATCGCTTCCGAAGCGGAGTTCTTTTCATTCGGAACCAACGACCTTACGCAAATGACCTTTGGATACAGCCGTGATGACGCCGGTAAATTCCTTGAGCTATACCTGAATGAGGGGATTCTGAAACACGACCCGTTCCAGGTGCTCGATGAGGAAGGTGTCGGTTCACTGGTGCGTATGGCGGTTGAGAAAGGGCACAGTGTGAAGCCGGACCTAAAGATGGGAATATGTGGTGAACACGGCGGTGATCCAAGCAGTGTGGCGTTCTGCTACAGTCTCGGTCTTAACTACGTTTCCTGTTCCCCTTACAGAGTGCCGGTGGCTCGACTGGCTGCGGCTCAAGCGCGGCTGAGATCTGAGTCCACTGCTTCTTCAACTCGCGGGGAAGATAAGAAAAGTGGAGAACTCGTCTCTTAAATTAATAAAGATATAGTACTTATACCGGGGCTGACCTAACTCATGTTGAGTTTCTTCAGGTCGGCCTCGGATTTAAATAAAAATGAAGATTTTGTATAAATAAGATAAAATAGTCTTAAATATGTTATTATTATCAACCCAAATAGAAAGATTATGAATACAATAGAGCAACGAACAATTGGAGAAATTGTAGCAAACGACTATCGAACGGCACAGGTTTTTAAAAAATACGGCCTTGATTTTTGTTGCGGTGGAGGACGAACGGTTGCCGAAGCCTGCGAAAAGAAAGGTGTAGATGTTGAGTCGATCACGAACGAGTTGTTAATGCTTGGCGAACGAGGTGGGCCTGCAGACAATTACAAGGATTGGTCACCCGATTTCCTGGTAGATTATATTGTCAATAATCATCACAATTACGTCCGAAACAAGCTGCCCGAAATCCGTGCTTACGCCCAAAAAGTTGCTAAAGTCCACGGTCGGTCGCATCCCGAGAATGTAGAAATACTGAAACGCTTTGAGGCGCTTGCGGATGAACTTACAGAGCATTTGGAAAAGGAAGAGCAGATCCTGTTTCCATACGTGAAATTACTGGTAGATGCTGAAAAAAATGGGATAGAGCGAAAAGCTCCACATTTCAAGACGGCGGCCAATCCGATCAGCATGATGGAATCGGAGCATGAGGAAGCCGGCAGCGGCATGGAGGAGATCCAAGCGTTGAGCAACAACTTTACTCCCCCGAAAGACGCCTGTGCGACCTATCGGGTGCTCTATGCTAACCTGAAGGAGTTCCAGGAAGACCTTCATAAACACGTGCACCTTGAGAATAATATCCTCTTCCCCAAGACCCTGGAGCTTGAAAAGAGACTTAACTGACTGTTTTAGAATTATTTTGGGTTGGGAGACATCGTCCTCCCGGCCCTTAACCTATTGAATCTCACAAACCATTTTATGCAAACAACCAATCATACGTTCTCTATACCTGTAATGGGTACCGGCCATTCCATTGATTCTCCTATCCGCGTAGCGCCGTATGGCATAAGTTCGGTGATTTCGATTGTGGATGATCTGCTGATTGAAAAAATCAGAAAGTTCTACTGCCGGAAGCTGGATCTGCCTTATAATAATATTGCACGAAATGCAGAGGACGGACGGGCAAAGCGTATTACCGCTTATCTGGATTTGGTTCAGGAGATTGTGCAGGACAAGTTTGAAAAGATAAAGAATCAGCCTTTCTTCGAGGAGAACGACAAAGCCAAATATTTTGAGCTTCTGCCAAAAGGAAGTATGCCACGTAGGATGTACGATCGCCTATTGGAGACTGATGCTGGTAAGGTCCGCGATAAACTGGCATGCGAGCTTTCCAGGCTGATGCGGCCCGGTTCCATTGACGTAAATATTATGGCAAAAGTGGATGGGCTCAATTACGAGAAAAATGGAACGCCCATGAGTGCTGAGTTCAGTGATGCCAACGCTGCACTGCGTGGATATGCCAACAGTAAACTGTCTTCAAGCCTGGTTTTGTCGGCAGGCTTCAATCCGCGGTTGTACAACTACATAACTGAGTTCAAAGATTTTTACCGAGATGCCACGGGAAAAATAAAAAAGAAAATCATCTTGAAGGTCAGTGATTTCCGTTCGGCACTTATCCAGGGTAAATACCTGGCCAAGAAGGGACTCGAGGTCTATGAATACCGGATTGAGTCTGGATTGAATTGCGGGGGACATGCATTTGCATCCGATGGGTACTTGCTACCCAGCCTGTTGAAAGAGTTCCGGGAAAAGCGGGATATGCTGAGTAAGACGGTGCGCCCTCTGGTAGAAAAGTTCTATGAAGATGAAGGGGCCGGTTTTTCTGAGGAATGGGAGATCATGGAACCCCGACTTACCGTGCAGGGTGGAATCGGGACATCCGGAGAAGCACAGCGCTTGTTGGATGATTTTGGCATGGATGCCACCGGCTGGGGTAGTCCCTTTTTGATGGTCCCAGAAGCTACGACTGTGGATAAAACCACTCGAAAGCTGCTGGAAAATGCGAAGGAACAGGATCTGTATTTGAGCGGTGTCTCACCACTGGGCGTGCCTTTTAACAATGTTCGGAATACCGGGTCCGAAGCCTGGCATCAAGAGCGGATAGAGAAGGGAAAACCCGGGTCACCCTGCCCAAAAGGTTTTTTAGAGGCAAACACCGAGTTCACCGAGCAGCCGATCTGCACCGCTTCAAACCAGTATCAACTGTTGAAACTAGATCAGATTAACCAGATGGATAAAGATGAAGCTGAAAAAGAAAACATGCGTCAAAAGGTGTTGGACAAGGCTTGCCTGTGCGATCACCTGGGCAACGGGGCGTTGATTGATCTGGGTATCCTGAAAGAGCACAGGGCTCCCCAGGCGATCTGTCCCGGTCCCAACATTGCATGGTTCGACCGAACATACTCGCTAAGAGAAATGGTCGATCACATTTACGGTCGGGGAGAATCGCTTGTCTCATCCAAACGTCCCCACATGTTTGCCAAGGAGATGGTGATGTATGTGGACTACCTGGAGGATCTCGCTGAACAGGCAGATGGGAACAAAGGAGAACTCAGGAAGCTGACCAAATTTAGGAAGAACCTGGAGAAGGGAATTGAATATTGTCTGAAAATTGCGGATTCGGAATCATATAAAGGTGAGAACCTGGCTTCTATATCACAAACTGCAGCGGAACAAAAAAACCGGATAGTCGAAATATTTAAGAAAATCGAAGAAAAATAGACCTTATGATCTTAGACTTTTTGACCTTCAATCCCACTATTTCAAAGCTCTTGCAAATTCTTATCTTGTTTCTCTGTACTGTTCAGCTTAAAACATCGCTTGCTTATATGAGTCAGCGGTAAATATAATTCCAACAAATTATTATAGCGATATGCGGAAGATACATAAATTTATAGCAGTATTGCTGTTATGCACCTGTTTTGCTCTTGAAACCTACGCTCAAAACAATATTCCATCGAAAGCTCAACAGATAAAGGCTGCAGTAAGTGCGGCCCCTGCAAATAAGCAGGATGGAGCAAAAGTATTTGGCTATACACAGGCCGGTGAGTTGACCACACTGCGAGAAGCCAGTAACGAACTAATCTGTTTGGCCGATGATCCCCAAAACCCGCAATTCCATGTTGTTTGCTATTACCAAGATCTTGAGCCGTTTATGAAACGGGGACGCGAACTCCGGGCGGAAGGACTTTCTCGGTCAAAAGTGGACAGCATCCGCAAAGTAGAAATTGAAGCCGGTGAGCTCTATTATCCCGAAAAGCCTATGGCGTTGTATAGTCTCTCAGGGCCAGAAGACGCATTTGATTATGAGGAGGGGAAAGTGAAGAAAGCAAATCCACTTTACGTGGTGTACGTGCCCTATGCAACGGAAGAATCTACCGGAATTTCGAGCGCACCAGCCGGTAAAGGCGGTTCCTGGCTGATGGAACCCGGTACACCGTGGGCGCATATAATGTTTCCCGGACGACCAATCGAAGCAGAAACAGCAGACGAGTAATCCTTCAATGAGTATCTGGACGTGGCATTAGATAAAACATTCGGGCGATACCAGTGGCAGGTAATTCTGTTTTGCTTTGTGTTGGCCGCTTTCACGGGTGTGCTTTTTCGGTTAGGCATGTTAATTCCGCTTCCGGGTGAGCTGAGCCTGCAAAACATTCGTCATGCGCATTCCCACCTTATGTTTTTTGGATGGGCGGCGGCTCTACCGCTTTTAATCATGTACGGCAAGGTTAAGTTATTATTGGAGGGAAAAAACCGTGGGCTCAAGATGATGTACTGGTCACTTTGGGCTATCCTCCTGTTTGGATTACTCTCATACCCATTTTTTCTACTGTTTGGGTACCACCCTGTACCTGTGGCTACCACCTCTATGCCGCTTTCGGTTATTTTCTCTGGCTTGGTACTGATCGGGTGGTACCTGTTTGTGGCGGGCTATCTTTTGGTGCGAAAAGAGGTATCGGAGGAGGATAGGAATCCTTGGTTTGAGGCAGCCCTTGTAATGCTGGTAGTCTCTTCATTTGGCGCATGGGGTGTGGCTGTGGCACAGTTTATGAATCTGGCTAACCCGCTGGTTGGGAAGGCATTAACCCATTTCTTTTTAGCATGTTTTACCGAGGGTTGGGTGGTATTGAGCACCATTGCCATATTGGATGAGTTGTTCGAGTTTTCTTTTGATTCCCTTCCGTTCTCGGCCGCAACGCTGTCCGCACTTATATTGCTGGGAGCGCCGCTGACCTTTCCGTATGGTATTTCTGAGTCCTTATTAACGACGCCCATGCTTTTAACAGCTCGCGTTGGGGGACTCATAACGGGAGTCAGTCTGTGCTTGGTTGGATATACAATGCTGAGAAATGAAGAACTCCCCAAACCCATAATACTTTGGCCACTGGCGTTGCTTCTTTTGAAAGGAGTGATGCAGGTCGTTGCTTCGGTAATACCTTCTGGTTTTTGGTTGTCAGATCACGCCCTCCGGATTTTCTATCTCCATGTGCTGCTGCTTGGGGGGTTTACACTGGCGGGTGTTGCGTATCTGCATAAATTGAGTAAGCTGGATATCCGGAGTTTTACTGGTGTAGCACTCTCAATTGTGATAGTGCTCGTCAGCCTGCTTTTCCTGACACGGTTGTGGCCCGTGGCATGGAGCGGAATGTGGGTTTATTATGTGGTTTCCGGCGCGGCTATATTACCGGCAGTTGCACTGGGAGCAGAATGGTGGAAATTATCAACGAAATCGGTTCAAATAAGTAATGAAGGAACAGAAGGATAAGAAAGATATCTCCTCTGATGATGACATCAGGGAATTTGTACACTGTTTTTATGGCAAGGTGGAGGAAGATGACCGCCTTGGATATATTTTTAATGATCACGCCCAGGTAGATTGGGATACCCATCTGCCGAAGATGGTTGACTTTTGGTCGAATCTGTTGTTTAGAACCCGGCGGTACAATGGTCGACCCATGAAGAAACATATGCCCCTGCCGGTTAAGAGATCGGACTTTGAGCGTTGGCTGAACATATTTGAGGAAACGATTGATGAACTATATAAAGGAGAGGTGGCGGAGTATGCAAAGGAGATGGCTCAAAAGATTGCCGTCAGCTTTGCTTTGCGCATGGAAGGGACTGGTAAGTTTGAGGATGAAAATAAAACAGGGGAACCCTAGATAAAACTTAAGCTGGTATGCCGGCGATAGAGATTTATCAATTAGGAAAGTCTACAGTAAGACATTGAGAAATATAAAGCCATGGAAAGTAATGAAAAAGAGATTATTGCAATAGCCCGGCTTGTTCAGCAAGAATGTATTCGAGCTGCAAGGGAAGGCTTCCAGGATGCGTCCATGAGTGGACTTTGTCGCGAAGGTGCGTTAGAGGCTGCCATTGGCTCTATTCAGTCACTGGACCTTGAAAAGTTAATTGAGCAAGTTCGTAAATAGACGTTATGGAACAGCCGATTGTCGGTTACCACAAAGATGAAGAAGATGACTGGGTAGCTGAGCTGGAATGCGGTCATAACCAGCATGTGCGGCATAATCCACCTTGGCAGTTGCGTCCGTGGGTGACAACGAAAGAGGGCCGGGAATCAAAGATAGGGCACAAGCTGAACTGCAAGAAATGTGATCGTGGAGAACCCAAGGATATTGTAAGGTAAGATTGAATGCAGCAATAAAACGTAACCTAAAGCAAGAGATTATTTTATTATGAAGAAATCATATATATCCGCAGAGGAAGCTGTAAAATTGATTTCGTCCGGGGACCGGGTGTTTGTCCACAGCGTGGCGGCTGCCCCGCACCACCTGCTGGAAGCGATGACCCACCGGGCTGATGAACTGCGGGATGTAGAGGTCATCTCACTGCACACAGAGGGGCCGGCGCCGTATACAGATCCAGAGTATAAAGACAGTTTCACCGTAAATGCACTCTTTGTGGGTGCCAATGTGCGCAAGGCAGTCAATGAGGGGCGTGGGGATTACCTCCCGATCTTCTTGAGTGAAACGCCGTACCTGTTCCGTAATAATATTTTGCCGCTTGATGTGGCCTTGGTGCATGTTTCACCACCAGACAAGCATGGCTTTTGCTCGCTGGGGGTCTCTGTAGATGCCTCCCGGGCTGCCGTTCAGACGGCTAAGAAAGTGATTGCCCAGGTAAATCCCAGGATGCCGCGGACTCACGGCGATGGGATGGTGCATGTAAAGGAGTTTGATGCAGTTGTTGAGCATGAGAACCCGCTGCCGGAGCATTTCGTTGGTGAGCCTGGTGAGATTGAACAAAAGATCGGCAACTACTGTGCAGAGCTGGTGGAGAATGGCGCCACACTACAGATGGGGATTGGTGGTATCCCGAATGCGGTACTTAGAGCGTTGAAGAATCATAAAAATCTGGGTATCCATACCGAGATGTTTTCGGATGGGATCATTGACTTGGTAAAAAGTGGTGTTATAAACAATAAGAAGAAAAAACGCCATCCGGGTAAGATCGTTTCCACCTTCCTGATGGGCTCCCAAAAGCTCTATGACTTTGTTGATGACAATCCACAGGTGGCCATGCTGGATGTGGCCTATACCAATGACACGGCTGTCATCCGAAAAAACCCCAAAGTGACGGCCATAAACAGTGCGGTGGAGGTGGACCTGACCGGCCAGGTTTGTGCAGATTCTATAGGAACCTATCACTACTCTGGAGTCGGCGGACAGATGGATTTCATCCGTGGCGCTTCGCTTAGTGAGGGTGGAAAACCGATAATTGCCCTTCCCTCCGTCACTAGCAAAGGGATTTCCCGGATTGTACCATACCTGAAACAGGGGGCGGGAGTTGTAACCACAAGGGCTCACGTGCATTATGTCGTTACCGAGTACGGCGTTGCCAATCTGTACGGGAAAAATATGAGTCAGCGAGCCAAAGCCCTAATAGAAATTGCGCATCCGGATCACAAAGAGAAACTGGAAGAAGAGGCGTATAACCGTTTCCTGGAAATGCCTTAACCCGGATTATTCACGAAATAGTAAAAAAGAAGGTTGGACCATTGATATTATTCCATATATAAAAATCAGGTATGGTGCACAACCAAATTTCTTGGTAAATAATCCGGGTTGAAATAGCGAACTTGTTGTCCACTCCACTGTTCTATAAATATTAAGTTCTTGTTTTTTATTTATTTAAGTGCGAATATGATATTGCTGTTCAGATTGAGAATGAACGAGAGAAATAACAAATAAAATAAATGAGGAGTGGATATGACGCTATCAAAGAATATAGTTTTGGTGGTCTTGATTATAGCTATATCAGGATGCTATCATGCTAAAATAACTACTGGACTGGACCCGTCTACAACTGTCTACGAGCAAACATTTGCTTCTTCGTGGATATTTGGTTTGGTACCGCCCAAAACGGTTGAGGCTGCTGAACATTGTCCCAACGGAGTAGCTATGGTTGATACCGAAATTAGTTTTGTAAATGGACTGATAGGTACGTTAACCTTTAATATTTATACACCAATGCACATCAAGGTTACGTGTGCTTCAGGGTCAGCAGAGTTGGATGTGGATAGTGATAATTCAGAAAATTATACTGTATTAACACGAACACAAGAGGAGTTTACAGAAGATATCCAACTTGCTTCAGAAAAAGCCGTTGAGACTCAAAAACCTGTTTTGCTAAAGGTTAAGTAGTACTTACTTAATTTTCAGAGGTAACAAAGGCCCGGAGATATCTGGGCCTTTTTGTGTTAGTCTCGTCTATGTTCTTTCAAGTGTGTAATGTTATCTACCACCGGTAATTTGCATTAGGGTTATTTTTTTGGGAGTATCTAAAAGTTATTAAGAGGGTGGTTTTTTTCAGGTGAACTCAAACTAATTCACAGGAGACCAGCCAATCATTATAATCTGAATTTTAGATATAAACGACTATGAATCTTTTAAAATCTACATTATTGCTAGTATTAATCATTGGAATTTCGGGTTGTTACAACGCAAAAGTAACCACGGGACTGGAACCATCTGCAAAGGAGTATGAGCAGTCTTTTGCTTCTTCGTGGATATATGGATTGGTCCCACCGAAAACAGTCGAAGCTGCTGAACAATGCAATAACGGAGTAGCTATGGTTGAAACGAAGCTAAGTTTTGTAAATATGCTTGTTGGTAACTTAACATTGGGAATTTATACTCCTATGCATATTACAGTGACATGCGCTACAAGTTCCGCTTCAAAGCAGATTAATCAAAGCAAAGACAATGTACTAACTCGGAAGGCTGATGACATTAAGCAAGATATTCAGAGAGCTTCCAAAAAAGCTGTAGAAACACAAAAAACTGTTTACCTCAAAGTAAAATAGGTAGTTATCAGTGCAATAAATAAAAGGCCCGATTTGATCAAACAAATCGGGCCTTGCTTATTTTGGAACCTGTGAAAAATATCAGTTAGGATCCGCTCTCCTCAACAATCAATTTACCAGCCATACCTGCTCCAAAGTGAGCCGGGAAGCTGCAGAGATAATCATATTCACCGGTTGTTTCCGGGGCTGTGAACGTGACGGATACCGTTTCTCCACCGCCTGCAAGTCCTGTATGAGCAATGATACTATCAGTGAGATCTTGTGGTATATATTCGTTCTCTTTGGCTTGAATTGCTGCCTTGGCAAAAGCCGCGGGGTCTGCATCCATGGTAAGCAGGACCCAGTTGTGAGCCATCGCAGTTTTGGGCAGCTGACTTTGGGTTATTAATTCAATGGTTATTTCTTGTCCGGGTTGTACTGTAATAGACTCAAGCCGAACCAGCTCGCTATTTGAGCCCAGGTCATCAGCTACGCTAAGGCCCTCGGCTTCACCGGAGACGGCAAATTTCATGGCATCAAGTCCTGTGATTTCTATGGTTCTGGACTGCTGTTGGCTGGATTCACCTCCACAGGCAGCTAAAACGGCAATTAATGTAATAAATGTAAACAGGCGTGTGAGTTTCATAACTCCAGGTGTTTTAGATTGATGGTTAGTTTATATCAGTTGATAAAAGTTTCTTTATTGACCTAAGTATAGGCTAATAGTGTGAATTTTTAATAAACAAGTGACCAGTGGTTAAGATAACTTAGCATGGCCGATTTTTAAAAAGTTAACCTGGAAAAGAAAAGCTCGTTTGGGTCCTGGAGGAGCGAAATAAAAAAAGGCACCCCAAAAGGAGTGCCTTCAGACTCTTAGGTTTATCGGGCCTTTTAGTTGTAGGTGATACGAACACTGCCCCCCGATGTACGAGCGGTTAATTTTGGTCCTCCACCGTTAATAGAGCCATGAACTTCATCGCGTTCCACTTCGCCGGTAAAATTGGAAAGCTTAGTGCTTACCCTATTGCCTTTGAGGTCCAGGTTAAGGGCAATACCATCCGGTACACTGATGTTGATGTGACCCCCACTGGTTCGCAGGTCCACAAAGTCTTCAATACTGTTAAGATCAGCTTCGATGCTGCCTCCGCTTGTCGAGGCTTCCACGCTGCCTGAGAGATCCCGTAACGAAATATGGCCGCCGCTTGTGCGCAGATTAATACGCCCCTCTGCGTTTTCGGCTTCAATGTGTCCCCCGCTGGTTCGGGCATCCATCTGTCCGGAAAAGTCCCGGATCTCAATATGTCCCCCGGAAGTACGGGCATCGACAGTGCCTTTCAGGGTGGTCATCTCGAGATGTCCCCCACTGGTAGAAAGGCGTTGATCGCCATCCAGCCCGGAGGCGGCAATGTGTCCGCCACTGGTTCGCAGGTCGGTTTTCATTTCCCGTGGCGTGTAGACCACAAACGAAACGGAAATATTATTACGTCCCCAGTTCCACACTTTACCCCTTCGCTCGGCAATGGCTGTCACCTTGTCGCCGGATTGCGAAATGTCGATGTCAAAATCATCGAGGTCAGTGTCTGAAGGACTTAGGTCCCGGCCGTTGCGTTGCACATACATTTCTACGCGCACGGTGTTGGTTTCGGAAGCTTCCACCGTAATGTGTCCACCGGAGGTCTTTACTTCCAGTTCTCCCGGGGTGCTGATATTGAATTCTTCAATTCGATATGGATCATCGATGTTTGTATTAGTAGCATTGGATTTGGCTGTGGCACTTAGTACCATCAAAAACGATATCAACAGCGCAAGTCCAAATGCCGCTAGTACTTTTGTAATGTAAATATTGCGAGCAGTCATGGTTACTCCTGGTAAATTTTTGATTCAAGAACATTGGTGCAGTACGTCTCTGGTGGGTATAATGTTTCATTCTCCAAAGCAAAAAAAATGGGGAGGCAGTTATTTTAAAAGAGATGTTTATAGTTTAGGAGTCGAAATGTTGAGTTGTAGATGGTAAAGTCAAAAGCCAGTATGAGATATTGCTCTGCTTGAAAAGGGCCGTTAAAAGATAACAGAAACTGCAAGCTAATTAATTAGATTAACCTGAGTTCAAGATAAGACTAACTCAAAAAAGTAACTGTCATCGCGAGGAGGCTTTGTTGCCCTTTTTGGCTTAACGATGAGGTTGACGCAGCGATCTCCCCGTCCGTTTTTTTGTTCACCCATCGGGAGATTGCCTCCCGACAGGTGTCGGGGTCCCGAAGGTAGCTGAATCTCTCGCAATGACAGTTTTATTACTAACTGACGTTAGATTGAATTCCACTCTTAAGTGCCGGATTAGAAATATGGACCCGCACACTTAAACACTTTTGATATTGAGACCCTTTCTAACTATCCTTTGAGGTGGTTAATGCAAAAAAACATATCGTAAAAGCGACAGGGCTGTTAATAGTAGCAGCAACTCTTGTCTGTGTGCTATTTGGGCAGGGAGCTCACCTTCATGATTTAAACGTTCATATCAGTAGTCATTTTGATGTTCATGTTCACCTGCATGCCCATGAAAGCCACGATGAGCCAATGCAGGCTGATGACCATAATCAAGAAGATAGCAAACATCAGCATAAAGTGAGCACAGCCTCCGATATTATAGGTACGCTGACGACTCCTCTTCAGGTAAAACCCGATCTTAAGAAACATGCTGTAGGCTCTCTCTATACCGGTTTTAACCTGGTGAATCGAAAGTTCGACGAAATACCCACCCTTTTTGATCTGCCTCCGCCAAAGTCGGTAGCTGATCAATATCACCTCTCTTCTTTTTCCCATCGCGGCCCTCCTATAGCCTAATATACCCTCATTAGAGGCTCTCTTCCCTAATTGTATCCTATAAATTACAATTTACCACCATGTCCAGGTATATCCAGTGGACTCTATTGTTGGTATTATTGCCAGTGATTGTCCATTCGCAAACAATATCTATTTCACTTGACGAAGCGGTAGAGCTTTTTAAACAGAATAGCCTCCAGCAGGAGTTGGCTCGATACGACTGGCTGCGCAAGCAGGGAGAAGCGATCCAGTACAAGGCCTATCCAAACCCTGAGGTTAGCGTCAACCGGGAACAGCTTAATGCCGGTAGCATCGATTACAAGGAAACAACCTACATGGTTTCCCAGCCTATTGAGCTGTTGGGCCAACCTTTCCTACGCAGTAGAAGTGCTTCTAAATCACAAAGAGCAGCCGAATTACAATTTGAATACGATCGGCTCCAGTTGATCCGGCAGGTTAAAGCCTTGTATGCTGAATATTGGCAGCTATCAGAAAAGCTGGATATCTATAACGAGGCGCTTGAGGTTATCCAGAAAGCTCAGGAATCTGCAAAGGAACGCCAGGTCGAGGGTGCCTTCTCAGGTCTGCAGGTGCAGCGATTTAATGTGGAACTCAGCCGGTATCGCAAACAGCGTGACCAGGTGCAGTTGAATCTTCGGCAAACAGGCAATCTGTTGGCCACCTATTTGTTTTCAGGACAAGAGCTGGGTACCCAGATTCAAGTTTCGGATAGCTTGAGGGTAATACCCATAAGTTTGCAGGAGCAGACCCTTATTCAGCATGCCCTTGCTAACCGGGCGGACCTCGCAGCCCTGGAACAGATGGTCGATGCATCCGAGCTTCAATACAAGGTTGAAAAACGGAATCGCTTGCCCGACTTGAATTTAAATCTTGGATACAAAGAGCAATCCGATGGTGCTCAGGGATTTGTAATAGGCGGTTCAATCAAGCTTCCCATCTTTAACCAGAACCGAGGGAATGTAACGATTACCAGGGCTCAGACACATTCTCGGGGAACCGAACTGACTTTAAAGCGGCAAGCAGTACGCAACCAAGTGGAAACGGCCTACGAGCGAGTTGAGCTTGTTTTCAACCAATGGGAATCAATGAATGAGGATTCGATGAATGCATCGATGTTGGAAGCCGCCCGCGCCGCCTACCAGCAGGGACGCTATTCACTGGTTGAATTGCTCGATGCCACCCAGGCCTATATCGATGGACAGACGATGATCTATGACACTATTGCCGATTATAACCAGGCACTTTTTGAACTGGACGTACAAACCGCAGGACGAATTTCAATATTAATGAGCTCTCAATAATCAATACTCAACTGTCAGGGCAAT
This sequence comes from Aliifodinibius sp. S!AR15-10, assembly GCF_031569985.1. Classification (NCBI taxonomy): domain Bacteria; kingdom Pseudomonadati; phylum Balneolota; class Balneolia; order Balneolales; family Balneolaceae; genus Fodinibius; species Aliifodinibius sp. S!AR15-10. The sequence goes on along the minus strand of NZ_JAMQKA010000035.1, from coordinate 36,649 downwards.
TGATTACTAACACTGAAAGCTGATAGCTAAAACCCATAACAATATGAAACGCTTACTTCTTATTCTTACAATCGCAGCAGGATTAACTATCTCCGGATGTGGTTCCGAAGAGTCTGATCACACGCATGGGAAGGGGGCCGACCACACCCACGAAACCGAACAGCATTCCCATGATGGCTCCGAAACAGCAGATGCAACCCATACCCACTCTGAAAGTGAAGATGCACATTCCCACTCCGGGGGAGGGTCTGGCACAATGCTGGGACCCAATGAAACCTACGATGAAGTCCGAAGAGGCATTCGCTTGACCTTGTCTTATAACAGCGAAACTGGCTCCTTCAACGGAACGGTAGAAAACACCACCCAGGAAGCCTTGCCACAGGTTTCGGTTGGTGTTGAATTATCCAACGGGACGGAGCTTGGTCCCACAACACCCGTGCATCTTGAAACTGGTGAAAGCCAATCGGTTGAGCTGGATGCTGCCGGAGAAACTTTCGACAGCTGGATCGCCCATTCTGAGATAGGGAGTAGCAACGGGCATAGCCACGGTGAAGATGGTGATCATGAGCACCATAACTAGTGTCTGATCAACCTGAAATTTGGTTTTTCTGGAACGCAGATGACGCTGATACGGCGGATCACCGCGGAATAATTGTCAGATCAGCATAATCGGTGTTATCCGTGTTCTTTCAGGGAAAGTCCGAAATCCAGGTCTTGGCATGACACTATGGGCTGATGGACAGGATTAATTTAACTCAAAATACCTACAACCAATGAAACGCTTAATCATATTCTTATTCATAACAACCGGGCTTTTGATAGCCGGATGTAGCTCCGGCAATGAAGATCACAGCCATGGCGAAGGGGCCGACCACAGCAACGAGCAGACAACCGAAGCCAGCCAAAGTGAACAGGAACATACGCACGATGAAGGGGAAGAGCAGCACGAGCAGGGTCAAGAAGCTGCTTCTGAAAGTGAAGGTGTACAGCGTGAAGGAAGCGGCGCCGTTACACAATGGACCGATGAGACCGAGCTCTTCATGGAATACCCGGAGATCATTGTCGGCCAGGAAGCCACATTCGCGGTTCACCTGACCCGTCTCTCCGATTTCACCCCTATGGCCGATTCCGAGGTGTACTTTACCTTCCGTTCCGAAAATGGTGCCGAGATATCAGCCAGGGAAACCGAGGTACAGGTGCCAGGCATTTACGGTCCGAACATTACCTTTGAACAGGCCGGACGTTATGATTTGACCATCGAAATTTACGGGATGGTTAATGATACTTTGCAGGTAAACGATATTCCGGTCTATAACTCGGCTGATGAGGTACCCCATACGTACGCAGAGGAGGATCCCAACCTTATCACTTTTTTAAAGGAACAGCAGTGGGATATTCCGTTTGCTACGCAGGAAGTGCAGCAGCGAACGCTTACCCAAACAATAGATGCTACCGGGGAAATTATGGCGGCCCAAAACAGTCAGGCGGTCGTTGCCGCTCCTTTTTCGGGCATTATACTGTCCAGCCAAAACGGGAACCTTCCGGTTGTAGGTCAGCAACTGCAAAAAGGAGCTTCGATGGCGGTGCTAAATCCTGCGATTCAATCAGGCCAGGGAGACAATTATGCCCAGCAGTTTATTAATGCTCAGTCCGAGCTGGAACTGGCCGAGGCCAACCTTGAGCGCTCCAGGCGCTTGTACAAAAAAGAAGCAATTCCACAGACCGAACTTCAGAAAGCTCGTATCGAGTACCGCCAGGCGTTGACGCGCTACCAGACGATCAGCGAAGTCATCCAAATAGAAACAACGAATGTCGATAGCTACGGCGATTCTCAGCAATCGTATCGCTTTGAATTGAAGGCCCCCATTAATGGTACCATCTTAGAATCTAACGTCACGCCCGGCATGCAGGTTGAAGCCGGTCAGCCGCTGTACCGTATTGCGAACGCCTCCAACGTGTGGCTTAAGGCGAATGTTCCTGCGGCCCGGCAGAACCGAATTGCCAATGCCAGTCAGGCGACTTTTAGGGTGCAGGGCGATGACCGTCTGTATGAAGTCAGTGAGCTGGGAGGACGATTGATCAGCCGGACGAATAGCATCGATCCGCAGAGTCGTACACTCTCCCTGATTTATGAGCTCGACAACACCCAAAATGGACTCCCACTGGGCATGTTTTCCACGGTGCATATCAATACTGAGACCAAAGAGAATGTCCTGGCGATCCCGCAGTCGGCTTTAATTGAAGAGGAAGGAAACTACAATGTGTATGTGCATGTCTCCGGTGAATCGTTCAGGCAGCAGCGGGTAACAATAGGCATTGAAGACCGCGGATGGGTAGAGATCACCTCCGGGCTGCAGGGATGTGAGCATGTAGTGACGAAAAATGCCTACCAAGTGAAGCTGGCTTCTCTTTCGTCCGAAGCACCGGCCCACGGGCACACCCATTAAGTATCCTTAGTGCAATTTAAAATTCACTCAACAGGACTGAGTTATGTTAGATGCAATTATTAAAGGATCACTGAGGCACCGACTCGTTGTCGTGGTCACCTCCATTATTTTATTCATCGCCGGTGCCTACGTGGTCTATGAAATGCCGGTGGATGTGTTTCCCGATCTGACGGCCCCTACCGTGACAGTGATGACCGAAGCACACGGCATGGCCCCGGAGGAAGTGGAACAGTTGGTGACCCTGCCGATTGAGACAGCTACCAACGGCGCCAGCGGCGTGCGGCGCGTTCGCTCGTCCACCTCAAAAGGATTTTCTATCGTTTGGGTAGAATTTGAATGGGGGACTGATTTATACCAAGCCCGTCAAATTGTCAACGAAAAACTTTCGCTGGTGAGCAACCGCCTGCCTGAAGAGGTGCCTCCGCCGGTGATGGCACCCATTACCTCCATTATGGGTGAAATCATGCTGGTGAGCGTAGAAAGTGACCGGCATTCGGAACTGGAAGTACGCACTGCTGCCGACTGGGAGATCCGGCGACGCCTGTTGGCTATTCCCGGGGTGGCACAGGTAGTCCCAATAGGTGGCGGATTAAAGCAGTACCAGGTCCGCGTAGATCCGGACAAGCTGAAGGCCTATAACGTGACCCTGGGTCAAGTATTAGAAGCGACTGAATCATCCAACGAGAACTTTTCAGGGGGATTCTTCCAGGAATACAGCCAGCAGTACACCATCCGCGGTATTGGTCGAGCTCACTCGCTGGATGATATCAGGCAATCGGTAGTGGCTGAACGCAACAACCAGCCCATTACCATTGGAGATGTGGCCAACGTAACAATTGATGCCGCTCAGAAGATCGGTGATGCCTCTGTCAATGCGAATCAGGCGGTGATTATATCCATCAAGAAACAGCCGGATACCAATACCCTGGAGCTGACCGAACGGGTGGATGAAACGCTGGAACAGATTGAGCAAAACCTGCCCGAAGGATTTTCGATCAACACCCATATTTTTCGGCAAGCTGATTTTATTAACCTGGCCATCGATAACGTGATTGAAGCCCTTAGGGATGGTGCCATCCTGGTGATTATTATCTTGTTTCTTTTCTTGGCCAATATACGGACTACGGTCATATCGCTGACGGCCATACCGCTTGCACTTATTACCTCGGTATTTGTGCTCGAGTTTTTTGATATCACCATCAACACCATGACACTGGGTGGAATGGCTATTGCCATCGGGGTGATCGTTGATGATGCGATCATCGATGTCGAAAACGTATTCAGGCGACTTCGGGAGAATGCCAAGCTCCCAAAGTCGGAACAAAAATCAGCGATGCAGGTGGTCTTTGAAGGATCCAAGGAGATAAGGACCTCCATCATAAATGCCACGTTGATTATCATGATCGTCTTTATCCCGCTCTTCTTTTTGAGTGGGCTGCAGGGACGCATACTGAAACCGTTGGGACTCTCCTACATCGTCTCCATCGGGGCCTCTCTAATTATCGCGATGACGGTAACACCGGTGCTTTGCTATTACCTGTTGCCGGGACAAGCATCAAAAGGCAAGCTGGAAGAAAGTTGGTTTACCAAAAAACTCAAATCCGGTTATGAACGCGTGCTTGATACTATTTTGCGTTATAAAAAAAGTGTGTTGACCGGCACGCTGGTCCTGTTCTTGGGGACTTTGGTAATAGCGCCGTACCTTGGAAGCTCATTTCTACCTGAATTTAATGAGGGCACGCTGGTTATCAGCGCTGTTACCATTCCCGGCACCAGCCTGGATGAATCCAATGAGATTGGCCAGCGTATTGAGAACATTTTGTTGGACCACCCCGCAGTGACCAGTACGGCACGACGAACAGGCCGTGCAGAACTTTCTGAGCATGCCCAGGGGGTCAACGCCTCAGAAATTAATGCCGACCTGGACATCCCGGAGGGGAAGACCAAGGAGCGGGTCTTGGAAGAGCTGCGGTCTGATTTAAGCGTGGTTTCCGGGACCAATATCACGATCGGGCAGCCCCTCGGCCACCGTATTGACCACATGCTCTCGGGGACGCGCGCCAATATTGCCGTTAAAATTTTTGGTCCTGACCTGTACCGGCTGCGAACACTGGCTGAAGAGGTTCGAGGCCAGATGGAGGGAGTCGAAGGAGTAGTGGATCTCTCGGTCGAACAGCAGCAGAATGTCCCGCAAATTCAGATTCGTCCCGACCGGCGGGCCCTGGCGCGTTATGGGATGAACATAGCCGATCTGTCGGAAAAGATAGATGTGGCTTTTGCCGGTGAGACGGTCTCACAGATTATCGAAGGCGACCGGTTGTTTGACCTGATGGTCCGATATGACGAGGAGCACCGGGGCAGCATTAAGGCCGTGCGCAATGCCGATCTGACTCTTGAAGACGGAACCGTGGTTCCGCTTGCGGAGCTGGCCAGTATCAAATCGCGCAGCGGTCCCAATACCATCAGTCGCGAAAACGTGCAGCGTAAAATTGTAGTCTCGGCTAACGTAGCGGGGCGCGACCTGCGCGGTACCATAAATGCCATTAGTGCTAATATTTCTGAGAACATCAATTTCCCACAAGGATATTTCGTGGAATACGGCGGACAGTTTGAAAGCCAGGCCGAAGCGACCCGCACCATTTCACTGTTGAGTATCGTTGCTATTTTACTCATTTACTTGCTGTTGTATTTGGAATTCAGTTCTCTGAAAACGGCCCTGTTGGTAATGTTGAACCTACCCTTTGCCCTGATCGGCGGTATCTTTATCGTGTGGTTTACCAGCGGTATCGTATCCATCGCCTCCCTGGTTGGCTTTATCACCCTGTTTGGTATTGCCACTCGAAATGGTATCCTGATGGTCTCACACTACCAGTACCTGCGATGGGAGGAAGGCAAGTCCTTTATGGAAGCCATACGGCTGGGCGCAATGGAACGGCTTAATCCCATCCTGATGACGGCTCTGACCGCGGGGTTGGCCCTCATTCCGCTGGCGCTGGCCGTAGGTGAGCCCGGTAACGAAATACAATCACCGATGGCGCAAGTTATCCTGGGTGGCCTCATTAGTTCTACCTTGCTTAACATGATTGTGATACCTGCTCTGCTGGCACAGTTTGAGAGCAGTGAAGCTAAAATTGCAAACTAAAGAACAGCAAGACTATGAAATTCCTCATTCTAAAATACGTGGTAACGGCCTTCATCATAGTCTTGGTTTCGGAAGTAGCCAAGAGAACCGACCGGTTGGGTGCGCTCTTGGCTTCGCTGCCCTTTGTTACCATCATGGTGATGATCTGGTTGTATATAGAGGGACAGGGAGACGAAAAAATAAGCAATCACGCCTTTTATACATTTTGGTACGTTATTCCAACGCTACCTATGTTCTTGGCCATGCCGGTATTGCTCAAGAATGGCATTAGTTTTTGGTGGTCGCTTACTATTTGTGTTGCGATCACCATTATCTGCTTTGTTATCACCTCATTAATAGCAAGCAAATTTGGGGTAACTCTTATTCCGTAAAAATTGCTCGTAATATATTCGCCTACAGCTATTTGCAGGTATCTCTGCTATTGATTCTGAGGATCTAATTTCATCATTCTGAAAAGGATTTGAACGTAATCTATAGATCCAATGATGGAATTGCCTTTTACGACCGACCAATTTCTGGAGCTTTTCAAAACCTATAATACCTCAATATGGCCGGCCCAAGTTGTCGCTTATTTGATGGGTGGACTGTCTATTTATTTGGCTTTTCAAAAAACCGGAGGCAGTGATAGAATGATCAGCCTTATATTATCCGCCTTTTGGCTCTGGATGGGGACAATCTATCATCTAACCTTTTTTACTTCCATTAATACAGCTGCATACGGTTTTGGAACGCTTTTCATCATCCAGGGTCTGCTCTTTCTCGGCGTGGGAGTCTGGAAAAAACAATTGAAGTTTCAGTTAAAAAGAGATGTGTATGGCTTTACAGGCGCAATTTTAATCCTATACGCCATGGTAATCTATCCTTTAATTGGAGCACAATTGGGGCATGGCTATCCCTACGCTCCGATGTTTGGAGTAACACCTTGTCCAGCCACGATTTTCACCTTTGGTATATTGTTATGGACGGCTGTAAAAGTACCATGGTGGATTCTGCTAATTCCAGGAATATGGTCTGTTATTGGTTTTACGGCAGCAATTAAGCTGGGTATTCTGGAAGATACAGGACTATTTGTTGCCGGGATTTTGGGTATCATACTTTTATCAGTAAAAAAAGGAAAAGAAGCTCAGCCGCTCATAAATAAAATCACCTAGTATTTTAATCTCAGGTACTATTTGTAGCCCTACTCCCAGCCTTGGGCCCAGCCAATTTAGTATTTCTACCAACCAAACCGACTTGTCCGATTATGTAACGAAGTCAGAATGCTTCCCTACATCTTTTAGCTTGGATTGGTTATTTTCCTGCACTTCGGAATAAAAAACAGAGTCAGCTAATGAAATTACCCTTTGCGCTAGCCAGGCGATTTGTGGCTGGAGAGACACTCGAACAGGCGATTCCCAAAGTCAGTGATCTGAATGAGAAAGGTATTAACGTGACCCTCGATCTGCTCGGGGAGAACGTTACAGACCGGAAAATGGCCAGGGAGGCCGCCGAGAACTACATCGATCTGCTTAAGGGCATCGAGCAGGCCGGGCTCAAGAGTTCGATCTCCATCAAGCTCACCATGATGGGTCTCGATATCGACCAGGAGTTCTGCCGCGATAACCTGTTTCGTCTCTTGGACACCGCCCGGAAGCATGACCAATTTGTACGCATCGATATGGAAGCTTCTGATTACACGCAGCAAACGATAGAACTTTTTAAGGAAGCTTTTCGGGAGTACGGAAAGCATGTTGGTATTGTGATACAGGCATACCTGCACCGGACAAAGCAGGATATTGAGGAGCTGGCAGAGATCGGGGCGGATGTGCGTCTCTGTAAAGGAGCCTACAACGAGCCGGAGCGGCTGGCCCTGCAGAGTATGCCGGCTATACGAGAAGCGTTTAAAGAATATGCCGCCACACTGTTGCAAAAGACCCCTTATCCGCGCATCGCCACGCACGATGATGAGCTGATCAACTGGGTGATTGACCACGCGGAAGAAAATAAAATTGGGAAGTCGCGTTTTGAATTCCAGATGCTGTATGGGCTCCGTCAGGATACCATGGAGGAGTTTACCCGGCAGGGATACAATACGCGGATTTATGTTCCCTACGGCACCAGGTGGCTGCCCTATTTCAAACGTCGCCTTACCGAACGTAAAGAGAATATCTGGTTTGTGTTGAGTACCATGTTCAAGAGTTAACCTGAGACGGCAGATGTCAGAGGTGAGATGAAGCCATGTACCGCGAGCTTCAGCTCGCGAAGTAGAATAAAGGAATCACGAACTCGTGGTACTTTATGTTTGGTATTGAATTTCAGTGTTTATTACTATGATCAATTAAACTATATATTACTAACTATATATTACTAGAAGTAACCTTACGCATAATTATCCAAGTTCAGATCACTATCGTGCTTATATCTTTGGAAATAACCAGCGAACGTGAATGAAAATCGTCTCACATCTACCGTCTCACGTTTCTCGCCTATGACATCCAGGATAAAATATTTGGCTCCATTTGCCGTCGGACTTGTGGCCCTCTTCATCCCTTTGCTGCGCGACTTCCACATCGAGTCAGCGATACTGGCCGCCACTATTGGAGCGTACTGGGGTGGGATCGCGGCTGTGAAAGCGGGACCAGGGATGGATCTGCGGTGTGCGATTCAAATCAACGGCTTCCTCTACCTGGCAGGCCTTCCCCTGGCGCTGTTTTCCGTGTTAACCGGGTGTTTTACCGTACACGGACTGGGATTCTGGGTATTCCTGCCGCTTCCGAGCGTGTTCCTTGGCTACAGTATAGGTCGCTTATCTCGTCAGTTCAGAGTGCCATTCCCCAGATTTTTCACGGTGGTGGTACTGCTGTTAATCACGTTCGGCGGATTCCTGTATGAGTTTTTCACCCTTCCGCAGCTTTATTTTTATAATCATGTGTGGGGTTACTGGCCGGGGCCCATTTATGATGAAGCCATTCAATTTCCACTATCCCTGGTTGCATTTCGGTTTTTAACGCTTTGCTGGATCCTGGTAATATGGCTGGTCCCGATGCTGGACGAGGATCGTTTCTACCGCTGGATCCTGGGTCTTGCTGTGCTGGGCTTGCTGACCGGCTACATGCAGCTGGAAAAAACGAGGATCATCACCCCAAAAGAAACCCTTCAACAACGGCTGGGTGGTCAGCTGGAGACCGACCATACCCGTATTTATTATGCAGAACAAGCGATCTCCGATCAAGAGATCGACCGGATGGCGACCGAAATTGAGTTTTATATCCATCAAATTCAGCATTCTCTGGGCATAGACAAGCCTGATTCCAGCCAAAAGATTGAGCTCTACCTGTATGCACATCCCTGGCAGAAGAAAGAGCTCGTAGGCGCAAAATATACCAGTTACGTAACGGTATGGCAGCAGGTACCGCAGGTGCATATTGCCAAAACGCAGGTGGACGGCTCCCTGAAACACGAGGTTGTGCATGCGGTGACGGCGCTGCTGCCTTGGCCCGGGCTTGTCCCAAACATTGGACTGACCGAAGGCATCGCCGTTGCCCTGAATCCCGATCGTTCTCCCCGCTCCACCATCGATCAACTGGTGGCAGCTCATAAACCTTATCCCACAGCAGAACAGATGAGTTCCTCGCTCTCATACTGGGGATTTTATACCAATCGCTCAGCTGTCAGCTACACGACGACCGGGTCTTTTGTGCGCTACCTGATCGATGAAAAGTCTCCGCAAGAGTTTCTTGATGCATACAGGTGCGGGAGCATAGAACTGGGCTATTCCGAGTCGTTTTCGGTGCTGGTGGAGGGGTGGCACCAGCGGCTCGATTCCGTGCGCATAGACAGCAGTGACCGGGAGCGGGCCAGCGAAATATTTGGACGGCTCTCCATTTTCGAGCAGCAGTGTCCCCACAAGGTGCCCCGGGCAGCCGAACTCTTTGATCAATACTTGCTGTACGAAATCTTGAACGACACCACCCGGGTAATATCAACGCTCGCTGCCTTGAAGGAGATTGATCCCGAAGAGCGTTCGCCCCAGCTCCTCTGGATGCTCTGGAACCTGCGGGCGGGGCATACCGATCCGGTCATTGCCCAGGCCGATCCCAATGCAACAAGAATTGAGTACCAGTTGCTTACGGCCGATGCCCACCGGATGGCTACAAATTATACCGAAGCCCGGGAGTACCTGAACCAAGCCGTTAGCCTGGCAGCACAGCAGTCTGATACTACGTTTGATGAGGCTTTCGCCGTTCGGCTGGACTCCCTGCAATGGAGCTATGACTTGAGGCTTAGGTATGAAAATATCGTTCTGCAGCCGGGAGAGTTCGACCTGGCGTATTACCGGCTGAAGATCCGGGCCCTGCAAAATGTGCTGGATTTAGATGCTGATAATAACCTGTTGGAAAGCTATGCAAACCGCCTGCTCAAACTGCCGTTGGACCTGGAGTATTTTGATACCTACTTATCACTTATCCACCGGCTGGCCTATGAGGGCAGTATTGAACTGTCGCAAATGTGGATCAAAAAATTGTCGGAAGAGGTGCTCTCTCTTCGCTACCAGGAACGACTGGCCCAGCAACGGGCATGGATTGTGTATTTGGATGGAAAAGATGAAATGTAGCAGCTTAATTTTTTAAGCAATTTGCGATGCACTTGGTAAGTGCGTCGCACATATTGGTTAAGGGCGATAAATATAAAACAAATGCATTTCTGTCAAATGAGGTGGACTGGTCAAGAATTCTATCAATTCAACATCTCAACAACTCAACGTTTCAACTCTTCAACATCTTAATCGAACACATCGATACAACTTTTTGAGTATACCCTGATTATATTGTATGCTGATCCCAAAGACATAGACTAATCAAATACTATTTAAACAGGTAAGGAGATATCATGGTCAAAAGTAAGATTCAGGAAGAGGTTAACAATCAGATTCAGGCTGAATTCCAATCAGCATATATATACCTGGGGTTTTCGGCGTGGTTTGAATCAAAAAACCTGAACGGGTTTGCCCACTGGATGAAGATGCAGTGGCAGGAGGAGATTGATCACGCCATGCGGCTCTACAATCACCTGTTACGTCGCGGTGGAAATGTTGAACTCAAAACGCTGGAAGCTCCCGAGATAGATGTAAGTTCTGCGAAGGAGGTATTTGAGCAGGCGCTGGAACACGAGGAATACATTACCGGAAGAATTCATGAGCTATATGCTCTGGCCCAGGAGGAGAAGGATTACCCACTGACGTCGCTGCTGCACTGGTTTATTGATGAACAGGTGGAGGAAGAGGATGTGACCGGCGAAATACTGGAACGGCTGAAGATGATTGATGGAGATCCCGCGGCACTGCTGGACCTGGATCGGGAGCTGGCGCAGCGTCAGCCGGAAGAGGAAGGAGAAGAGCAGGAAGGTGAGTAGCGACGATTACTCGATATCAATGGTCAAGGCCAACCTCATCAGCGTTGGCCTTTTTATTCCCCTTAGTCTTCTTTTTTTGATTCCCTATGGCATGATCTGGGGCGCACGTAAAACCGGCAGTGATTTGACCCTGTTTTACCAGGAACCATTGTTTTTCATTTTTTTGATGATCGTGGGCGTTATTGCTCATGAACTTCTCCACGGGTTCACCTGGATCTGCCTGGGCGACAAATCCTGGAGTTCGATCCGGTTTGGGGTCAACTGGAAGGCCCTAGCGCCTTACGCCCACTGTGTAGAGCCAGTGGAGATAAGCGCCTACCGCTGGGGAGCGGCCATGCCGGGTATTGTGCTAGGACTCCTGCCGTTTCTTGCCGGGATGGCCACCGGAAGCGGCTGGTTTATACTCTTTGGGTACATGTTGGCGATAACGGCTTCTGGCGACCTCCTGATTTTGTGGATTACCCGGGGATTAAAAAGCGGCACGTTGGTGCAGGACCACCCGGAGCGGGTGGGATGCCAGGTTGTGGATATGAATTATGAATTAAGAATGAAAAATTAGGAATTGGGAAGAAGGTCCACAGTATTAGGCCTTTAAAAATGAACAAAAGGGTACCACAGAGGTACACGAAGCAGGCACAAAGGACCACAAAGTTTTATTTACCTTTGCGAAACTTGGTGTCTTCTTTGGGGCGCTTTGTGCAATAGCTTTTACAGGTCAGAATTATCCCAAAAAGGCCCCTATCTGGCGCAAGTTTACAACTTATGTCGTATATGCTGTCAACTGCTTTTTTTGGTCCAAGTTGCAACCTTGGATCAGTAGTGAATGCTATTTTTAGAAAAGAGACCTTACCGGGAAAGATTTCTTCCCGATAGCCTTCGGGATCGAAATGACGACAACGGGATGAAACCGGATGTTGGTTGCTGCCCTTTTGTTTATTCCCCTATCTGGCGCAAGTTTGCAACTTGTGCCTTACAAGCAGTCAGCTACTTATTGGTCCAAGTTACAATACAAACTTGAACCAGTTGTGGGAGCTAAACGGGATGCCCTCCCGTGCCAGGTGCATCGCATATCTGTAAAGTACAATACTGTAACTCCTACTGTACACCCGCTCCACCCTTACGGTACAACTCCCTTATCATTATAGTTATCGGCTGTCTGAAAAGGGTGCTCAGGATGTCTGATCCCAGCAATCAGATTCCATGATAAGTAGTGTCGGTCGGTATGATATTACCTGTCAGGAGTTGTGATATGACTTATCAGCCTGTGTGATATGCAGATATCACCCATTATGATATGCCTTATCGCAGCGAATGATATGGCATATCACACACCATGATAAGCCCTATCATACACCCTGGGGTTATAAGGACAGGAAGCTCGAGCCGTAAGGTTAGCAACGTTGGGTGGTAAAGGGTAAGCCGATCAACCAGTAAGGGAGCCAGGAGAACCCGGTTGTATCCCGCAGGATCTGGCAGCCTCGTTGGCAGACCAATTACCCGTTGGGAAGTAATTACAAGTCAACGTTGGAGGTAGTTGTACTACCGACCTATAAGCGCATATGGGCGGCAACTGGGTCATGGACCCGTTGGACACGGAGCGCCTGCGTTCTTCAGCTGCAGAGCCCTCTTTCGTTGAAACTACAGAGGACAGCCAACGGAACGGAGATGGCAATGGGAAGGACCTATTCAATTTAAGGAGAGCTTGTTGGGGCACGCTGCAGCGTGCCCCAACATAACCGAGTTTTCCAAGGCTATAAAGTATTGGGTAATGAGATCATTGCAGCACGAAGGGAACGTGATAGTGTCCACTGTTTTGCTGGATGATTCCAGAGTCATCCATGAAAAATATTCCGGCAAAAACGGGAAATATATTGAAGTTTAGTTTGTTAAGTTTGAAGTCTGAATTTGTTCACCGTCAACAAGGTTTCCCACAATGAAGAAAAACTTTGTTCCCTATAAAAACTACAAGGAATACCCCGAAGAGGAGATGAGGCAACGAGTCCGCGATTTTTACGGGGATCTGAAGCGACGCCGCACGGTTCGGGAGTTTGCGGATCGGGCTGTGCCAAGAGAAGTGATTGAGGATTGCATCCGGGCGGCGGGTACGGCCCCGAACGGTGCCAACATGCAGCCCTGGCACTTTGTGGCGGTCAGCGATCCCGGGGTGAAGAGTAAGATCAGGGAGGCGGCCGAGGAAGAGGAGCGGGAGTTTTATGAGCACCGGGCCAACGAGGAGTGGCTGGAGGCGCTCGAACCGTTTGGTACTGACCACCACAAACCGTTCCTGGAGGAGGCGCCCTACCTGATTGCCATCTTTGAAAAGCGCTACGACCTGGATGAGCAGGGACACAAGACGCAGCATTACTATGTGAAGGAGTCGGTCGGTATTGCCACTGGCATGTTGATCACCGCGATCCACCGTGCGGGTTTAGTCTCTCTGACCCATACACCCAACCCCATGGGATTTCTGAACGAGATCCTGGATCGACCTAAAAATGAGCGTCCTTTTTTGTTGCTTGTCGTGGGCTATCCCAGTGAGGGGGTGGAGGTGCCGGATATCACGAAGAAACCACTGGATGAGATTGCCACGTTTGTTTGATGATATGAGTTGATGGATGGATCATATTGTAATTCCGATAAATCTCAATTGGGCGCAAAGTGTTATTGGATACGGGTTAAATGAAAATTATGGGCCTTTTCACTTGCGCGGGAATTAATTCCCGCTCTATAGACAGATCAAAGGTGTTTAAATGGATCAAGAAAAGAACAGTAGTAAAGATAAAAGCCAGTCCAAATGGTTTGGTAAGCGAGACCTGGTGGAGTGGGGCGTAATCCTGGCTTTGGGAGTGGTGCTCTATGCCACGGGCTGGCATACGGAGGTAGCGGGTCGCTTGCAACAGGTCGTACTTTGGACTGGGCTTATTCAGCCGGAGACAGAACTGCCGAAATCGGAGCAGGTACCGGCCGGTCTCAATATGGACTTGCTCTCATTTGAGGGGGAGCCGGTCAGCTTGGCTGCATTTAAGGGGAAGGTGATTTTTTTAAACTACTGGGCCACGTGGTGCCCACCCTGCATCGCGGAGATGCCCAATATCCAGTCGCTGTACGAGGAATACAAAGATTCACAGAAGATCGCATTTGTGATGGTGTCGGTGGATGAAGATGCGGAAAAGGCCGAGGCTTTTATTGCGCGCAAAGAGTTTACCTTCCCCGTCTACCATCTTGCCGGCCCCCGTCCCGGGAGTTTGCAGAGCACGGTGCTGCCAACTACGTTCGTAATCAACCGGCAGGGAAAGATTGTAGCAAAAAAGAGTGGGATGGCAAGCTACAATACAAGTCAGTTCAAGAGTTTTTTAGAGAAGATCATGCATTGATTTCTAATAAAAGCGCACATAGCCTGGCTTCTTAGGCAGTATTATAAAAGTTGCTGAAACTTAGATTAATTTTCTTTAACATTTATTTTAGAATGTTACGGGTGAAAATGTAATATTACGCTTAGGGTAAATATGGTTGTTGGCTATAAATTATGGATTCAAGAGATGTTTTACATTCAAGTCCTGTGATAAAGTGCAGGATAAATTTAGATGGAACTTGGGATGAGCTTCCTTCCCTTTTTTGCGAGCTGCTGGGTTATACTAAACAGGAACTGCAGAGCAAATCTTTTTATGATCTGCTTAAAACCAATAATGGAACTGGGAACACGATTTTCCAGGATCTGGCAGATGGAGATTGCCAGGAGTTTGAGGCAGAGAAGGAGTTTTGTACAAAGTCTGGGGAAGTAATCCCTTTGTTTTTGAGTGGTGCCTTGATCCGTGACCAGCAGGGAAAGCCGGACTACGTGTTGTGTTATATTCACGAAATGACCGATAACGGGAGTATTCAAAAGGCGATTGAAAGGACACAACAGCATTTCCAGTCTATTTTCAGGCATAATCCGCACCCGGTATATATTTTTGATTTGGAGGGGAACTTCCAGAGGGTAAATCAAAAACTTGTCGAATTTACGGGTTATAGCAGAGAGGAGCTGCTGGAGACAGATTTTCGGTCTTTTATCGTGGAGGAAGACCTGGATCGAACTATTCGCCAGTTCAAAGCGGCAGCTTCAGGAAAATCCGGGGAGTACGAAATCCAGGTTAAAATTAAAGGAGGCGAAAAAAAAGATATCCGGGTTACTAAATTCCCGATGTATGTGGGAGATGAGGTTCAGGGCGTATTTGGAATATTACAGGACATCACCGAGCAGAAGAAGCGCAAAAGAAAGCTACGGGAAAGCGAGGAGCGTTTTCGGCTGATGTTTGAAAATAATCCCATCCCCGTCTATTATTTTGACACCGAAGGTAAATTCCTGGGTGCTAATCAAAAATTTGAAGAACTTTCCGGCTATACCAAAGAGGAGCTGAAGGAGAGGACGTTCGAACCATTTGTTCACCCGGATTACCGGGAGTCAACATGGCAAAACTTTAAAAAGGCGTTGTCCGGGGAGGTCCAGGAGTCTGAAATTATCGGCATTACCCGGGATGGCGAAGAACGGGTAGTGCATTTGACCACGTTCCCTCTCATGATGGATGGGAAACCACAGGGAGTCTTTGGCATTTGTGTTGATATAACGAGTGAAAAAGAGGCTCGACGAAAGTTGAAAAATAGTGAAGAGCGTTGGCAACGCCTCGTGGAGGAGAATCCACAGCCGGTACAAATTGTGCAGGATGGCAAAATTGTATTTATCAATGAGGAGGGAGCAAAATTGTATGAAGCCTCAAGCCGGGAAGAACTGATTGGACAATCAATACTGGACTTTAGTCATCCCGATTACCTCGATGAACTGCTGGAACGTAAACGCAGGCTGGAGCAGAGAGAACGTATCGAATCCGGGGAGCACAAAATTTTGCTGCCGGATGGCAAAGAGAAATATATTGAGGCCCACTCGATTCCCATCCAATATAAAGGGGAAAAAGCAATACAGACGGTGATTCATGACATTACCGATCGAAAAAATGCGGAAGAGGCCCTGAAGAAGAATGAGAAACAGATGTCACGGCTCTTTTCCAATCTGCCGGGCATTGCATATCGTTGCAAAAACACACCGAACTGGCCGATGCGGTTTATTAGTGAAGGCTGCCAGGAGTTGACCGGGTATGAGCCGGAGACTTTTATGCACGATGAGGAAGGCAGGCTGTCTTACGGGGATGTAATCCACAAAGAGGACCGTGAGTTTGTATGGCAGCATATCCAGGATGCGATCCGTCATAACAGGTCGTTTGAGCTGGAGTATCGAATTGTTGACAAGCACGACAATATGAAGTGGGTTTGGGAACGCGGAGTAGCTATTGAGGGTGCGAAGGAAGATGAAATTATTCTTGAGGGTTTTATATCTGATATAACATCGCAAAAACAAGCGGACCGCCAGATCCGGGAGAATCTTGAAGAGAAGAAGGTACTGCTCCAGGAAATTCATCATCGTGTGAAAAACAACCTGGCCGTTATTTCGGGTTTGCTGGAGCTACAGGCGATGAATACGGACGATGAGGCTGCGATCAGCACGCTGCGCGAAAGTCAGCTGCGTATCCAGTCAATGGCCATGGTGCATCAAAAACTTTATCAGTCTGATGCCTTTTCTAACATCGGCTTCAACGACTACGTGAAAGAATTAGTCCAAACCATTGAATCTACCTACGGCCTCATGGACAAGGAAATAGATATTGTCTTTGATATGGCTCCTGTCAAGCTCAATATTAACCAGGCGATTCCCTGTGCATTGATCATTAATGAGCTTGTAGCCAACTCATTTAAACACGCCTTTCATGAGCAGAAGGAGGGGACTATTGAAATTCATTTGAACAAATCTGAAGCCCTGGTTGAATTGCGTGTCAAGGACGATGGCAAAGGTGTTGATCCTGATTTTGATATCAACTCGCAGGAAAGTCTCGGGATGACATTGATAAATACCCTTACACGTCAGCTCGAGGGGGAGTTGGAGCTAATCTCCGACAACGATAAACCGGGAACAGAAATTGTTGTGGATTTCGAAGTTGATTGACGGATATAACGTCAGTCGTCAATACCATTCTGTAGATTCATTTATAGACCAATATCCCTGATAATCAGTAACGGTAGAGACCTCTGTGAGGATTCATGCTACAACTTGCTGCCACTCCAAGTGCAAGGTTTGGTTTTGGAACCAGTATTATCAATATTGCAATATGTTTTATATTGAAAAGTATAAAAATAAGACTGTTTTAGTTTTGGAATTTATCTTTAAAATATCATTTGCAAATGGAATGGATTTCGGGCTATAAGAATGAAATCCTGGGAGCTATCTCAGACAATGGAGGAGTACTACATCGTATTCTGGACTCGTTTCCCGAGGTTATTATTCTGGTTGATAAAGACCGATCGATAATTGCGATAAATGATTCTGTTGAACCGATCCTGGGTTATAAGCCTTCCGAAATGGTGGGAGAAAACATAAAGCAGCTCTATGTAGAGGAAGCAACGTACAAGAGGGTTGGCAAAGAAGCCATTGAAGCGGCCGATGATAAACCATACACATTTGAAGCCCATCTCAGGAAAAAAGAGGGTGGTACCGTTGAAACCGAGACCCTATTAAAAAAGTTGGTCTGCGATAGTGGGGAAGTCCTGGGCTTCCTGGGAGTGACACGGGATATCTCAGGACGAAAACACAGGGAGCAGGTTATAGACAAGTTTTTCTCACTGCCCCTGAATTTGATGTGCTCAGCTACACCGGATGGGTATTTGAAAGAGTTTAATCCCCATTTTCAAGAGGTTATGGGATATACGGAGGAGGAACTTCTGAGCATGCCGTTTACCGAATTGATCCATCCAGAGGATATTGAGAGTACAATGCAGGAGATCAGCAAGCTTGCCTCGGGTGAAATGGACATGCTTGTAAGTTTTGAAAATCGCTTGCGTGCCAAAGATGGCACTGAGTATTGGTATTCATGGGCGTCAACCTTTGATGAAGAGACCGGACTCATGTATTCCATGGCACGGGATATCACCAAGGATAAGGAGCTTGAAAAACAACTGATTGAGGCCAAGGAAAGGGCTGAGGAGGCCAACCGGGCAAAAAGCCAGTTTATCGCGAATATGAGCCATGAAATACGAACCCCGATGAACTCCATACTTGGCTTTGCCGATATGCTGAAAGAGCTGGTAGACGGCGACCTGGAGAAAGAGTACGTTCAAAACGTATATAAAAGTGGGCAAAGTCTGCTGAGGCTGATTAACGATGTTTTGGATCTGTCAAAAATTGAAGCGGGAAAACAGAAGCTGAACATCCACCCGGTGAATGTGATGCGGGTCGTTGATGAAGTGAAAAGTATTTTTTCACTGCGTGCAGAGGAAAAGGGACTGGAATTACGAGCTGAAATTGATGAGTCCACCCCGGTTTCGGTGTTGCTTGACGAGATGAAACTGAGGCAGATCCTGGTAAATCTTGTGGGGAACGCCATCAAGTTTACTGGAGAAGGATATATTGAAGTTGGCGTTCGGTCTGAAGAAATAGATGAGGTTGAAAGCCGGGTGAAGTTAGAGGTCTATGTAAAGGACACCGGAATGGGAATTTCACAAGAAAAACAGCAGGCCATATTCAGTGAATTTGAGCAGGAAGACAATTCTATTTCAGATACGTATGGCGGAACCGGTTTGGGACTGGCGATATCATCCCGCCTTGCACACCTGATGAATGGTAGCATTCAAGTGGAAAGTGAGCGGGGCAAAGGCAGTGTGTTTACGCTTTTGCTGCCGGACCTGACAATTGCCTCGGTGAATGAAGAGAGCCGAGAGGATGATCTTAGTGATATGGACGTAACCCTCAAGGAGAGCAGGGTTCTTGTCGTCGATGATATCGAGTTGAACCGAAAGCTGGTCGTCGAATTTTTAAAAAATCAACCTCTTGAATTATTGGAGGCTTCAAACGGGATGGAAGCGGTACGTGTCGCAAGTGAGGAGCCCCTGGACTTGGTTCTGATGGATATCAAGATGGCAAAAATGGATGGCGTTCAGGCTATGAAGCAGATCAAAGAAACAAAGCAATCCCTGCCGATCATTGCACTTACTGCGTCGGCATTTAAAGCCCATGAGGAAGAACTGGAGGGCCAGGGATTTGATGGTTATCTCAGGAAACCGGTTAGTCGCGCTCAGATACTATTTGAGCTGGCCAAACATATTGGAAACGGGGACCGGGATGAGATGAAAAGTGAGGAGATCGAAGATCAAGAATTGGAAGAGCAGTCCGCTCCCGATGGCACGGGCAAAAGAAAGCAACTGGTCAAAAAACTGGATGCTGAGGTAACACCCATCGTCTCTGAACTCGATCTCGATTCAATAATGATGGATAATTACAAGGATCTGCTAGGACTAATGAAGAAGATTGAGGACGATTTTCCAGTGCAGGAGCTCAGAAAGTTCAACAGCCAGTTTAAGTCGGCCATACACCTTTTCGATATCGAGCAGATTCGCAGCATAATTGAAAATGAATATCCCAGCTTGCTTGAAAAGCTGAAGAGATAACTTCGTCAGTAGAAAATAAAATCAACTGCAATTCCATGGAAGGTTCAATTGAAGGAAAGCAAGAGTCGGATTTCTTAATTTTGATAGCCGATGATGTGCCTAAAAACATTCAGTTGTTGGGAAAGACTTTGGACAACAGGGGGTACCGTATTTCTGCAGTAACCAGTGGCGACCAGGTGGTGAAGACGGCCAGGAATCATGCACCTGATTTAATCCTGCTGGATGTTATGATGCCGGGGAAAAATGGTTTTGAGGTGTGCAAAGAACTGAAAGAATACCCCGAGCTGTCGGATATACCGGTAATATTCTTAACTGCCCGTTCAGAAGAGCAGGATATTGTAAAGGGGCTAAACCTTGGGGGTGCTGACTATGTGAAAAAGCCCTTCAATTCTGGTGAATTGTTGGCACGGATTAAAACGCACCTCAGCCTGAAGGAAGCCCGGGATCAAATCAAGCATCAAAAGAGGCAGGTCCAGCAGTTGAGCGAAACAAAGGAAAAGTTATACTCCATCATAGCCCACGACCTGAAAAATGCGCTGTTTGGAATTTCGGGACTAGCCGAGATACTCGAAGAGGATTTAGCTGAAATTGACCTGGATGAGGAGATTCTTGACAGTGTAAAAATGATATCAAAGTCGTCCAACACGGCTACGTTAATACTCAAAAACCTGCTTTCATGGACGCGTTTCCAAACTGATGATCTTGAACTAACCCCGGAGGAATTTTCACTTTCAGAAGAGATTCAAGAAAGCATAAGTTTGTACCAGACGCAGGCCAACAGGAAAGAGGTAGAGATTCGATTTGTATCGGACGTGGAGCCATTGATTGTGCTTGCGGATTTGCAGATGATCTCAACGGTGGTGCGAAATCTTATCTCAAATGCTATCAAATTTTCCAATGCCGGGGATGAAGTTACCGTCCGGCTGACAGAAGGGGACGACGCTGTGCATGTAGAGGTAGCAGATCAAGGGATAGGTATGCCCGAAGAGATTCAAGATACCCTTTTTAACCCGGAAGAGCGTCCCAAACGGGCGGGGACAGACAACGAGCAGGGGACGGGCCTGGGACTGCTGTTATGCAAAGAGTTCGTAGAAGCCCATCGCGGCAACATCAAAGTGGAAAGTGAGCCGGGAAACGGCACAACCTTTAGATTCTCCATTCCCCGGGAATTTGCTATGCAAAACGGTCAGCCAGCCGGTTAATGAGGTAGCTGCTCTCCTCGAGCGCCTGCGTGGCAAAGCTGCCAAAGAAATCGGTCACCGACTCGAACTCCTTGATGAAACCCTCCTTGTCATCTTCCTCCACCATTTTAACCAGTTTTTGATGGTGTTCAAAAAAGTTAAGCAGCAGTTCCCTTCGCTCTTTGTTGGCAAATACGATATCCGCATACAGTTCGGCACTCTGTGCAAAAATTCGACCCGTCATCATCAGTTCAGCGCGGTAGATGGGGCTGGAATAGTCCAGGATGTCGCGTGGTTTCAGATCGTAGGTTTCCATAAAAGAGCCGTGCAGAAGGGCTACGAAGTGACGGAGTCCCTGCACCAGGTGCATCACATGATCGTGCTTTTCAGGATCCGCTTCAATAACCTGCATGCCCCAGAGAGCGCACTGCTGCTTGAACCACTGGACTTTTTTACCACCGCGGGCCGCACAAAATACCATCAGCTGCTTGGAAAGGTTGTGGACATCGGGTCCATGCATCGGGTGGAGCCCAAGCACGGGACCTTCGTGATGCTCCAGCATAGCGGTGATGGGCCCCTCTTTGTTACTGGTGAAATCGGCAAGGATTGTACCCTTTTTGAGTTTAGGTGCCAGGCGTTTTATGACATCTTCCGTCACGTTAATGGGTACTGTGACAATGGCCATATCCAGCTTTGGTGCCATCTCCTCTAGCTCATACCAGTTTTGCTTGTCAATTTTGTATACATGATGGCCGGTCTGCTCAATAATGCGCGAATACAGGCTTCCCATACCACCTTCAGCACCAACAATTAAAATATGCTGCGGTTCTTCCGTCGCCCGGGGGAATTTACTGCTAGACTGGCTGGCACGCGAAGACGACATAATCATCCGCAGGAAATCTTCCGCCCAGTCGGCATCCAGCCCGCGCTCTTCCGCCTGTTCCCGGAATGATTCCGTTTTTGCATCTTCGCGGTGAGGCACAAAGATAGGCAGCTGGTTTTCAATTTTTTTTTCGAGCACCGTACTGACGATTTGCGTACGTTCAGCCAGCAGGTCAAGTATCTGCTGGTCAATCTCATCAATACGTTCCCGTTGTGGTGTTAGCTTTTGTTCCGGAGTCATGTTACAAATTATGCTTTTACCTGTAAGATCATTCAATGAGCTCTTACAAGAGCTGAAAATTTAACTGTCAATTGGCCTAAAAATATGTGATTTTTGGAGAATGATAAGCATCAATTTTTGTTTAGTTGTGATGCGTAAATAAAATTATATCAATCCGTTGTACGTTGGGTAGGAGTGGCACTCCCGACCTGTTCTTGAAGTAAGACTAAGTTAGAAGCAACAATCCATTTATATGTCCCATTTTGATTTACAATCCCCTTTTCCACCGGCTGGCGATCAGCCCCAGGCCATTAAAGAACTGGTGGAAGGTCTTGAGCGCGGCGATCAATATCAAACATTACTTGGAATCACCGGCTCTGGTAAAACCCGAACGGTGGCCGATGTAATCGACCAGGTGGAGCGACCCACACTGGTGATGAGTCATAACAAGACGCTGGCGGCCCAGCTATACCGCGAGCTCAGTGACTTTTTCCCTGATAACCGGGTCGAGTTTTTTATCTCATACTACGATTACTACCAGCCGGAGGCATACCTTTCGTCACAGGATAAATACATTGAGAAAGACCTTTCCATTAATGATGAGATCCAGCGATTGCGCTTGAGGGCTACCAGTTCACTGCTTTCCGGTCGCCGTGATGTGATTATTGTTTCCTCGGTTAGCTGTATTTACGGCATCGGCTCGCCCTCTGAGTATGCGAAGCTGATTATCAACCTGGAGCAGGGCATGGAGATACCGCGCAACAAGCTGCTCTATGACCTGGTGGACCTGCACTATCACCGTAAAGACCACGATTTTGGCCGTGGCACGTTCCGGGTGCGCGGCGACCTGGTGGACCTCTATCCCGCCTACGCGGAGGATGGACTGCGCATCCACTTTTGGGGGGATGAAATTGAGAAGCTGGAGATTTTCGATGTAGACAGTGGCGATGTGTTGGAAACGGTAAATGAGTTTAAGATCTACCCTGCATCGCACTATGTGACCACGCAAGACCGGCTGGAAGAGGCGATTAAACAGATCCGCGAGGAGATGCACTGGCGTGTGGAAGTGCTTAAAGATGAGCAGCGTTTCCTGGAGGCCAAGCGACTGCAGCAGCGAACGCTGTTCGATATTGAGATGATGCAGGAGATCGGCTACTGTTCCGGTATTGAAAACTATTCGCGCTACCTGAGTAATCGAAAACCCGGTGAGCGGCCCTACTGCCTGTTCGACTACTTCCCGGATGATTTCCTGCTGGTAGTGGATGAGAGTCACCAGACAGTACCCCAGATTTCAGCGATGTACGGTGGTGATCGCTCTCGTAAACTGGAGTTGGTGGAGCACGGGTTCCGCCTGCCGTCGGCCATGGACAACCGGCCGTTGACCTTCGAGGAGTGGGAGTCGGTTACCAACCAGTGCATTTTTGTGAGTGCGACACCCAGTGACTATGAGCTTGAGAAGAGCGGTGGTGTATACGTAGAACAGATTATTCGTCCAACCGGACTCATGGAGCCCGAGATCGAAGTACGACCCGTTGACAACCAGATTGACGATCTCATCGATGAAATACGGGAGCGTGTCAAGAAAGGCGATCGTGTGCTCTGTATTACACTGACGAAGCGACTGAGTGAAGAACTGAGCGAATACCTGAAGAATATCGGTATCTCAGCGGCATACATGCACAGCGAGCTTAATGCACTGGAACGGGTAGAGATCCTGTTCAAATTCCGGCGCGGAGATTTCAATGTGTTGGTGGGTATTAACCTGCTGCGAGAGGGTATTGACATTCCGGAGCTGAGCCTCGTGGCCATCCTCGATGCCGACAAGGAGGGTTTCCTACGCTCCGAAACCTCGCTGTTCCAGATTGTGGGACGTGCTGCAAGGAATGTGGAAGGTAAGGCCATCCTGTACGCTAACAAGATCACCGACAGCATGAAAACCGTGATCGATGAAACCGAGCGTCGTCGTAAAGTTCAGAAAGAATATAATGAGGAGCACGGCATTACGCCCAAGACGATCGAGAAAGAGCTCAAACCGCTTGTGGATCCGGCCCTCATTTCCGCACAGTCATTCGACCTTGATGAGAAGTCTGAAGAGGAAGAAGAGGCCCTGGAGGTCGTTAAAGTGGCTGAGGAGGGAATAAAGTACAAAGCGAATCCCGCCATGAAAGAGGTTACATTTGAAAACAAGGAGAATTTTCTCGAATATCTACGTGATTCTATGTACACTGCGGCTAAGAATATGGAGTTTGAAGAGGCCGCCAGAATTCGTGATCAGATTGAGCAGCTTGAACAAGAACTATAGGAACCTGTTAATAAGTTATCGTTTATATTTATTGAACAACCGGTAACCGTTAACTGTAAAACATTGGATATTTTGAAAAGCACAATTACGTACCTGAAAAACTTTTTAAAAGATAAAGACGTAGCATCGGTAACGCCCTCATCTAAATTATTGATACGGCGTGTATGCGGACCAATTGATTTTGACAAAGATATCGTGATTTTGGAATATGGCGCTGGGACCGGTGTATTTGCCGATTATCTTTTGAAGCAAATGACAAAGGATTCTAAACTGATCCTTTTTGAGACGAATGAAGATTTTTATGACAAGCTTAAGGAAATTTCAGATCCGCGCGTCGAAGTTTTTAATGACAGCGTTGAGCACGTAAAGACGTTGTTAAAGGGGAAATATCTGGATGAGGTGGATTATGTAATTTCAGGTATCCCGTTCTCCTTTTTAGAACCTGACATGAAGTCATCAATCCTTTCACAAACGGTAGATATGCTTAAGAAAGGCGGCAAGTTTTTGGCATATCAGACCTCCGGCCATCTTAAGGATCCTCTCAGGAAAGCGTTTGGCAATATCAGTACAGAGATGGAGTTTTTGAACGTACCACCGATGGTTGTATACGAGGCAACCAAGGAATAATCCGGTTGATATAAGTTAGTATTATATTAGTTCTCCAGTTCAACTACGTACAAGGGTAGTTTTTAGCTCTCCTTTCCCTTTATTCAAAGAGCCCTTATTCTATATTTCTCATATCGATCGGGATGTGCATTGTGCTAAACCAACGTCAGTTCGATATAAGGATCACAAAAATTATAGCTGTCATCGCGAGGAGGCGTCTTTGATAGTAGCCGGCCCCATCTTGAAGTCGACGTGGCGATCTCCCTGCCCGATTTTTATTTATCCTATTATGAGATTGCCACGGAATCCCTCGCAATGACAGTTTTTATCTCGAACTCGTTAAACCAGTAAAATAGTAGTAACAGTGGTACAAGACGGGAATTCTCCAAATAAAAAGTGTAGTACACTATCTTTAAAGTGCACTACACTACAAGTGTATCAGACAGTCACAAACAGGTACTAAGTAAGCCCACAGTATCCCGGTGACTGGTGAATCTAATTTCTAGTTGGCTGTCTCTTGACGCTCTTTCTCTTTAATACGAGCTGACTTACCACGTCGGTCACGCAGGTAATAGAGCTTGGAGCGACGTACATCGCCGCGTCGTTTAACTTCCACTTTGGCGATAAAAGGTGAGTGGGTCGGGAAAATTCGTTCAACACCGACATTACCAACGGAAATTTTCCGTACGATAAAAGTTTCATTGGCACCGCTGCCGCGCCGGGAAATAACAACGCCCTCGAACTGCTGGATACGTTCTTTATCTCCCTCACGTACACGGTAATGTACATTTACAGTGTCTCCTGATTGAAAATCAGGTATGTCTTCGTTTACTAGTGTCTGTTCGACAAGTTTTAGCTTATCCATTGTACTGTCCTTAGTGTTCTTTTAAAAATTTCTTGTAAATATCAGGTCTACGCTGCTTTGTTCGCTCCAGCGACTGTTTGTGTCGCCATTGTTCCACTTTTTGATGATCTCCGGATCGCAAAACCTCCGGGACTTCCATGCCTTTGAATTTTGCTGGTCGGGTGTAAACAGGTCCCTCCAGCAGTCCGTCTTGAAACGAGTCGCTCAGGGCACTTTCGGCATCGCCCAGCACGCCCGGCAGCAGACGAACAATCGCGTCTGCAATTACCAGGGCAGGTAGTTCGCCACCCGAAAGCACAAAATCACCGATACTGTACTCCTTGGTGATCAAGGCATCTCGCACGCGCTGATCAACACCTTTATAATGGCCGCACAAAATGATCAGATTCTGTTGAACCGACAGCTCATTGGCTGCCTGTTGATTAAAATGCTCACCGTCCGGTGCGGTAAAGAGGATCTCATCATAGTCTCGCTCACTTTTCAACTTCTCAATGCACGAGAAAATGGGCTGTGGGGTGAGTACCATTCCGGCACCGCCCCCATAGGGATAATCATCCACCTTGTTGTGCTTGTCCTCGGAGTATTCGCGGAGGTCGTGGATCTGAATTTCCACTTTTCCATTCTCCTGGGCATTTCCAACAATACTGTGGTTCAGCGGGCTCTCCAGCACCTGGGGAACAGCCGATATGATATCAATTCTCATCATCGGTTATAAGCCTTCCAGTTGATCCAGGTTTTGACACCTGATGATTTTATCCTCTTCATTTAATGTTACAATGTACTCATCAACAAACGGAATCAGAAGTTGTCGATCATCGTCAGTGCTCACCTGTAGTATCGGGTGCGCCGGGTTATCGATGGTGAATTCGACTTTTCCGAGCTGTTGATCTTGCTCATCATACACCTCGTAGTCAGTGAGATCCACCGTTGCCGGTTGATCAATGAGGTTCTCGGCAGCTGCCCGGTTAACATACACCGGGCAGTTTTTTATCTGTTCCGCCTCATTGCGATCAGCTACGTGTTCAAATTTAACAAAGAACGAGAGCCGATTCTGCTTTTCCTGCACTCGAAACGACTCAATACGGGCGGGGATTAAATCCCCCCTGCTGTTTTGCAGATGCACGATATCAATCTCTTCAAAAAGCGTGGGAACCTCCACTTCGGGGATAATCAAGACCTCTCCGTGGACTCCATGCGATCGGTTAACATACCCGATCAGTAGATACTGGTTTGCAATAGGTTCCAGCATGGCACTTAGTGTACTACATAATTTAGTGTGCTACAGCTGAACGTGCAGTACACTTGGCAAAGCTAGCCTTCTTCCTGCTTGGTTTCCCATGCTCTCTGAACCGTCACACGGTCTTCATCATCAGTGACAAAGCCTTCCAGCTTTTCAAGCGGGGTATTCTCAATATGATCGATCGCTTCCTGTGCAAGCATGTCCGTAGAGACCTTGGCCTCTTCTTCATCCTCGTCTTCAGGCTCTTCATCAGATTCAGCCTCAGCAGTTACTTCTTCCTCGGCTTCCTCTTCATCTTCGGCCTCATCCTCTTCTGCTTCCTCAGCATCAGAGGCTTCGGCTTCTTGCGTTTCTTCTTCAGCAGCTTCCTGCTCTTCTTCCTCGTCCGCTTCAGGTTTCTCAACTTCGGCCTCGGCTTCAGCATCAGCTTCTACTTCTTCCTCTGTTTCTGCCTGGGCTTCAACCTCTTCCGTTTTGTCTTCTTCAGCGACTACTTCTTCTTCAGTTTCAGCTGCTTCTTCTGTTACAACTTCCTCTTCAGCAGGTTCTTCTTCAGCAACTTCCGCCGTAGTCTCATCTTCCTCTTCTTCATCTTCATCAGAAGCAAGGGCTTCCTGCTTTGCCTTTTCCTTGGCGGCTTCTTCCGCTTTTTTCTGAAGCTGTTTCTGATATTCTTTCTCTTCGGCTTCGAGAAGGGCGCGGCGTTGTTCTTTCTTAGAAGCTTCTTCTTTTTTCTCTTCAACCTCGTCAGCGCGTTGTTCACGCCATTCTTCCATGGCAGCTTCGATCTCTTCTTCCGACTTGCCCCATCTAATCAGGTGCATTTTGTACATCAGCCCCTGTTTCTTGAGGATGGAACGTACCGTATCACTCGGTTGTGCTCCTTTTTTGAGCCAGTGAATTGCGCGATCCTTGTCAAGTTCCAACTGGTTAAGTGTGGAAAGGTTGTAGAATCGTCCCAGGTCTTCAACAATACGACCATCACGGGGTGAGCGGCTATCAGCTACCACAACGTGATAAATAGGACGCTTTTTACGACCTCTTCGTTGTAATCTTATTCTTAACAATGTGTGTTTCTCCTATAGTGTTTTGTTTAACAATTGGTTTCTTGAGGATTACGTCGGAATCTTGCGCAATATTTATTTAGGAAACTGCTCGGCTAAAAAGCAATGTCCTAAAAGTATCAAAGTATCAAAGTATTAACGTGTTAATGTGTTAACGTAGAAATTTTGCACATGAACACGTTAACACATAAGCACGTCAATACATTACCTGCCAAAAGGCATGTTCTTCATTCCCCCGCCCATACTGTTCATCAGCTTGGCGATGGAACCCATGCCTGAGAATTTCTTCATCATTTTCTTCATCTGATTAAACTGCTTCATCAGATCATTAATCTCCCGGACTTTTGTTCCTGAGCCCTGGGCAATACGTCTGCGCCGGCTTGCATTCAGGATATCGGGATTTCTGCGTTCTTCGGGAGTCATAGAGTCGATGATCGCTTCAATTGGTTTAAATGCCTCATCATCGAGCTCTTCATCCTGCAGCGCCTGGCTGGCCCCGGGAATCATACCCACCAGATCAGTGAGGCTTCCCATGTTTTGAATCTGCTTAAGCTGATCTCGGAAGTCCTCCAGGTTAAAGTCGTCGGACTTGATCTTCTTTTGCAGCTTCTGGGCTTCCTCCTCATCAAACTCTTTCTGTGCCTTTTCAACCAGTGAGACCACATCACCCATGCCCAGGATCCGTTGTGCCATCCGGTCGGGATAGAACGGCGTGAGAGCATCGAGAGTTTCACCAGTGCTCACAAACTTGATCGGTTTCTGCACCACATTCTTAATCGAAAGGGCAGCACCACCGCGGGTGTCACCGTCAAGCTTGGTCAGTACAACACCATCGTAGTTGATGGTTTCGTTAAATTCTTTTGCCGTATTCACCGCATCCTGACCGGTCATGGAGTCGACGATAAAGAGTGTTTCGTGCGGTTCAACCGCTTTCTTAATCTCGGCGACCTCGTCCATCATCTTTTCATCCACGTGCATACGGCCCGCGGTATCGATGATAACGGTATCCAGTGCCAGGCTCTTGGCCATCGACACCGCCTCTTTGGCAACGCGAACGGCATCTTTTTGACCAATGGAATATACAGGCACATCAATCTGTCCCGCCAGTGTTTTCAGCTGGTCGATCGCCGCCGGCCGGTACACATCCGCAGCCGCGAGGATGGGATTCCGGTTGTTCTCCCTTTTCAGGTATCGGGCCAGTTTGGCCGAGAACGTGGTTTTACCAGAACCCTGCAGGCCGGCAATCAAAATAACGGTCGGGGGCGTGTGGGCAACGCTGATATCCACACGATCCTGCCCGAGTATATTGACCAGCTCATCGTGTACAATCTTGGTGAACTGCTGGCCGGGATTCACAGCGGTCAGAACATCTTCACCCATCGCACGCTCTTTCACCCTGTTCGTAAACTCCTTGGCAACCTCGTAGTTTACGTCGGCATCGAGCAGGGCACGACGAATTTCGCGAACCGTCTCCGCAACGTTGACGTCGGTGATCTTCGCTTCGCCCTTCAGGGACTGAACCGCTTTATCTAGCTTTGATTGAAGATCTTCAAACATAATTCAAGATGTTCTGTAAATACTGTGTGATTAATTTTATCCCAAAATAAAGCCACGGGACAAAGTCTCGCAAAATAAGGACATTGAACGTCATGTTCAACAGAAGAAATCAGTGATAAATTTAGACATTTCAATTATAGGAATTGAAGGCTGTCCAGTGTAGTAATTTTCCCAATCTGCGAGCTTTTCCATTTTAAGTCCATCTAAGTTTTCAAAGAAATTCCCCAAACCTTAAAGGTTTCACTATTACTCGAGCCTGGAGCTTCATCTTAATCATCGTGAGTTAAGTGATACACTTTTAGAATCGGAAGTTGTCTGTTAAAAAAATAAGGGTATGAGGTGAATATGAATTCTGGGGAAAGTAAAACAATTTGGATCCGAAAGAAGAGAATGAGGAGGCTGTGGATAAACTTAGGTTGAAATATTTGTAAAAATTAGGACAATTTAATCTAGAAAGGGTGCATATATCATGCGAATTTTATATAAATAAAGTAGAGAGACAAGAGAGGGGATCAAAAAATGAGTAAATGGCCTATCATACTTGCAGTATTGTTGGTTTCGCCAATTTTAGTGGGTGCACAAGCCCCCTCTTCTGTTTATGGGTATATAACCGAGCTAAATACCGGTGACTATCTAATTTCAGCTAATATTGCATTTTCTCCTGAGGGCAGAGGCACCACAACAAACAGTATGGGATATTATGAGCTGAACGATATAGCCCCGGGGACCTATACTCTTGTATCAACATATATTGGTTATAAAAGATTTGAAAAGGAGATTACCCTGCTTCCCGGGGAGCGTCTACGACTTGATATATCCCTGGAACCAATGGAGTACCGCTTGCAAGACGTTGTGGTGGAGTCGAAAATGCAGAACGAAGTGCGTCGAAATATCGGGATCGCCCATGTATCGGCGTCGTTAGTGAATGATCTTCCATCTGTTGTGCAGACCGATCTTTTTCGTTCTCTGCAGTTGCTGCCGGGCATTACATCAGCGTCGGATTTTTCCAGCGGGCTGTATGTCCGGGGGGGCAGTCCGGACCAGACACTCATTCTCTTGGATAATGCAACAGTATATAATCCATCGCACTTCTTTGGTTTTTACTCTACCTTTAATCCCAGTGCCATAGGTGATGTGAACCTGTACAAGGGAAACTACCCGTCCCAGTTTGGAGAGAGATTGGGTTCTGTAATATCCATAAACAGCAAAGAGGGATCCCAGAATAAATTTGGAGGAACTGTCGACCTGGGACTCCTGGCATTGGGGGCTTCCTTGGAAGGTCCGCTTGGCAAAAACGGATCGTGGATGCTGGCGATGCGCCGTTCCACACTGGAACCGATGCTTGGCGTTCTCCGCAAGTCCTACGAAGATATTCCTGAACATTTTTATTTCACAGATCTGAACGGAAAAGTAAGCGGGAATATCAATCCCAATAACAAAGTATCCCTTTCCTTTTATTCCGGCTTGGATAACCTGGTATTTCCTGTCGGAAAAGATGTAGGTATTGATTTGAAGTATGGGAACCAGATCATCAGTTCTAAGTGGAGACATATTCTTTCTGATAACCTTTTTACTGAAATTAATATTTCTAACTCCCGGTATTATAATTTTCCGGGTGTCAATGTCGCTTCTACCTATTATGAACGATCTAATGGCATTCATGATGTTTCTGTTAGTGCTAAAGTGGAATATTTGCCTGAGGGCAATCACGAATTTTTAGTAGGGTTGTGGATTAAAGATCAGACGTTGTCCTTTGAGGACAGGGAAGACCAGTATGTAACATTTGAAACTGAAATTCGCTCGTTGTACAGCTCTTTGTACCTTCAGGACAACTGGATGTTATTTGATAATGTGATGTTTTCTCCAGGGGTCCGTATCAACCAGATAATAGGCGGCGATTTTTTTCGAGCTGAACCCAGGCTTTCGTTTGAATATCGTCCTATCGAGCCGTTGCGCCTCCAGGCAGCATATGGACAGTACAGCCAGTTTATGACCCTTATTTCGAATGATTCATTTACTGGATTGGATGTGTGGCTCACTGCAACTGACCAGGTTCCCCCGGCATACGGTGACCAGTTTGCTTTAGGGATCAAAACCATTCCAAGGGCTGGATATAAAATTGACGCTGAGCTGTATTACCGTACCATGTCGAGTCTTTTTGAGCCGGATCCTTTTTTGCCAGATTGGTCAGGTATGAATTACAGGGATATTTTCCGATTCGGAAAGGGGTATGCCTACGGAATTGAATTATTTATGGAACGACATATTGGTGATCTGACCGGGTTCATGGGATATACCTACAGCGTGACACGTCGCAGATTTCCCAACTTTAACGAGCCGTTGGCGCGGAAAGGTACTGCCGGATTTTACCCAACACGGTTTGATCGAAGTCATGATTTGAACCTGGTGATGGAGTATCAGTTCAATGCGCAATGGTCCGCCTCAACCGTTTTCAGCCTTGCCAGTGGACAGCCTTTCACCAAGCCACTTGCCAGATCAAAAACATTTAATTCCCCGTTAAGTGCAACAGACAGTCCCCAGATTATTACCGGGAAAGTACATGGATCGCGGTTGCCTCCTTATCACCGCCTTGACCTGAGTTGTACTCGAACGGGCACCTTCTGGGGTGTGGCAGTAACAGAGCTTCAGGTGCAGGTGATAAACGTGTATTCAAGGAGAAATATCTGGTTTTACAACTACAACCTGGATCACAATCTTGCAAAACGGAATGAAGTGCGGTTACTACCCCTGATGCCGAGTATTTCTTACAGCATAAAATTTTGAATTATGAATCCGACAGCCTCATGCATATTGGTCTTATTCCTGGTCTCTGGCTGCGAGCTCTACAACCAGGAGCAGTACCAGGAATATTATGCTGTTGAGGCCTACCTCATAGCGGGTCACCAAATGCCTTCCGTATGGGTGACAAAAACTACTTCAATTGACGATTTCTTTTACTGGGACAGCGTAGGAGTAAGTAATGCAAATGTTCAGGTTAGGCTCCTGAGTAATGACCACGCCGTATCCGAATCTTATGGTTTCATGCATGGGAACCACGGTAAATACTACCCGGCAGATAGCGTCATTGTCAAATCGAACCGGTGGTACCAGCTAAAGGTTGACTTACCTGGTGGCGATGTCATAGTAGCCGAGACATTTGTTCCGGGTACTTTTAAAACGGTGAAACAACCAAAGCCTGCTTACCTGTATCAGGGAGAGGTTCCAATTGAAATTGTATCAACCCGCAGTAGTTTTCCCGGGCGCCAGACTTATTATTATATAACAGTTAATGCTGAAAACCCGGTAGAGAACAAGTTAACGCCTTTTTATCGAGACCTGGTCAATAGAAATGGAGAATTTATCAAAGCATATATTAAGAATACCATCGGAATTACCAATGAAGAAAGTTATCAAACTAACAAAGATGGAAATATCATTATTCGGGTACCCTGGGCCGCGATCGCCTTTTACGGGCAAAATGATATAGTCATTAATGCCATTGATGATAATATTTATGATTTTTTACGCTCCCAAAATGGACAGAGAGATGCAAGGCTATCCGTGTCACTGGGGGAAATTCAGAATATCAGGTATAACGTAGACGGGGGGATTGGCATTTTCGGTAGTATGGCTTCGGTTGTTAGCCGCGTTGAAATAAAGAAGCCTTAGTAGGATTTTTGCCCTAACCGATCTCTTTTGACATTGTATCCCTGCACTTTGATGCCAAACTTTGTTTCCAGTGCAAATCCCATCCACTTCTGCCTCCTATTTTTAAAATAAACTATCCGTATAAATTAGCTTGATCCGTGTTATCTGGGTTCTATTTGTGTTTCGAATCGCTTGGGATTTGAACCATTTCTTTTGTTATTTTCGACCACATCAAAAAGAAACGGAAAGTTAAGTAAGGAAACGAGTTTATGTCGGATCAGAAAAGCTATGGATTACTGGAAGGGAAAAAGGGATTAATTTTTGGGGCACTTGATGATCGCAGCATCGCTTGGCGAATTGCACTGGCCTGTGATCGTGAAGGTGGAGAGTTTGCACTGAGTAACGCACCGGTAGCCCTGCGTTTTGGGGATTTGGATGAACTTTCCGAAATAACCGGTTCTTCCATCTATCCGTGTGATGTGACGAATGAAGACGAAATTGAGGAGCTGATGGAGAACGTGAAGGAGGAATATGGAGGCATTGATTTCATCCTGCACGCCATCGGCATGTCGCCCAACATCCGTAAGAAGAAAGGATATGAGGAGCTAAACTATAATTGGTTGCAGCAGACACTGGATATTTCTGCCATTTCGCTCCACAAGGTTCTGCGCTATGCGGATGAAGCCGGTATTCTCAATGACGGGGCTAGTATTGTTGCGCTTTCGTATATCGGGGCACAACGGATTTTTTCAAAATATTCCGATATGAACGACGCCAAAGCCCTCCTCGAGAGCATTGCCCGGAACTACGGTAGCCGGCTGGCCGACCGCGGCATCCGCGTTAACACCATTTCGCAGGCTCCGACCAAGACCTCGGCTGGCGGCGGTATCAAAGGGTTTGACGCCATGTACACGTTCGCTGACAAAATTGCCCCGCTTGGCAATCCCAGTGCGGATGAGTGCGCGGACTACTGCGTAACGCTCTTTTCCGACCTCACCCGCAAAGTGACCATGCAAAACCTCTACCACGACGGCGGATTTGTGACCGCGGGTATCTCCGAAGACATGATTAATGGTCTGACTGAGCTTTATGGTGATGAGGATGAAGAATAATATTTGTAGTTGAGTCCAACTCAAGGAGTTCCCTGACCTCTACTTATCTTAGAAAGTACCTTAACGATATCTTATTCCACCCCGCTGTTGAAAGGTTTATTTCGTTACTGACAATCATAAAACTCATTTTACAAAACAATAGTGCGTTTTAAGAGAAATTCTATATCTATGGAGATCTATCAACTCTAAATCAGAATTTAGAAATGAATTTCATCAAGTTTATTCTGACTTCAGCGGCAGTACTTTCTCTTATTACTACTCAAGGAATTGCCCAATCTAATTTTGTAGAGGGATATATAGTATCTCAAGATAATGATACCACCTACGGATATATTGATTTCCGGGGATGGATCAAGAACCCCAGATTCATCCGCTTCAAAAGGAACAAAGAGATGGAAGAGGAGGAATACACTCCCAGTAATCTAAAATCTTTTCATGTGGATAACCGGTTTTATGTGAGCCGTAAAGTCCGAATTGATTCCAATCCACGTAGTATTGGAAATCTGGAAGATATGCCTGATTCACGGGTGGATACAGTTTTTCTACAGGAGTTGGTTAGAGGTGAGACTTCGCTGTTTTCATACATGGATCAGGAGCTCCATTTCTATGCAGCCCATGATGGTAGAGTACACCCGCTTATCCACCAGGTCTCAAAGGGAAACAGGAATGGGCAATCAATAGTAATGCGAAACGAGGAGTACATAGAACAGCTAAAATCACTTTTCAAGGGCTGTTCGGCTGTCCTGGAGATCGATAATCTCCGGTACTCGATGAAGCCGATGATTGAGCTTTTTGAACGTTATAATCAACATTGTACGGCTCCCGGAGTACAGTACGTCCACACACAGGAAAAAGCTAAAGTATCGTTTACGCTGCAGTTAGGAGCCACACGAGGACAGGTTTCCTATAATCGGCACTCCTTCGGTTCCAGTACCAATTTAGTCTTTGATGAATCGCTAAATCTTACTCTTGGTGCTACTCTAAACCTCTTATTGCCAGGAAATCTTGGCAAATGGTCCGCCACTTCTGAACTGCTTTATCGACCAATGAACTATACATACACTACAACAGGGGGCAATAGCTCCGAGACACGTACCTACCAAATCGGAGCCTCTTATTTGAAACTGAACATCCTCGTTAGACGGCACCTTCGCTGGGATAACGTTCAGCCCTATTTGAACGCAGGGGTATCCAACGGGTTCGCTTTTAATACAACCAACAAAGGGGTAAGTAGATATGGCGATGCATCCAGCGAAATTCAACCGGCTTTGCTTGGCAATTACAGAAGGTATGAATTAGGCGGCCTGGCAGGGCTGGGTATCAGTTCAGGTATGTTTAATTTTGAGTTGCGTTATGAAATTACTGATGGAATGGCGGAATGGAACTTGGCATCTGAGGGTACTACGGCCAATAATTTCTATGTTTTGGTGGGATACAGGCTCTAAAAAAGTCGTAATAGGCAATAGGAGGATAGCCGCACTTATATTTGTCTTTGCATCTTGTTATATAATGATCTGAAATAGATTTTTATAACCTTTATGGCCCTTATCAATACTTACAACCATCCTGGGTTTGCTGGCCGGAACACTTACTAGCATTGCATATTTTCCACAGGCCATAAAACATGGAAGACAAAATAAGCAAAGGATATCTCGCTAGGTATGTATCTCATTATGTGTTCCGTAGTAGGCTCTGGCTGGTATACGGGGTTTTGATATCCGATCTGCCCGTAATCCTGACAAATGCGGTAACCTTACTCCTTGCTCCAAGCATACTCTGACCTCAGTTGGATATAAGGATCACAAAAATTATAGCTGTCATCGCGAGGAGGCGTCTTTGATAGTAGCCGGCTCCATCTTGAGGTCGACGTGGCGATCTCCCCGTCCATTTACTGTTCACCCGCCGGGAGATCGCCTCCCGCAAGTTTTCGGGATTCCAATGATCACTTAATCCTCTTCGCAATGACAGGTTCTGTCTCGAACTGACGCTAAATATTGTTGCATTTCAGAGGAGGTGCTAAATTAATTGAGACGGTCGTCTCACAGGCACTGAGATAGTCGTCTCAAGATCTACGAGACGATGGTCTCGGTAAGTATGAGACGTTGGTCTCACTATGTATGAGATAGTCGTCTTGGTAAGTGCGTTAATCTTATAAAGAGGAGATTTTCACCAGCGCTTATTCAAACCCCCTCGTGAGGAGGCCCGGCTTTACCTGAGTTCAACATAAGAATTACTAAATTGTTGGCTCAACGATGCGGTCGATGCGGCGACTCCTCATCCGTTTTTTGTTTACGCATAGGATTGTCGCTGGATTACTTGCAATGACAGGTTTTATCTCGAACTGACGTGTGTGCCTTGAAGTAGAGACATGTTGTCCGACTTAAGCAACATGTTCTTTTACATACTGTTGTAGAGATGGTAGTTGGCCTACCGGAGGCGCTGTCAGCCAGTGCCTTCAAACCG
>NZ_JAMQKA010000034.1:0-64988 GCF_031569985.1 Aliifodinibius sp. S!AR15-10 | reverse complement strand
CAATGCCGTCGTCTGCAAGTTGCTGTATCGGGTGTTTGCGGTGATCAAACGAGGGACTCCTTACGTGAAAATCTATCAACATCAGATAACCGAATCTTCTTGACTAAGTCTTAGAATACCAAAAAAGCCGCCAAAGAATCCCAGATATTATTCTCTCCTGCTTATTAATATCCAACTGCTTTGGAACATCTGTAGCTTTTTCAATTACTCCCTGCAGGGATTCTCCGGACTCAGAAGACCTTGTTAATTTCTTATTTTAAAAACCTATCAAATAAACTCTTTGTAGGACAAGAAAAAAAACGAAGCATTTTGACTGACGAGATATTAAAAAAGAAAAGCCTTTAGGCCCACCTTCAGACCTTTGACATTCTGACTTTCGACTAAACTTTCAACACCTCAACAGTTCAACGAAACGCTACAACTTTCTGAGTATACCCTAATAAAAAAGCCGGACCAACCATTTCGGTTCATCCGGCTTATATAAAGGTAATACGGACCTCACTCCAGCCCGAGAACTACGATTGATCTGGGTGGAAGTGTCATCGTCAACGTTCCGTCTTCCAAGGTCGCATCCTCAAAAGAGACCGGTGATACATTATCCGGATCTTCAAACGTATTGATAGAATTGACGCTATCAGCCGTCAACAGGCGTCCAGGGATTACATCATCAACATCCGTCCCCCGCAGGTCGAACGCCACCTCTTGCGACTCACTGGCATGGGTGTTGCTCGCCGTGATATGGATTACGCCGTCATCATCCCGAGAAACAGTGGTACTGACAGACGGGATACTTTCCCCATTGTGGCTATATTCAGTCGACTCAACATCGATCGGCAAAAGCATGGCGTTTTGGTGAACTTTATACATATGGAAGACGTGGTACGTAGGTGTCTTGATCATCTGCTCCCCATCTGTCAGGATCATGGCCTGCAACACATTCACAGTTTGTGCGATATTAGCGATACGCACGCGGTCGGCATGTGAGTTCAGAATATCCAGGCTCAGGGAAGCGATCAGTGCATCGCGCATGGAATTCTGTTGTTCAAGAAAACCGGGAGTTGATCCGGGCAGCGGGTCGGTCCATACGCCCCACTCATCTACTGCAAGGGCCACTCGTTGTTCGGGATCAAACTTGTCCATCCGGTTGTCATGCCCTTCGATGAAGCGGTCCAGCTCAAGGGAGGCCTGCAAACCGTCGAAATAAAGGTCTTCTCCAAAACCGGTTGAAGGTCCTTTATTGCCCCAGCTGGGACCTGGAATGGTGTAGTAGTGAAGAGAGATAGCATCCATCATCCAGTGGGCTTCTCTCATGACCGTTTCGGTCCAGTCATACTCATCATTCGACCAACCGCTGGCGATTTTGTAGAGCTCATTGCCGCTGTAGTCCTTGGCATAAGTTTGGTAACGGCGATAGAGATCAGCATAGTAGTCAGCCGTCATATTTCCGCCGCATCCCCAGCTCTCATTTCCGATACCAAAGAACTTGATATCCCAGGGTTCTTCGCGGCCATTTTTGCGGCGGAGGTTTGCCAGTTCACTGTCACCGTCAAAGGTCATGTACTCGATCCAGTCCTGCATCTCGGCGGGTGTACCGCTCCCCACGTTGGCAGAGATGTAGGGTTCAGCACCCAGCAGTTCCGTCAGCCGAAGGAACTCATGTGTTCCAAAGCTGTTATCCTCGATCACCATCCCCCAGTGCGTATTCACCGTCTTGGGGCGCTCCGAACGCGGGCCAATGCCATCGCGCCAGTCATACTCATCAGCAAAGCAGCCGCCCGGCCACCGGATATTCGGAATCTCAAGCTCCTGCAATGCCTTTAGCACGTCGGTACGATATCCTTCGGTGTTGGGAATATCGGAATCTTCTCCCACCCAGATACCGCCGTAGATTCCTCGACCCAGGTGTTCGGAAAACTGACCGTAAATATGCTCACTAATCTCGTATTCCGCCTGATCGGCATTCACAATCACCCTGTTTTCCTGGCTCTGTGCGACGGCTGTTTGGCTACCGCTGTATGCACAAAAGAGGAACAGTACAAATAGTATTCGTTTCATAACTACTTGAGTTTTTGATTAAAAAATAGGTTTAATCGGTTGTTTATCACCACTTACTGCTGGCGTACAGAAAATTTGTAAATGGTAGTTGTTTGGTAGGTCTCATCCGGCTGCAAAATGGTGGATGGGAACGCGGATTCATTGGGAGAGTTGGGATAGTGCTGGGTCTCCAGGCAGAACGCCGCGTGCTGTACGAAAGACGTTCCATCCGGCCCCTGCAGGCTACCATCCAGGAAATTACCGGTGTAAAACTGTATTCCCGGCTCCATCGTAAATACCTGCATCTCGCGTTGCGTTTCCGGATCGTACACCGTTGCTACGCTTCGAAGGGAATCTTGTGGCCCGTTGAGCACAAAATTGTGATCGTATCCCCCCTCTACCTGCTCAATTCGTGATCCAATAGCATGCGGTTCGGTAAAGTCAAATGGCGTTCCCTCTACCGGGGCTATTTCCCCCGTAGGAATAAGTTCGTCATTAACCGGCGTGTATAGATCGGCACTGAGAGTCAGCATGTGATCCAAAATCTGTGTAGACGGATCGCCCGAAAGGTTAAAATAGCTGTGGTTGGTCAGATTGACCGGAGTCGCCTTGTCAGTGGTGGCGTGATAGTCGATTTTCAGCTCGTTCTCATCCGTCAAGGTGTAGGTCACCTCCACCTGCAGGTTTCCGGGATAGCCCTCTTCCCCATCTTCGCTGAGATAGCTCAGCTTGAGCGAGCCGTCTGCAATTTCAGCATCCCAAAGCCTTTTGTCGAACCCTTGCTCGCCACCGTGCAGATGGTTATTTCCATCGTTGGTTGCGAGCTCATACGTGGTGCCGTCAAGGGTAAACTCTCCACCTGCAATACGGTTACCGTACCGGCCGATTAACGCCCCGAAATAGGGATGGCCGGACAAGTATTTGTCGAGGGAATCAAATCCCAAGACCACATTCTCAACGTTCCCATCCGCATCAGGAACCCTGATCGCGGTTACAATTCCGCCGTAGTTAATGATATCTACTTCAGCATTATTGCTGTTGGTAAGGGTAAACTCATGCACCTCCCGGCCGTCTTCCAACGTACCGAAAAGCTGTTGCGTAATAGAATAAGAATCACTCATATTTGTATTTGAATCAGTGTTTTTTTTATTCGTGCAAGCTGTAATGAGTAGTGAATATACGAGAACTGCCAATAATCCCTGATGCAAAATAGAACTGGTATAGTTGAAGGTGTTCATATTGTGTGCCATAGAAAAAGATTTTTTGTGATAATGAATGCCAGTCCATCCGGACTGTTTTTCCCAAAGTATTATAAATAAATGTTGACATAATATTTCAGTGTTCCCACCCACTGTGCCATATTTACCACGTAATTATCGGCTGGTGAATACCCGAAGAGTAAAAGTGTATAATTAACATTTATTATACAAATAATAATCCTGTCACTCATGGATTAACCTGCCACACTGTGTCGCAGGACTATTTTCCCAGTGTGCTGGCCATTTTCATTTGCATAAATAAAGAAAATTTTAGCATTTAGTATTATAGCAATCAGGCATCAATCAATCATCAAATATGGCTAAGATTATTGTGGGAGTCATGGGACCGGGCAGTGCATCGGAAGAGACACTGGCAACAGCAGAAAAACTCGGGCAACTTATAGCCGAACAGGGCTGGATTTTGCTTACGGGTGGACGCAACGCCGGGGTGATGGATGCCACCTCCAGAGGCGCTAAAGAGTCCGGTGGATTGACTGTTGGCATTTTACCAACCGGTGACCGCTCCGGGATGTCTCCGAATGTGGATATTCCTATCGTCACCGATGTGGGAAGTGCCCGTAACAACATTAATGTTCTCAGTTCAGAAATTGTAATCGCTTGCGGCGTAGGTATGGGGACCATTTCGGAAGTTTTACTGGCAGCTAAAGCGGGCAAGTACGTGATTTTGCTGCATCAAACGAGCTCTTCCAAGGCTTTCCTGGAAGAATTCAGTTCTCCGCGTATCCATTTTGTTTTTACGGCGGAGGAAGCGATTACTTTGGCTAAGGAACTGTTGCAAAGACAAAGTAACAATTGAGATTTATGATTTAACCTCAATTCGATGAAGACTCTCATTGTAAGGGATTCAACGACTATCGAGAGCCGATTCCGCCTTATCGATAGCGCGGTAATTAATTCCCGCGCAAGTGATAGGCCATAAACCACGACTGTCGCCGCGCCTCATGTATTCTAGGGCCTGTTAGCAAGTTATGCTATATAATTCTTATATAGCTGAGGTTATTCAAGAATATTAGAACTATTGCGCTCATTTCTATACCCTCTTTTACCAATCTTTTCTAAGGAAAAGTCAATGATGGACTTGAAATTAATTTTAATACTATTATATTAGTATTAGTTCACTAGTAAATAAGACAAAACTTCTTGACCCATGAAAAAATCACTGACACCACTTGGAGAAACTGAAATGGAAGTACTACACCACGTTTGGGAGCTGGAGGAGGCGGCCGTCAAACAAGTGCAGGCACGTATCCTGGAAACCCGGGACGTAGCTTACACCACTATTATGACAGTAATGAAGAACCTGGCCGACAAAGGATACCTGAAGTATCGGAAAGAGGGCGTCACCTATGTGTATAGTCCTGCCCAGGAACCGGAGTCGGTGCAGTCCAGCTTAATAAAGGATCTGGTTTCCAAGGTTTTCAAAGGCTCCCCCATGGAGCTGGTCCAAACGCTCGTCAACAGCGAAGAGCTATCTGACGAGGAACGTAAAGAGATCAAGAATATGATCGACAAATTGGAGGACTAGCGATGATTGAACTCTCCGACATACTACAAGAAATTGGCCAGATGAGTTTGAGCGCCTTTTGGTTTCCACTGCTCATCTGGAGCGCCTGTGCACTGTTGATTCACCTGGTACTAAAATGGATGCAGAATAGAGACGTACTCTACCACTACCACTTGCGCGTAGCCCTTGTGGCCGGCATTCCGCTCGGCATCTGTGCCTCTGGCCTTGTTGGAGTGGCAGCCGACTTTTTCAGCTCAGCGCGACCAACTACGCTTATTACTTTACAGAACCCAATTACAGTGACTCCGGCACAGGAGACGGTTACCGCTTCTGTCAACTGGGGCGATCCCTACCTGTGGATTGGGATGGTGACCTCGGTAATCCTGGCTGTGGGCCTGTTTCAACTCGGCCGCATGCTTTGGGGATATTACCAGATTTCAAATTATGCCGCCAAACTAACCACCATGAATCTTCGGGAAATGAAGCTTGCCCAAGGAGAGCAAGAGAACTTCCTAAAGGATATCAAATCAGATATTCATCTTGCATTTTCGGAGCAGTCTGAAGTTCCGTTTACTTTTGGGTGGAATCGTCCCGTAATAGTAATTCCCGCTTTCCTGCAAAAAGATCCTCACAAACTTCGAATGGCTGTACGCCACGAACTCATGCACATCAAACGGGGCGATTTTTTGGTCAATGGCTTTGTCATTGCGATGAAGTCGCTGTTATGGTTCCACCCGCTGATCCATTATTTCGAGAACGAGATACGCGAATACCGGGAGATTTCCTGCGACTCCGAAGTACTGACCGATCGCACGATTTCCCGCAAACAATACGCCCAGCTACTCTTTGAACTCGCCCCCAGGAAAGAGACCTACGCAGGGGGCATCGTCAGTATGTCTGTAAATAAATCCACACTTCAAAAGCGCATCAAGACTATGAAAACACTCGCAAACAACAACCGACCCGTCACCAGAAGTCTAATTGTGAGCCTTGTTCTGCTGACCGCCATTTCCGGGGTTATTGCCTGCAGCGACCTCCAGGAAGGTGGGATAACCAATACTGAGTTAAACCAGGCCCAAGCTGATATGCAAAATTTGGAAGAAGGGAGCCAGCCACTTTACATCATAAGAGAAGATACCGACCTGGACGGAACCTTCGACACTGAAGAACAGATTTCCGGGGAGGAAGGCCAAAAAATCAGTCGTATAAAAAGTGAATACATAAAAAATATTCATGTCTATAAAGGTGAGCAGGCTGTCCAAAAATTTGGTCCCAAAGGATCAAATGGAGTTGTAGTTATCGGTTTGTTAGACAAAAAGAAAGCATTCTCAGACCTGAAATCCCCCGGGGAGGCTCAGCAGCAACAGAAGCCGGAGAACGAATTTTTTGTTGTTGTAGAACAGATGCCCGAACTCAAAGGCGGCCTGCAAGCACTCCAACAGTGCATTCAATATCCTGAGCAAGCACGTAAAGCGGGTATCGAAGGTCGCGTGATTGTACAATTTATCGTGGATGAACAGGGACGGGTTGATAATCCAACAGTAGTTCGCGGAATCGGTGGGGGAGCCGATGAAGAGTCGTTACGCTGTGTAAAACAGATGGAGTTTGAACCCGGAAAACAGCGTGGAAATCCTGTTCGTGTTCAGTACTCGCTGCCCGTAACCTTTAAATTACCGGGCTCTATCTCTGAAGAATCTTCATCAGCATATGTAGAACAACCCAAGGCAGAAGGGCAAATGATGGCTCTACAAAATTTTACTGAAACAGAGAATGGAATAACCGGGAAGCTCGTAGACAAAGAGACTGGAGAGCCGATAGCTGGTGTAAATATCGTAGTAAAAGGCACATCAACTGGAACCTCAACCAATCGTAATGGCGAGTTCTCCCTGGAAGGCATTCCAGAAGGCGGTCAGGAAATAACTATCTCACACGTCCGGTATGACATGCTTACAATGAAACTGAACAAAGAATAGTCCAGAGCGTATTTCATATCAAAAACCGGGATAACAATGCCATTTTTAGAAAGCATAGGAAATGCCAGCTTGGGCGCTTTCTATTTCCCCATAGTCATCTGGTCTGTGTTGGCACTTTTGGTTTGGTCCGCGGTAAAACGTACCCGCCAGCGTGATCCGCTTTTCCAGTATTACTTCCGGATCGCAATTATGGCAGGACTTCCTGCGGGTCTTTTAATCACTAACTTTGTCGGTCCTTTACTTGTGGAAAGTTCCACAGTGACCGGCATAACACTGCCAAAAATCCCCATTGCCAACCACCAGTTGATTCCTGTTCCCACCTCAGCACCAGCGGCCATATCTCCGGTCTGGAGTTCCCTATTCCCCTGGCTGGGTATCGGCACGCTGGTCGTGGGAACTATTTCGCTTCTCAAATTAGTCATTCTTTGGCGTTCATATTCGGAATTACATGCATTCATAAGAGACACCCGAACTTATCATCTCCCTGAGATTGACAACAAATTGCCCGAACTCGATTATGATGTTGTCATCGGGTTTTCACAACGAGTTGCTACTCCATTCACTTATGGTTGGAACAGCCCGGCAGTCATCTTGCCAATTCAGTTGAAAAATCAGCCTCAACGGTTACGAACAATATTGCAACATGAGCTTGTCCATATTCAGCGGGCCGATTTTCTCCTCAACGCCTTTGTCCAGGTTTTGAAATCTCTGTGTTGGTTCCACCCGCTGATCCACCGGCTTGCCAATGAAGTTGCCTGCTACCGGGAAATGTCCTGCGATCGAGAAGTGCTCTCATCTCATCCAATTACAGCCAAACAATACGCACAGCTTCTCTATGACATGTGTTCTACTGCAGGCCGATCCACTATCCCCGCGGTCCCTATGGCTTCGGAATATTCACACCTTAAAAAGCGAATCGATTTTATGAAAAGAGATAACATCAGCAGTTTTTCGTACCCAAAAAGTATTGCATTGAACCTCACTATTCTTATCGTTTTAGCCGGTATTATCG
Source organism: Aliifodinibius sp. S!AR15-10 (assembly GCF_031569985.1). Taxonomy (NCBI): domain Bacteria; kingdom Pseudomonadati; phylum Balneolota; class Balneolia; order Balneolales; family Balneolaceae; genus Fodinibius; species Aliifodinibius sp. S!AR15-10. Next base: position 57,185 of record NZ_JAMQKA010000034.1, on the reverse strand, counting down.
GATGCACAGAGCTACAATCGCCCGCTACTACCGCAAGTAAAATTGCCAACATAAATCCCCATAATCCAAATGTATATATCGGTCCAAACAACCATATCTCTGTAAATAACACCGAAGTGACCCTCTCTGAGTTTAATACATTTCTGCAAGAAAATTCACTAGAAGAGATCGGAGTCATTACTTTGGCGGTCCACGAAGATGCCCATTTTGGCATGGTTACTGATGTGGAAAAAAACATGAGGGAAAGAGGAACACTACGCATAAACTATAGAAGCGTAACGAACTAAATTTTAAATAGTTCTCTCAATTTCAGTATTTAAGGTGGAGCTTACATTGCTCCGCCTTTTTTATTTTAGTTAGCTTTACCACATATTGAGAAGGCATTGACATCAATATCATAATAGCCTGAAGTGAAAATATCAGCATATGGAGTGCACGTTTTAACAGCTGTCGGGGCTGCGCTGGGATTGTGGTCAATCATTTTAATTTATGACGGCTACTATCAACATGCGCTGTGGGTATTAGCACTTTCTGTGTTCATAGACTCCATCGACGGCACGCTAGCTCGTGCATTTGACATAACGAAAGAAGCCCCCAAAATCGATGGGGCATTGATGGATAATATTATCGATTTTGTTACCTGGACTATAGCTCCGCTTTTTTGGGCTTATGCTGCCATGCTTATTCCTCTTTGGGTAGTCATGATCTGTGCCATATGCAGCATCCTGGGGTTTTCTAATACACGTGCCAAAACATCCGATGATTTTTTCCTGGGCTTTCCCTCCTACTGGAATATCGTGGTGTTGTATCTTTTCCTGCTCGACCTTCCCCTTACATTCTCTTCCGCAGTTTTACTACTGTTTGCCGCCGCTACACTCATACCTGTCAAGTTTATTTACCCAACAAAAACGGTTCACTTTAAAACACTTACGATCCTGCTGGGATCCCTGTTTTTCCTGCAGCTGCTGTTACTGCTGTATCTTTTCGACGAATCACCCCCACTGTTGATCTACAGCTCTTTTTTATTCCCGGTTTATTATTTTGGATTATCTTTCTACCTGAACGTAAAAAAAGTTGAAACATAACCTTACATTGTGCGTAAGGCAGAGAACAACGGCTTAAAAATAATTAATGATTATCTTCTTATGGGAGCACGATTATCAAAATCCAGAACAGATAAAATGATTGCCGGTGTTTGCGGCGGAATTGCTGAATACCTCGGATGGGATCCAACTATAGTGCGGATCATTTTTGTAGTACTTACCATCATGGGTTGGGGCAGTCCCGTTCTGCTTTATTTTATCCTGGCACTCGTCATGCCCGACTAAATTTGGAGATGCAATATCCCTAACCTAAACCCATCTAGTTGAAATTCAACAGGTATTTGCTGATAATAGCTCAAGTTATGTCTTGGATTAGCTAATACCATCATGAAAATTGGAATTATTGGGAGTGCAGATCGTGCTGTTGCATGGGAAAAAAACATGGGGCAACACCCCTCTGTTAATGAAGTCGTGATTGCACAAGCACTGGATGGCATCGGCAAAGTGGACGCATGCGTTATCATCGATGATTCCGAATCCAATCTCGATTCTCTCTTAAAAGCTGTTAAGCGCGGGTATCACAGCTTTTTGGTTTCCCGTCTTCCCCGTGATACGGCAAAGGTCAAAAACATATATCACGCATCTGAAGAAGCAAATGTGGTTGTTCAATTTAGCCACTGGCCTTCTCTTGCCCCCGCCTCAAAATGGATGTTTTCGAAAGTTCAGAAACCCAAATTTATCCAGGTTGTCAGGGAAGTCGAACACACCGACTTTATGGAACGTGACAATGATTTCAGCTACTATTGGATCGATGAACTGGCCCTGTGCATGCAGTGGATTGATGGTGTTATCCACACTACGGAAGTAAATCAGACAAACAGGGTGGCAAATGAAGGAGGAGCAATCCACCTTTTCCTGCGCTTCAACAATGCTGCCACGGCAAATATCTATGTAACTACTGTTGCAAACCGCAGCAATCACAAACGCACGGCCTCTGATGCCTCCACAATATTAGACTGCGACGTACTGGGCCAAAGCGTTCGCGCTGGACAAGCCAACGACGGGGGGCACCTATTTTTCAAGAAAAAATTATTTGATGCATCCAGGTCCGCCGAGCTTGCAGCCACACAATTTCTTAAGGCTGTCCAGCTTAACAGACCTACCCCGTTTGGTGCCTACGAACTGCTTCAAACCTTAAAGGTAGCCGATCAAATCAACAAGAAACTGGTTACGCAGGGATATTAAAGTTCAGGTTATCCATGGGAGTTGGCGATGAGGACAATAACCTTAATAGAATACACCCCGTTACAAATATTTGCAGAAAAGATATAGTTAAGTAACTTGCTTACAAGTCGTTTATATGGTACGAAAGGCTAATCCCCATTCTTTCCGGATTCAGACTTCATGCGGGCAAAAAATGCCTTTAGTTGTTCCCTCGGAGCCAGCTGGTCGATAAAGTTAAACTGCCCGGCAGCTAGGCTTTCTCCCCCGTCGATTGTGACGCATTCCCCAGTTATATATTCGGCCATATCAGACATCAGGAAAGCGGCTAAGTTGGCCAGTTCTTCGTGATTTCCATATCGTTTTGCCGGTATCTTAGAAAGAAATTTTTCCTCCATCTCCTCCTCGGGTAGTAATCTTGACCACGCTCCTTCCGTTGGGAAAGGGCCCGGAGCTACGGCATTCAGCCTGATTCCATACGTCGCCCATTCATAGGCCAGCGACCTCGTCATCGCCAGCACACCTGCTTTGCCACATGCGGAGGGAAGGACAAAAGCCGATCCGCTGGATTCCGCATATGTCGTTACGATATTGAGCACATTCCCCTTCTTGTCATTATCAATCAGGTAGTTTCCAAAAGCATGCGTACAGTTGAATGAGCCATGAAGCACAATATCGACTACGGATTTGAAGCCACCGGGCGTCAAGTCCTCGGATGCAGCAAGAAAATTGCCCGCAGCGTTGTTTACAAGTCCTGCCATATCTCCAAAATCCCCAATGATGGAATGAACCATCTCCCCAACCCGGTCATGATCCCGCACATCGGCTACGTAATAACGAACCTGCCCGGAACCTTGGTCATCAATCTGTTCGGTGGCCGTTTTCAGCTTCTCTTCCGTGCGACCACAAATAGCGATATTAGCTCCAAGAGATGCAAACTTCTGGGCCATACTCAGCCCCAGGCCGCTTCCCCCACCGGTAATTAGAATGGTCTGATCCTCCAACGTATCCGTTGTGAACATACTTCGCCTCCCAAATCCGTAATGTGGATTATTAACTACAACAGTTTACTTGCCAGATTCGCCAGCTCGGAGCGCTCCCCTTTCTCAAGGTTGATATGAGCATACAGGTCGTTGTTGTGCATGCGATCCACCAGGAATGAAAGCCCGTTGCTCTGCGTGTCCAGGTAGGGCGTGTCGATCTGGAAGATATCACCGGTAAAAATAATTTTGGTGTTTTCACCGGCTCTGGTAATGATGGTTTTCACCTCGTGCGGGGTCAGATTTTGGGCTTCATCCACAATAAAAATCACATTGGAAAGACTTCGCCCGCGAATATACGCCAGCGGCACGATGCGCAGCTTCTCGGTCTCCACCATCTCTTCAATTCGCTTATACTCTTTGCTGTTCTCGGGGAATTGATTTTTAATGAAACTCAGATTGTCCCAGAGCGGCTGCATGTAAGGATCGATCTTCGATTTGATATCACCCGGTAGATAGCCGATGTCGTTGTTGCTCAAAGGCACAATCGGCCGTGCCATGTAGATCTGCTTGAAATTTCGTCGCTGTTCCATGGCACCAGCCAGGGCCAGCAGTGTTTTCCCGGTTCCGGCAGCTCCCGTAATGGTGGTTAGCAGTATTTCAGGATCCAGGATCGCCTGGAGGGCGAATGTCTGTTCCGCATTCCGCGGTTTAACCCCGTAAGCTGACGTCTTGCGGACCGGTTCGATCTGGTCGGTTCGCGAATTATAAAACCCAAGGGCAGAACTGGAATGGTTTTTCAGTATGTAAAAATGATTGCTCACCGGCTGTTCATCAACCACCTTCTGGGGATTAAGCTTCCCTTCATTATAAAACTCATTAATCACCTCCGAATCATTGTACTTAACTTCGGTCTTTCCCTTGTACAGGTGATCAATATCCTTGACCCGGACAGTCTCGTAATCTTCGGCAGGTATATTCAAGGCACGCGCCTTGATACGCAGGTTGATGTCTTTTGAAACCAGAATCACATCTTTCCCCGGTTCATTCTCCATCAGTTTGAGCGTGGAGTTCAGAATGCGGTGGTCATTCTTCTTATTGCCAAACACCTCGGAGGCGTCAACCTCACTGTCCTCATTGTTCAACACCCGCAGCTTTCCGTGTGATTGACCATTGAGCGGTGTCCACTCCTGCAGCATGTTTTTGTCGGATATTTTATCCAGGTAGCGGATGAATTCCCGTGCATGAAGGTTGATCACATTGTTTCCCTTCTTAAATGTGTCGAGCTCTTCAAGAACTGTGATCGGGATAGCAATATCGTTTTTCTGGAAGTTTTTTACAGCGTCGTAATCGTAGAGGAGAACAGAGGTGTCGAGGACGAAGATTTTGTCCTTTTTCTTAGCTCTTGCCATATGATACAGAGGTTTAGTTATTTAAAGAACGTCATAGATGATAGCTGAACCTATTCGAACTATACCTAAATGGCAGAATAGAATCAATCCTGAGGATATTTTTATTAAAAATTTAATCTCTTACCGGTCGAAGGTTGGAAGGTCGAAGGTCTAAAGGTTGGAGGTATATGCTATTTGGTCCACAGGGAATTGCACATCTATTCCACTATTTATCCTGCTAAAGCATAAAGAGCTATAGAGAGTGCGATAGAGGCGTTTAGACTCTCAACTTTTAGCTTTTCAGCAGGCGATGGTATTTCAATTTTCCGGCGGTTGGTCCCTTGCAATAGAGATGCATCAATACCATTGGCTTCATTACCAATCACAAGGACCGTCTTAGCGGGCGTATCCAAAGCACGCAAATTTTCAGCGCCCGTGGAAGCGTCAAGTAACAAAATCTGCCATCTCCGCTCGGCAAAATCGTTGAGCGTGTACTGAAGGTCCACGTTTGCAAAAGGAAGCGCTCCAGTAGTGCCTGCCGTGCTGCGTACCACTTTGGGATTAAAAAGATCTACGGTTCCCTTGCCCAACAGCAGCCCGATAGCATCGAACCAGGCCGCCGTACGAACAATTGTGCCCAGATTTCCCGGGTCCTGGATACGATCGGTGGCTACAATCACCCCATCGTTTTTTGCCAGTTCATCAAGATCTGCTTCCTGCGGCATTTGGCAAAGGGCGAGTATCCCCTGCGGATTTTGCGTATCGGCAAGTTCAAGGAATGTGTCCGTATCCACCGCTACACTCGATAAGCCAGCGACTCTTTCACTCCATCTTGAATTTTGCCACAGCGCGCTGCGTTCGTCGAAAAACAGGCCTTCAATCATGAGAATTCCATTCTCGATCACCTGCTCTACAGCCCGCTCTCCCTCCACCAGGAACAGCTGCTCCTTCTCTCGATACTTCTTCTGCTGGAGTTTTCGAAGTAGCTTGCGCTGCCGGTTTGAAATCGAATCCATTGAATATTGCATATTTCGTTATAAATGTGACGGGTCAGGATTATACGAAATACAGAGCATGCAAAAAATGTTGAAAGGTTTCATTAATTAACCTGGACAAATAGAAATACCTTGGATCGTTCAGATCGGTTTGAGATAAATCACGAATATGAATAACCTGAAACTGTTTTGATCTTCAAAAATCTTAGTGTCATGATTCACAAAACAATACTTTTCCTGGTTTCCATTTCGCTCATACTACCTGCAACAGATTTTCAAACACAGGTTGGACATACCGAGATCACAAAATGGCAGTATGGCAAAAAAGCGGCGGTTTCACTCACCTATGATGACAGTACAATTAACCAGTTTCGCGTTGCACTGCCGCTGATGAATGAGCGGGGATTTCCAGGCACATTTTACATTGTTACGGGCGCCATCCCCGGTTCAGAATATGAGCCAAAGTTCGTGGGTCGCCCCGTAGAGGAAATTATTGCAGAAACAGCCCAAATTCCGACTAATAAAGAAAATTTTTATGAGCGGGCATCAGCAATCCGATTTCTTGGTTATGAAGGGACCTACCGGTACCACAATGAGGCGGCCGGTTTTTATGGAAATGGAGAATTACAAAAAGCATATGATATCATTGACGAGGGATTCAGGAAAGTTCGGAATGGGGAGTTTGAACCGAGCAATGGCTACCATGATGAGTTGTACAATGTGCTGGCAATCGAAGACCCCAGCGTTGACCTGATTACCTGGGATAAGCTCCAAAAATATGCCCAGCAGGACCACGAATTCGGAAGCCACACAATCCTTCACCCCTGGCTGGCCGTCATGGATTCGGCTAACATTCGATATGAATTGGAAAAAAGCCGGCTTGACATTCTAAACCATCTTGGGCCTGGGCATACATTCTCAGCAGAATGCCCCTTTGGTACTGAAGATGAGCGGGTAATGAAATACGCACACAAAATCTTTCCCGCCCTCAGAAATCGCATGCCGCATCCCTGGCTGGCAGAGCTCAATCGTGCCAGTGATATTGATCCGCGCACTCCTGAAAAAGAATATGTACAGTGGCAACGGGGCCCTTTGTCCGATACACCTGTGAAAAAGATGAAATCATGGATAGACACATCGTTGGAAAAAGATAACATCTGGCTGGTATTGGTTTTTCACGGCATCGAAGGCGTAGGCTGGGAACCTCTCAGTAAGGATAAGTTGAAAGAGTATTTTGACTACATAAAAAAGCATGAAGAGCAGCTTTGGGTGGCTACCTTCAAGGATGTGACAAAGTACCACCGAGAGCGGATGAATGCCGATATTAAGAGCAAGCGATCCGGACAAACAGTTACGATCAATCTTACCCACTCTCTTGACCGTGCACTCTACCGGCTGCCCCTCACCCTAAAAACGTATGTGCCCGAAAAATGGAAAGCAGCCCAGGTAAAACAGGAGGGCCAAACGCAGGGTATTGAAATCCAGGAGGATGAGAAAGGAGCTTTTATTCAGTACCAGGCACAACCAAACAGCGGCTCGATTATTATTACTGAACAATAGGAATGATTTGAAATCGCGTTACTATTCTTAACTTTATAGCTAATATTAAACACGATAAAACAAGTTAGAGAACGCCATGGAGTTTCTCAGAAAATTAGGTATTGAGGGAACAAATCACGGTACCAGCACAGGACAGGAATCGCTGGGCGATGGCAGCCAGCAGATGATTGAGAGTGCCACACCCATTGATGGCAGCCATATTGCCGAAGTCAGCGTGACGACTCGTGAACAATATGACCAAGTAGTAACTACCGCCCAGGATGCTTTTAATGAGTGGAGAGAGACCCCCGCGCCCAAACGAGGAGAAATTGTCCGACAGATTGGTCTGAAACTGCGCGAGCACAAAGAGGATCTCGGCAAACTGGTAACCTATGAGATGGGCAAAATCCTCCAGGAGGGCCTCGGAGAAGTGCAGGAAATGATTGACATCTGTGATTTTGCGGTTGGCCAGTCGCGGCAACTTTATGGTAAAACGATGCAGTCTGAGCGCCCACAACACCGCATGTATGAACAGTGGCATCCCCTGGGACCAACAGGCATTATCACAGCGTTTAATTTCCCGGTGGCCGTTTGGTCCTGGAACGCCATGATTGCTGCCGTCTGTGGCGATGTGATGATCTGGAAACCGTCCGAAAAAGTACCCCTTTGTGCCGTGGCGGTCCAGAATATTGTAAGTGAAGTATTAAGAGAAAATGATCTGCCGGAGGGCATTTTCAACCTGGTGACCGGAGATAAAGAGGTTGGCGAATGGATGACCAATGATGAACGGCTGCCCCTCATTTCGGCGACGGGCTCCATCCGGATGGGCAAGCAGGTGGCACAGACCGTGGGTGCGCGGCTGGGCAAAACGATCCTGGAGCTTGGTGGAAATAACGCGATCATTGTCTCTGAAAACGCAGACCTGGAAATGGCTGCCAGAGCAACGGTATTCGGGTCAGTAGGCACTTGTGGGCAACGCTGCACCACCACACGGCGGCTGATTGTACAGGATACTATTTTTGAGGATTTCAAAAATCGACTGGTCCAGCTCTATAAAGGGGTTAAAATCGGCAACCCGCTAAATGATGATACACTGGTGGGCCCCTTGGTTGACGGAAAAGCGGCCGAGAGTATGCAACAGGCCTTGACTGAGGTTCAGGATTCTGGTGGAGAACTGGTATATGGCGGGGAACTGCTGGAAGGAAACAACCTGGAGGTTGAGGGCGGTCATTATGTGCAACCTGCCATCGTTGTTGCAAAGCATGATTACCCCATCGTACAGGAAGAGACCTTTGCCCCGATTCTCTACCTCATCAAATACAGTGATCTGGATGAAGCGATAGCCATGCATAACAGCGTGCGCCAGGGATTGAGTTCTGCAATGTTCACCCTAAACCTGCGAGAGGCCGAGACCTTCTTAAGTACCCGTGGCTCCGACTGTGGCATCGCCAATATCAATGTGGGTACGAGTGGGGCAGAAATCGGCGGGGCATTCGGTGGCGAAAAAGAGACCGGCGGTGGACGGGAGTCAGGTTCCGACGCCTGGAAAGCCTACATGCGCCGACAAACGAATACCATCAACTGGGGCAAGGAGATGCCGCTGGCCCAGGGTATCGAATTTGACGTAGATTAGAAGTGCACAGGGCGTAAAGAAAAACTTATTAGCGTCGGATCAGTATAAGACTTTCAAAGGAAACTATATGAAAAGCCAACCGACAGCACCTGCTTTAGCTGTACTTCCCTGGAAAAGTCTTCATCATATACCAAGACAAATTGAAAGGATGTATTCAGATAATCATTAATTTTCCCGACAACCTCATTTGAAAAGTTAATATCTGTTTTTCGGACCGATTCCTTAAGGTTCGTGAATGTTTCAACAGTACTTACCAAACGAACGTTACTCACTATTTTCTTTTCGAAATTGAAAATCAGTGAGTACCCGGGCTCAAACCGAAACTTTTCTCTCGGCTCAAGTCCATAGCGCTCCGAAAGTGTGGTATCTCGAACAATCGTCTCTTTCATTGCCAAACCCGCTTCGGCACTAAAATACTCGGCGGGATGAAAGCCGAGGCCAAGCACCTGAGAAAGATAGGCAGGTGCCATAAATCTGGAGAGGAGTAGTTTGGGATCCTTGTTGTAATCGTATCCTTTATCAAACTGGGTGGTAAAATTAATATTCCCAAAAATGTTAAACCGCTCATCCTTGAACAGGTAACTGAACTTGTTGGCCAAAGCAATTTTATCATCAGTTTTTCTCGTTCCTTCTCCCTCGATGCGGGCTTGACCATATCTAAAATTTGTTACCAGTTGATAGCCAAATTGGTTTCGTCTGTATTTCAAATTAAATAGCGTGGAAGCAGTCATACTTATGGTGTTCACCCCACCCTGGCTCCAGTTCCGGTATGTGGCCTGAGACCCGTTTAAGCCTCCAACCCACTCAAAATGCCAACCATTGGTGGTATCCTGCAAGATTATGTCACTTTCCGCTGAAGTTGCATAGATCATATCTACATAATCCTGGTCACTCTGGGCATATCCTGTAATTGCAGCGAGAGAAAGGAGAAACACCGTCAGCAGTACGTACTTAGCATACATGAACTTTTACTCCAAAATTGAGTTGTTTAACTGATCTTATTAAATAACAGTTGGTTAGCCGAGCTCGAGCACTACCTTTTCGAGTTCGTCCTGGCTGGTAATGACCGAAACATGCTCTTTCAGCTTGGTGGAAAGTTCCAAGCCAACAAATTGAGCCTGTATGGGAAATGTACGGTGCCCGCGGTCCACCAGCACAGCCGTGTGGATTTCATTAAACGCAGCGAGATCATATACATTGTTTAGCGCGGTGAACATTGTCTGGCCGGAAAAAATCACATCGTCTACAACCAACGGATAGGCTGACTTGATCAACTCAGCCGATACTTTCTCCTCGCTAAGAGGTTCTGACCTGTCGAGCTGAGCAATCGGAAATTCACGATCATAAATTTCAGCAAGATATTCCTGCAACTGCCTGGCCACCAAAAAGCCTCGGCGTTCAATACCCAAAAGACAGATATCACGATCTTTTCGGTTGTCTTCCGATATTTGGTATGCCATTCGTTTAAGTGTGCGCTTCACACGCTCACGATCCATATATACCAACTCCGAACTATCAGTCATAACTAGAACTTATCCTTAAAAATTAGGCTCGAAAATAAAGATTTATCATTAGTTTTACGAGTACTAAAAAGAAGAAAATGGGCGTTAATAGTTTAGAAAACGGAGCAAGGTTTCTTAAATTTCAATTATCATTCTACAATAAAGACGAGAGGTATTCGCTATGGGCAAACATTCAAATATCAGTTTACTAATAGTTGCTGCCGGTTCATTCATCGGCGGAGTTGGTGTGGGGATTTTTATCGCAACTGATCGTGGTAAAAAAACCCGGCAGTGGGTTTCCAGCCATGCGTCAGATTTTTCCAGATGGGTAGATGACAAAAAGAATGTTACCCTGGAAAAGAGCAGTGACCAATTACATAAAATTCGAAACCGCATGGAAAAGAGCTACAAGAATACCGTCCCCGACCTGTACGAAGCCACTGAACATATCGATTTCGATTCCTCTATCTAGGGGATGAAAGATCTGGATAAGAAATACCACGAGAGACTGCTTCACTGGATCTGGGAATCCCTGTACTTTGAACTGAATGGCCTGGAGACCACCTGTGGTAAACCGATCACTATTTGGGACGAAGGTGAGCTAAACCATTCCGACGGCCCTGACTTTAAAAATGTTCGACTTCAAATCGGTGACCTGCAGTGGCACGGGGATATAGAGTTTCACTGGTCTATTACTGAATGGAACAGCCATAAACACAACACTGACCCTGGCTACAACCAAGTTGTTCTGCATGTGGTATATCATGATCCCGGAAATAAAACCGTGCGCCGAGAGGATGGCTCCACACCCTTTACCCTTCACCTGGGTCCATACCTGCCGGCGAACCTGGAAAAGTTGCTTTTTGCCTTCAACCAAACCGACGAACTACCGTGTTCCGGGCATATCAAGTATATCTCCCAAGAGGCTATTGAACAGCAATTTGAGCATGCTCAGTGCGAATACTTTGAAACCAAGGTCGACTTTCTACTCCGGTTTTATGATCCCTCACTCCCCACGCCGGCAGCCTGGAAACGAGTGTTCACCTTAGGCCTTTTCGACGGGCTGGGGATTTCATTAAATCGCGAACCGATGCTCAAGATGGGAAAACAGCTTTGGAGTCGCATTCATGACCAAGAAAAATCCCCCGGTTCTGTCCAGGAACTGCAGGCCCGGGCACTTCAGCTGGGCGGCTTTCATGAGAAGTCCCCGGCCGTTGTAGCCTGGAACCATAAGGGCTGCCGTCCGACCAATCATCCTGAGCTGCGGCTAAAACAAGCTGTCACCCTTCTATGGCACGTATTCCACCAACCGCTGAATCACTGGTATTCCGATGACCCAAAAAACCTGTGGAGTGACCTACTCAAAAAAAATAATACTAAAACCGGTATCGGCCGGGAGCGAAATGATATTTTATTCGGTATTGTGTTTCTGCCAGCGCTCTGGCTACTCGGTAACCTGTTTCATAAAAAGGATCTAAAACAGGCTTCTTTCCAACACTGGATGAATCATCACGCACAACTTCCTTCATCCCTGTTTAAACTTTTCGCACACTCTGATATTCCCTCTGAGCTATATGAACAACGGTTAGGGGCTGTCCACCAACTTAAACACTATTGCAGACCCCGCAGGTGCAATCAATGCAAAGTATTAAAAGAGATAATTTCTTCTTGATTCCAAATAGGTAAATTCATATCATCTGAATCTCTTGAAAACGACATTGCCCGGTCGTCTAATGGCAGGACAGCGGTTTTTGGTACCGTCAGTGGGGGTTCGAGTCCTCCCCGGGCAACAAACTAGATCGAAACTCTTTGAAAGGATGACTGTAAAGCCATCCTTTTCTTTTATTTTGAACCACTGATTGCATAGCCTCGTTGGATACACCTCTAGCCATATTTGCCGGCCGCAGTAACCTGGCGCTAGCTCGGGCTATTGCCGAACATTATGGCACATCACTTGGAGAAGTAACAATCAAGCCGTTTTCGGATGGCGAGCTCTATGTGAAGTATGAACAGAGTATCCGTGGAGAGGATATTTTTGTGGTTCAATCCACGCCCCCACCGGGCGACAATATTATTGAATTATTGATGATGCTCGATGCGGCAAAGCGGGCTTCGGCCAAGAGGGTCACAGCCGTGATCCCCTATTTTGGCTATGCCAGGCAGGATCGCAAGGACCGCCCACGGGTTTCCATCGCTTCAAAGCTGATGGCCAACCTGCTGAGCGAGGCCGGCGCCGACCGTGTTTTGACTATGGATCTTCACGCAGCCCAAATTCAGGGCTTTTTTGATATCCCGATGGATCACTTGTACGCGAGCAGGCTTTTTATCGATCATTTTAAGGAGAATCCGATCGAAAACCTGGTTGTTGTTGCACCGGATGTCGGAAGCCTGAAGATGTCGCGCTCGTATGCGAAACGCATTGGGGCAAGGCTTGCCTTTATTGATAAACGAAGACCCAAAGCCAATGTAGCCGAAGTGATGAATATTGTCGGCGAAGTGGAAAATAAAAATGTATTGATTGTTGATGACCTGATCGATACTGCCGGCACGTTGACAAATGCCGCAGCGGCATTAAAGGAACGAGGAGCTTTAAATATAATCGCTACGTGTACGCATCCCATTTTGTCAGGGCCCGCGTACCAGCGCATTGATGATTCACCTATTGATGAGTTATTGGTTACCGATACGGTTCCGCTTCAACGCCCCTCGGACAAAATCCGGGTTCTGAGCGTAGCGGGTATTTTTGCTGAAGCGATACAGCGTATCCATACCAATGACAGCATTAGTGTTCTATTTGATGACTAAATTCAATTGTTAAAATTATGATAACGCCAAAAGTAGTTACCCTAGAAGGAAAAGTAAGAGAAACCGGACGTAAGGTGGCAGATGCCCTTCGCGATTCTATGAGAGTCCCCGCCGTCCTCTACGGACCGGAAGTTGAAGAGAATGTTCACTTCTCTGTTGATGAACTTGAGCTTGAAAAAATTCTTTCAAAACGAAAACGTCAGATCATCGAGCTTGAAATCGATGGCACGACGTATAAAACACTGCTTAAGACCACTGATTTTCACCCGGTATCTGACCGTGCGGTACACGCCGACTTCTATGTGCTGGATGATGACCACAAGGTGACTCTCAGCGTGCCTGTCAGCCTTACCGGGAGCGCGATCGGGGTTACCGATGGCGGCGGCCGCGTATTTCAACCACTGCACATCCTGCGAATCCGCACCTATCCCGACCAGATTCCAGGGGAATACACGATTGATATTTCGGAACTGGCGATTGGGGATTCGGTCCACGTTGGCGATCTAGACCTCGAAGGCCTTGAAGCCCTCGAAGAGGCCAGCAGGACGATCGTAACAATCGTACCTCCAAAATCCGAAGCTCTGCTCACTTCTACACTTGTTACCGAAGAAGAACCAGAAGAAGAGCTCGAAGAAGGAGAAGAGCCTGTTGAAGGTGAACTCGAAGAAGGAGAAGAGCCGGCAGAAGGCGAAGAAGAGGAAGGCGACGAAGAAGCGCCAGAATAACATTTCCTTCTTCTCAAAAAATTAATTATATAATGACCCCATGCCTGTAATTGTTGGCTTAGGCAATCCCGGCAGGAAATATGTCGGCACCCGCCACAATATCGGGTATGAGGTCATTGATTTATTGGCGGAGAAATTATCTGTCAAACTTGGGCCTGGCAAGGGCCCTTTTTATATCGGGGATGTGCGTTATCACGGCGAAAAGCTGCTACTGGTCAAGCCGACTACATACATGAACAGAAGCGGTGATGCTGTTCAGCAGGTGCTTAACTGGTATAAACTCGATGCCGCAGATTGCTTGGTATGCTATGACGACCTGAATCTTCCGGTGGGGAAAATACGGATGCGACCAAAGGGGAGTGCAGGCGGACACAACGGGATTAAAGATATCATAAAAAAACTAGGGACTGATGGGTTTCCACGTCTGAGAATTGGTATTGGGAATGACTTTATGGACGGGAACCAGGTAGATTTTGTCCTCTCCAAATTTTCTAAAAGTGAACAAAAAGAGATTGATCAGACATTACATCACGCCTGTGAAGCCGCTTTTGCCTTTGTGGATCACGGGATTGATACCGCGATGAATGATTACAATTAATCTATAACTCTAACTTTCAGAAACCTAAACCCTTCACATGACTACACTAATCACCTACTTAGTTCTTGCAGCCGGGGTTATTGCGCTGCTGTATACCGCCCTGAAATCCTCATGGGTCGGCAAGCAAGAACCCGGAACCGCCAAAATGTCAAAAATAAGCGAACACATACAGCGGGGGGCAATGGCTTTTTTAAAAGCAGAATACAAAGTGCTTTCCATCTTTGTTATCTGCGTGGCCATCCTGCTGGGCATCACGGCCAATTCACAAACATCGCACTGGTTAATATCCGTGTCGTTTGTGGTAGGCGCTTTATGTTCAGGATTAGCCGGTTTTATCGGTATGCGGGTGGCAACAAAGGCTAATGTTCGTACAACCCATGCTGCCCGAACTGGTTTGGGGCAAGGACTTAATATTGCATTTGCCGGTGGTTCCGTTATGGGTCTCGGTGTAGTGGGGCTCGGTGTTCTTGGTCTCGGTGTCTTGTTCCTGATCTTTAGTGATATGTTTGGTACGGGTACTGCTGCTGATGTTAACAAGGTTCTGGCAGTCGTTACCGGCTTTTCATTCGGTGCTTCCTCCATTGCCCTTTTTGCTCGTGTGGGCGGCGGCATCTATACCAAGGCCGCTGATGTTGGGGCCGACCTTGTAGGAAAAGTAGAAGCGGGAATCCCTGAAGATCACCCGTTGAACCCCGCCACTATTGCGGATAATGTCGGTGACAATGTAGGTGATGTTGCAGGAATGGGTGCCGATCTTTTTGAATCATACGTAGGTTCAATCATTGGTACCATGGTTTTGGGCGCTGCTTTCATGGCAAACCCGGAATGGGCCGATAATTTTAGTGGCCTTTCTGCTGTACTTCTGCCGCTTGTACTGGCCGGCACGGGGATTCTAACCTCTATCTTGGGAACATTTTTTGTTCGAGTTAAAGAGGGTGGCAATCCGCAATCGGCCCTGAATATTGGTGAATTTATTTCCGCGGCCGTTATGCTGGTTGCCTCCTGGATACTGATCCACTGGATGCTGCCCGCAAGCTGGACGTTCAACGGAATTGAATACACGCCGAGCGGTGTGTTCTGGGCTACGATTTTTGGTCTTGCGGCCGGGCTGCTCATCGGGCTTATCACTGAACACTACACCGGGACCGGAACCAAGCCTGTAATCTCTATCGTAAAGCAGTCGGTCACCGGTTCTGCAACAAATATTATTGCCGGTGTTGGCGTAGGTCTGATGTCAACAGCAATCCCGATTATTATTATTGCGGCCTCCATTATTGGTGCCTACCACTTTGCAGGCCTCTATGGAATTGCAATTGCCGCTGTAGGAATGCTCTCCAACACCGGAATTCAGCTGGCCGTTGACGCATACGGTCCGATCTCTGACAACGCCGGTGGTATTGCCGAAATGTCTGAACTCCCCAGTGAGGTACGCGAACGCACCGACAAGCTGGATGCGGTTGGAAACACCACGGCCGCCATTGGTAAAGGATTTGCGATTGGATCCGCAGCTCTGACAGCCCTGGCTCTCTTTGCAGCATTTATTACCTCTTATAATGCTACGCACGATGTTGCCCTTTCGGGTATCGACGTGACCGAGCCCACTGTCATGGCGGCACTCTTTATTGGCGCGATGCTCCCTTTCTTGTTCTCTGCTTTATCGATGAAAGCTGTGGGACGAGCCGCGATGTCGATGATTGAGGAAGTCCGCCGCCAGTTCAACGATATTCCCGAGCTTCGCGCCGGGCTCGATGCCATGAATAAAAATAAAGGCATCAAGCTCGAAAACTGGTCTGCAGAAGATCGCAAGACGTTTGAAGCTGCGGAAGGAAAGGCTGAATATGAAAAATGTGTGGCTATTTCGACTACGGCTTCCATCCGTGAGATGGTGGCACCGGGCGTGCTTGCTGTTGTGGTGCCTGTTGCCTTTGGATTCATTGGTGGGCCAGAAATGCTCGGTGGACTGCTGGCTGGTGTAACCTCTGCCGGTGTACTGATGGCGCTGTTTCAATCCAACGCTGGTGGTGCCTGGGATAATGCCAAGAAAATGATTGAGGAAGGATTTGAGTATAATGGCCAAAAGCTTGGCAAGGGCTCCGATGCTCACAAAGCATCCGTCGTTGGAGACACAGTAGGCGACCCCTTCAAAGATACCTCGGGACCTTCACTCAATATTCTCATTAAGCTGATGTCGGTCGTAGCACTGGTAATTGCTACCATGATCTAAAACGACATCGTAGTATTTCTAAGGAGCCTCGCTGCTTAATCACAGTGAGGCTTTTTTATTTATAATTTATTGCGTTCTGCGTATTTCGTATTTTCCGAGTTAAATACTTGTGCATAGCACAGCTTCACTAATGAGATAGAGCGTAAAACAGAGGTATCTCATATGGATATATTCAAACTCTTTTTCGAACACGACCTTCGACTTGATAAACTGCAGGAACGACACACGAGCCGAAATCCCGAGACGGGCCCCTCGATTGAGGATTTTATGAAACCGGATCCCACCTATTCAAAATTTTACCTGACAGGTACCCGTTTGGAAGAGGAGAAATTCGGCCTCAACATCCTCGAGCATAATAACGAGCTTCTGTTATGTCTTGAGAATATATTCCACGATAAAAAATTTATTACGGCTTACGGTGCCACTGCAAGTCTGGGTGAAGCACTGGAGCAGATCGATGTTGGTGAGGCGATCCTGATCAGCGAGGAGGATGACATTGAATTTAATCCCCCTGATCTGCACGTAGACCGAAATTCCAATGTTGGGCACTTCAAGGAAGAGCTAAGCGAAGCGCTAAAAGAAGGGCTGTTGGTACTCTACAAAGAAAAAGCACATCACGGATTTGACCTGCACCTTTTTTCTATGGAGAATATCTACGAAGAGCTTTTCTATCCACTAAAAGAGCTGGTCTGTGATTCGTTTCGTTTCTTCAGCATAAACAACAAACGCGTGAGTTCGGAGCGTCAATTTTATTTCGAAACCTGGACACTGGAGAACCCACCTCACGGTGCGGAAGAGGTCTTTGCTGAAACAGTGTTGTAATATAATATAACGTCAGTTCGATGTAAGGATCACAATAATCATAACTGTCATCGCGAGGAGGCTTTGTTCCCCTTTTTGGCTTAACGATGAGTTCGACGCGGCGATCTCCCCGTCCGTTTTTTATTCATACTATTAGGATTAGGAGATTGCCACGGGATTGCTCCCGATGGTCACCGAATCCCTCGCAATGACTTTTTTTATCCCGAACTCAGGTTAATATAAGTGAGACAACAGATGTGAAGACGTGAAATAAGTCTTTTTACCGGGGAGCTCGCTTAGCTTTATTTGTGGTCAAACAACGCGTATGGGATAATGTTACTTAACGCCTAACATTTTCCCTGCCGTCTCCCTTTTCACGTCTCACATCATTCAAGATGGCTGACGATCATCAGGCGGGGGCTTGTTTCCGGATCATAGGGATTGCCGTGATAGTCTCCATAAAGATGGTCAATTTGCAAACCTCTCTTGGCAAATTGTTTCTTGAACCAGTCCAGATCGTACAATTTGACGTGCTCAGTATACTCTTTAGAATCCTCAATGGGCCCACCGGTAAACTTGATATCCTTGATAATAGCCCCGTTGTCGATATAGCGGTTTACCTTGAAATCTATGTCTCTGAAGTTTCCGTGATCCAGTGACTGGTATGTCTTTGCCACCTTTTGGGAGTTCATATAGTCCAACACAAACATTCCCCCCATATCCAGCATCTCTACAATGCTGTCAAGCACCCGTGAATTTTGTTTGTCATTAGTAAAATATCCAAACGTTGTAAAAAGATTTACAATAGCATCAAATTTCCGGGGTAGTGGATTCCGCATATCACGTACCTGAAAATGAATATCCAGCCCTCTTGCTTCAGCTTTTTCCCGTGCTGTTTTTATCGCCTCTTCCGAAAGATCAATACCGGTTACTTTGTATCCTTGTTCGGCCAGGCTAATGGCATGCCGACCTCTGCCGCATCCCAAATCAAGGATCTCAGAACACCCACTTAGGTTAAGCGTTTTTTCCAACAGATCTATTAGCTGACGGGCTTCCTCCTCGTCACGGTTCGCATACAGCTTCTCATACAGTGGACTGTCGAACCATTCCTCAAACCAATTCATTGCTGATTCTTATTTCTTTTTTAAATTCGGCGGAATATAACCATTACACCTATACTTTTTAAGTCTCACATCTGGTATATATTTACAAATTCCCGCCCCAATTCATTTCTTCATAACGCTTGTTTCAAATCATATTTTGTAAGGGGATTTCAGTCGTGATTTTTATTTTTGCCTTGCAAATTAGTTGGTATCTTCACGGCATTATGAACTACGCTAAAAAGTTACAAAAAGCTATTTCAGAATCACACTCCTGCCTCTGTGTAGGGCTAGATCCTCACCTTGACCTGTTTCCGGATTATTTGAGTGATGAGGTTCCGGATGATAATGAACGGGTAACCCAATTCCTTACCAAAGTCGTAGAGATAACAGCGCCATACTGTGCCGCCTACAAACCAAACTTGGCTTTCTTTGAAGCCCTGGGGGATGGTGGCCTCGAAGTTTTTCATGAAGTCATTAATTCAATACCGGAAGGCAAGATCGTTATCGGGGATGCCAAGCGGGGAGACATCGATTCTACGGCCCGACACTACCGCGAGGCATTTTTTGATATATATGATATGGATGCTATTACGCTCAACCCGCTGATGGGATTTGAGACGCTGGCCCCCTATTTCAAATTTCCCGGCAAGGGACTGTATGTCCTCACTCTGACCTCAAATCCCGGGGCAAGTGACTTTTTGACAAAACCTTTTAACGGTTTTGCGACCATGGCTGAATACATTGCTACCAAAATGAACGAATTTCAGTCCAAAAGTGATGCTGCACTTGGCATGGTCGTGGGTGCCACAAAGCCCCGTGAATTGGGTCCGGTATTGGAAAAACATTCCTCGGCCCCGCTCCTAATTCCTGGTGTTGGCAGTCAAGGTGGCAGCATTGAGGAGCTGAAAAATGTGCTTCATAACCACACGGGTGCCCCACTCATCTCATCCAGCAGAAGCATTCTTTTTGCCGGTGGCGATGACCGTAAATGGGAACGGGCCGTATTAGAAAAAGTTAAATCATACCGCCAACGGCTAATGCCAATTACCCAACGCTATGAGTAAGAAGAAAAAGCCATCCGTTCTGATTTATACTGACGGGGCCTGCAGTGGAAATCCAGGTCCGGGCGGCTGGGCTGCCCTGCTTTCATGGAATGGAAAGGAAAAGGAAATATCGGGCGGCGAACCTGATACGACAAACAACCGTATGGAGATGCGTGCCATCATAGAGGCATTGAAAGCACTCACCCGACCCTGCAGAGTTGAAATACGCAGTGACAGCGCTCTTATCATCAATGCTTTTAAACAGAATTGGGTTGGCAGCTGGATCAAGCGTGGCTGGAAAAAATCCAACAAAAAGCCGGTAGAAAACCAGGATCTTTGGAAAGAGATGCTAAAGGCGATGAAACCCCACGATGTCACATGGACCAAGGTAAAGGGGCATGCCGATGACGAGCGAAACAATCACGTAGACGGGCTGGCCGTGGAAGCCTCAAAACAGTATCAATAGAATCATGAGTCATGAGATGTTAATCTTGAGTTTTGAGCCTGGGTTGTACAGCGAGCTTTAGCTCGCTATCTCATTCTTTTCGCAGGACGAACCTCACGATACAGCTGTTTTTTTGCTCAGGACTCAAGACTCATGTCCCATGACTAAGCTGTGCAAACGGTTTGAGATTCATATCAGAAAATTCGCCCCTCTCAGCCATCATATGGCCCGTGATGGCAATCATAGCAGCATTATCGGTACAAAATTCTATCCTGGGGATATAGAGTTGAAGACTCTTATCATTGGCCAGTTCTTCTGTTTTAGCCCGTAACATCGAATTGGCTGACACCCCTCCTGCCAACAGAATGGTGTCAACTCCTGTTTTTTTTACGGCCCATTTTAGTTTTTTAGTTAGAACATCGGTGATAGCGCGTGATACACTGGCACAGATGTCATTCATATGCTTTTCAACAAATTTATCATCCTTGTCCTCGAGGTAGTAAAGCACAGAGGTTTTGAGTCCGGAAAAACTGAACTCGAATCCACCATCCATCATCGCCTGGGGAAAGTCATGAAAGTTAGGATCCCCCTCACTGGATTTTTCATCAATAATCGGACCGGCAGGATAAGGCAGACCTAGAATCTTGCCGATCTTGTCGAACGCCTCTCCGGCGGCATCATCACGCGTCTGTCCCAGCATTTTATGTTCAAATGGTGCTGTTACATGGATTAAATGTGTGTGGCCACCTGAGACAGTCAGTGCTACAAATGGATATTGGGGCTTCTCTTCAATAAAGTTGGCATAGATATGGGCGTCCATGTGGTTCACGCCGATAAGTTTTATCCCACGTGAGAGTGCCAACCCTTTAGAAAAACAGAGGCCAACCAGTAGTGCGCCCATCAAACCGGGTCCCTGGGTTACGGCAATCGCATCTATTGTATCCAGTTCGGTATCCGCTTCATAAAGGGCCTGGCTTACCGTTCGCCAAATCGTCTTGTGGTGGGCGCGGGAAGCCAGCTCGGGGACAACCCCTCCGAACTGCTCATGGACGGCTTGTGAGGCGACTATGTTTGATTTGAGCCCCTCATCAGTATAGACAGCCGCTGCTGTTTCATCACAGGAGGATTCAATGCCCAGGATATTCATAATAATCCATGTTTCGTATTGCGTATTTACATAAAGCTGTGCCAAAATACGCATATCGTAATACCCAATAAAATAAAAAGCCCTGGATCCTCTTAGCGAAAGAATCCAGGGCTCGAGTTACTTTGTAGATCAATTTTGCTACTTACTTCTCATCATCGTCTTCGTCGACAACTTCGAAGTCAGCATCAACGGCGTCCTCACCTTCGTCAGCAGAATCTTCCGTTTGCCCGTTTCCAGGTCCGCCTGCTGCGGCTCCTGCTGCTCCAGCGGCTCCGGGACCTGCACCAGCAGCTCCAGGTCCGCCTGCTTCTTGTTGAGCAGCCTGATAGATCTCTTGAGAAGCTTCATTCCATGCTTCGTTGAGTTCTTCCATGGCTGTTTCGAGCTCTTCCATGTTCTCTTCTTTACGGAGCTTTTCTACTTTTTCAGCAGCTTCTTCAATTTTCTCCTTGTTGGCATCTGAGATCTTGTCGCCATGCTCTTCAACCTGTTTACGTGTTGAGAATACCAGGCTGTCAGCTTCGTTGAGCTTCTCAGTGCGTTCACGGATGCGTTCATCCTCTTCAGCATGCTCTTCGGCATCCTGCTTCATCTTTTCGATCTCCTCTTCGGAAAGTCCGGAAGAAGATTCGATGCGGATGCTCTGCTCTTTGCCGGTGCCTTTGTCTTTTGCACTTACATTGAGCACACCGTTGGCGTCTATATCGAAGGTAACTTCAATTTGTGGCACGCCGCGCGGTGCGGGTGGAATGCCATCGAGATGGAAGCGTCCGAGCGTGCGGTTGTCCTGTGCCTTCGCTCGTTCACCCTGCAGTACGTGGATCTCAACGCTGGTCTGGTTGTCAGCAGCCGTAGAGAATGTCTCCGTCTTGCTGGTCGGGATGGTAGTGTTTGATTCAATAAGCTTGGTAGACACACCGCCCAAAGTTTCAATACCGAGCGTCAGCGGGGTAACATCAAGCAGTACAACATCGTCAACGTCGCCAGACATTACACCACCCTGGATCGCAGCACCGATAGCAACAACCTCATCAGGATTTACACCCTTGCTTGGATCCTTGCCAAAGAAGTTCTTCACAACTTCCTGGATCTTCGGAATCCGGGTTGAACCACCAACCAGGATCACCTGGTCAATTTCGCTTTTGGTCAACCCGGCATCATCCAGTGACTTCTGGCAGGGATCGATTGTTTTCTGAATAAGATCATCAATCAGTTGCTCAAACTTGGCCCGCGTGATGTCAATATTCAGGTGCTTGGGCCCAGAATCGGTAGCCGTGATAAACGGCAGGTTTACGTTGGTTTTCTGTGAGCTTGAAAGCTCAATTTTGGCCTTTTCAGCAGCATCTTTCAGTCGCTGCATCGCCATCGGATCTTCGCGCAGATCGATGCCCTCATCCTTCTTAAATTCCTTGGCAAGGTGATCGATAAGGCGGGAGTCGAAGTCGTCTCCACCGAGGTGAGTGTCACCGTGTGTCGATTTTACTTCAAACACACCGTCTCCAAGCTCAAGAACAGACACGTCGAATGTACCGCCACCGAGGTCATAAACCGCAATGGTCTGATCCTGATCTTTCTTGTCAAGACCGTATGCCAGAGAAGCAGCCGTTGGCTCGTTAATAATTCGTTTCACATCGAGCCCGGCAATCTCACCGGCTTCCTGTGTAGCTTTTCGTTGCGCGTCATTAAAGTACGCAGGTACTGTTATGACCGCTTCCGTTACCTTTTCTCCGAGGTATTCTTCAGCGGTCTGCTTCATTTTTTGCAGTACCATCGCAGAAATTTCCTGCGGGGCGTACGTACGGTCTTCAATTTTAACACGCGCCGTATTATTATCGCCCTTTACGATTTTATATGAAGCCTGCTTGGACTCCTCTTTAACTTCCTCATAAAAACGGCCCATAAAGCGCTTAATAGAGGAGATCGTTTTTTCAGGATTAGTAATAGCCTGTCGTTTTGCCGGCGCACCAACCAACCGTTCACCTTCTTTAGAAAAAGCTACGACGGAAGGGGTTGTACGTCCGCCTTCTGAATTTTGAATAACTGTAGGCTCATTTCCCTCCATTACCGCAACGCAGGAGTTGGTAGTACCTAAGTCAATTCCTATAATTTTTCCCATAGTGGTAAATCTTCGTTTTTAGTTTACTGTTTAATTTTTTAATCAATATTCTTTCTTATTTCAGCTGCCAATTGCCGGTATACAGCAATTGACCATCTGCTAAATTCCTTTACTTAATCGGGATCGATTTTGAGTCTTTCAAAACGTCCGACTTGGGCATCTTGATCGTCAAAACACCATTTCGGAACGTGGCTTCCGTTTCTGCAGCATTTACGTTTTCAGGCAACGCAAACGAACGTGAAAAAACACCGCTTTTTCGTTCCTGCCTTTTGTACGATTCATCGTCTGATAACTCTTCCACGCGCTCACCTTTTACAGTCAACACATGATCTTTCAACGCAATGTGGATCTCCTTTTTCGATAATCCCGGAAGATCCAGCAGAAGTTTAAAATGCTCTTCACTTTCAATGATATCACATGTCGGTGTAAAATCATGTCCCTTGTCTTCCAACGGAACAATACGTTCCACCAGGTTTTGGATATCTCTACCCAGTCGGTTCAACTGTTTTTCAATATCAATAACAAATTCACTCATAAGCTTTTCGCTCGTTCATTTTCATCTTATGGTGAGCAATCACAATGCCAAGCGATATAGTAATCCCCGTTTTATGACGTATTGGCATTAAAAAAAAATGTTACAGTGGGATTTGTCAGAATTGCGGACGAATCGGTGGGAAAAAATTCAATTCGTCAGTAGTTGCAGATCATCCCAAAAGGAAGGATACGAGATAGCCGTACACACAGCTCCCTTTACCGAACTTGTCCCATCCGCGAGCAGTGAAAGCACGCCTGCAGACATCGCAATTCGATGGTCGTGGTAGCTGTTGTAAGTAGCAGGTTCGGGAATAAAATCCGGGTTCCCGTGAATTTCCAGCCCGTCTTTATATTCAGTGAACTCCGCCCCGGCTTTCTCCAGCATTTCAGCCACAGCCATCAGGCGGTCGGTCTCTTTGTGACGCAGTTCTTCAGCACCGGAAATGCGGGAAACGCCATCAGCAAAGAGCATTGTCACAGCCAGGATTGGAAGCTCATCGATACAGTTGGGCACGCGTTCCGGAGTAATATCAATCGGTTTTAGCTTGCTGGTGCTTATCGTGATATCGGCGACCGGCTCAGCTCCCTCCTGCCGCTGCTCACCTATCGTGAGATTTGCTCCCATCTCCTGCAGAATATCCAGAAATGCCGTGCGCGTGGGATTCATGCCAGTGTCCGGCAAGTGAATTTCAGCGTTGCCGTGGATGGCACCAGCTGCAAGCCAGAACGCTGCTGCAGAAAAATCACCGGGTATATTGTAGCTCTGCTCAAGGATATCATCCTCCCGGCTGCTGGAAATGATCCTGGTATTTCCGTCACTTTGGATGCCGAGTTTCAACAGTCGTTCGGTGTGGTCGCGACTTTGGACCGTCTCAATTACGCGGGTTGGCACATTTCCAAAAAGTCCTGCCAGCAGCACACACGATTTTAACTGGGCACTTGGGATCGGCAGATCAAAACGTAATGGGATCAAGGATCCGGGGCGCGTTATCTTGAGAGGTGCATAGTCACCCTGCCGTGCTTCAAACTCGGCCCCCATTTTCTCCAACGGATCGATAATACGGCGCATGGTCCGGGCAGAAAGAGATTCATCTCCCACCAGTGTACAAGAGATACCGGCCCCCGCGACAATACCGGAAAGCAGTCGCATGGTCGTACCGGAGTTACCACAATCAAGATCTTCTTCCGGCTCTTCAAGACCATCTCGTCCCACACCGTGCACGGTAATGGTTGAACCCTGTTCTTCAATCTCTACCCCCAGAGACCGGAAACAGGATATCGTGCTGTGGGGATCGGCGGCGGCAGAAAAGTTTTTAATAGTAGATACGCCCTCGTGGAGCGAGGCAAACATTACCGATCGGTGAGAAATTGACTTGTCAGGTGGAGGTGTTATCGTACCTTTTAGTTCAGTTGCCGGTACTATCTCTCGGTTCATCTGGTTAGTTTGAATTAAGCATCTGTTGCGCCTTCTGTGCCTCCTGCATTCCCGGGTAATTTTCCACGATGGAATTGAGAGTACTTCTCGCTTCCCCCGTGTTACCCAGCTGGATATGACATTCAGCACTTCTCAACAGCGCTTTTGCTACCCATTCGTCAAACGCTTCATACAAAACGCTGACATTTGAATAGGCATCCAGGGCTTCATTATAGTTCTGTTGTTGCTGTTGAGTCTGGCCCAGAAGATACTGTGCTTCAGCACCAATTTCAGTAGTATTTGATTCTGCTACCAATGCAAACTGATCGGTGGCTTCCGAATAGTTGCCATTGCGCAGGGCGATCTTCCCGAGCCCCACCTTTGCGGGATCATAATCGCTGTTCACCTTCAGAGCGGCATTGAAATGCTGTTCAGCTGCATCAACGTTACCCATCGCCAGCTGGGTTTTCCCCATGCCCGCCAACGCTTCCAGACTGAAATCTTTGCGCTCTTCCAGCAATTTGTTGTAGTAGTCAAACGAGGTTGAATAATCCGAGCGATCAAAATAAATGCGTGCCAGCGCAACCAGAGCTGGTCCCAGCTGTTCGGAATCTGGATAGTTTTCGACAATGGTCTGGTATGACTCAATGGCTTGGTTCACTTTTTGGGTCTGCTCATACGCATTAGCCAGACTAAAATGGGCTTCCGGGAGCAGATCCTGGTTATTCGTAATCCGGATGTACTGGCGAAATTCATTAATGGCTCCAGGGTAATCGCCCGACTGGTAAAGGTTTTCTGCCTGCCGGTATCGCAGGCGATCGGCCGTTGTGCTCTGGGGATGGTCACCCAGGAAATCCTCGAGAATAGCCGAGCTGGAATCCTGCTGGCCCGAAGAGAGCTGCGCATATTGGATGCCGTTGATCGCCTCAATCAGGTAATCACTCTGCGGATATTCCTCCAGTACTTTTTTATAGGCTTCAACCGCCTTTTCAAAATCTCCGGCATTGTAGTAGGCATCCCCGATGTTGTACTGGGAACGCGCTGCCCAGCTGGTATTGGGATATTTGTTAATTGCGGTTCGGAACTCATTGATCGCCTGGGTATAATTGCCCGTGTTCAGGTAGATATAAGCGATGTTGTACTGGGCCTGCTCCCGCAAACGGCTATAGGGATAGATACGAAGCAGTCGTCGGAAGGTCGTTACTGCTTCATAGGTCTGATCCGCACGGTAGTAGCTGTTAGCCACCTGGAACATCGCGTAATCACCGCCCGGTTCGGCCCCGATTGATTTCTTGTAAGTTTCGATTGCGTCCTCATACCGGTGCGAGGCGTAATAGGAATCACCAAGGCGCAGCGTGGCATCGGTATCATAGGGATACAAGGCGATGGGTGGTGGTTCATATTGGGCAAGAAACGTATTGAAAGGCTCAATCGCATTTTGATACGCCCCATTGTTAAAGTAGCTCCATCCCAGCGAATACCGGGCCGCGCCTGCAAGTTCGTGTTCGGGATACCGATTTACAAAGGCCCCAAAACGGTCGCTGGCAGAACCGAACCTTCCCATATTGAAATAACTGTCAGCACTCCAGAAAAGAGCTTCAGCACCCAGATCAGAATTTGGAGCTTCGTTATACACACTCTCAAACGTGGGCTGTGCCTGCTCATACGCCTGATTTCGATATTGAACCCATGCTTTCTGAAACCGGGCCTGTCGTTTCACAGAATCGTCTATATTCGTAAGCTGTTCAGCCTCCTCAAATGCCTGCAGGGCGCGTGTATACTCCTTGTTGGCAAAATAGGCTTCTCCAAGCAGGGTGTAGACTTTACCGGCCCAATCAAGGTTATCTTCTCCTCTAACAATAGAAAGCAGGGTTTCAATTGTCTCTGCATAGATTCCCATCTCGTAGGCCGTTATCGCCCATTCATAATAAGCTTCTTCCACCCAGAGTCCTTCCTGGTACCGGTCACCAAACGTACGGAACGTTTCTATCGCCTGGTCGTAACGCCCCCCCAGCTTTTCGTTGACCGCTTTGTAATAAAGGGCTTTCCGGGCAGTTTCATCGTCGCCCTGTGCCGCTTTTTCAAATGAATCAGCAGCCCAATGGTATATTTGTTGTTTATGGTAGACCCACCCGAGGCCGTAATGGGCTATTCGAACCCGGTCGGTACCCTTGTTCATATTTATATACTGCAGGTAAAACTTCGACGCTTCATCAAAATTATTCAGGTAATTATGACTTTCCGCAACCAGGTATACGGCCTTTGACCGCATCTCATCATCCAAGTAGGGCATGGAGTTTTGCAATGCCTCAATCGCCTGTTTGTATTTACCCTGCTGATAGTACGATTCCCCCAGCGCGGTGCCGATGCGGCGGGTCATCTCGTGATTGGGATATCGGTCTTTAAGCACTTCAAAGGCAACAGATGAGGAGTCAAACTTACTGTCACTCAGGTAGAGGCGGCCGCGGGAATACAACGCTTTGGGGGCCCATTCAGAGTCGGGATAACGGTCGGCAAGTTGCATAAAATAATTACGTGCCTGCTGGTTGTTACCGTTGGATACGGAGGCTTCAGCCAACCAATAATAGATCTGAGCGGCCTCTTTGTCCGTTGGCTGGTGCTGTAGTGAACGCTCATAATAACTCAGTGCGCCAGTAAAATTGCTATCCGCTTCAGCCTCATTGGCAAGTTCAAAAAATAACTTCCGTGCAAATGCCGTATTTGGATATTCCTTTATATAAGCCTCATATGCATGTTTTTTCGAAGTGGAATCAAGCCTGGCCTGGGCTCGTGCCCGGTAGAACTCAGCAGATCTCCTGAGCTTGTGATCCGGGTACTCAGTCCCAAACTGGTCCAGCAGACCAGCGGACTTTTCGTACAGTCCTCGGTCAAAAAGATTGACGCCCTTTTGGTACAGATTTTCTGGTGAGTCAAATACCTGTTGACCTGATACAATTACCGGAATTAGGAAAAAAGTTATGATGAGAAAGTACGAACAAAGATTCCGGATTGAGGTCATTCAGTTTTTCGTTCCTTTTTATACTTAATGGTTCTTTAATAAAATATACCAACTATACGGGTTTTGTTCCCAGAATTAAAGAAATGGTAAGTCTGAAAGATAAGATCGTTACATATCGATGTATTTCATCAGTTCATCAGCCCGGTTTTCCATATCGAAACCGAAGACATCCCGGCTGGCATCGTCAACTATAACGTCGTAATCGTGCCGGCGAAGTGCTGATGTAATCCTGGTAGCATCCCGAAGATTAATTTTAATAGAAACTTTAAAGAGTTCACCTTCTTTCCGGGGCTGCTCGACTGAAAGTCCCAAAATTTTTGCACCTTCAACTTCAATCAGATGCACAATCTCTGAAAGCGTCAAATCAACTTTTTCAAGCTGAATCGTCAGAATTGAGCCGTTTGCCACCAGATTCAACATGTCGGGCAAGGTCTCAAGTATGCTTTGCATGGTAATTACCCCTTTGAAGGTTATCTCACTGTCTACAACAGAAATAATCTGCAATTCATACTGAAGCAACAACCGACCCGCTTCAAAAATATGCTGGCGTTTAAATACTTTGACCGGTTCTTCCAGTTCGAGGTCGGAAACAATCGCATCGGGGTCTTCGACACGTCGCAATTCTGAAGTTCGTATTTGGCCGATCAGCTTTCTTGTAGTCGAATCAACGATTGGCAGGCAATCCAGATCCAGATCCTCCATCCGATGCAGAGCTTCAGCAACGGTATCCTGTCCCCTTAGAGGAGCGATTTCGGTATTGAGTATTTCTTTTGCCTGCATATCAGCCTCATTTGTTAATTACCTACTATTTCTATTTAAACAACTGATTCGGTAGAGTCAATATTATCAAGTAAATTTTCCAAGCGCATAAAATCTTTTTTTGAAATACTAAACTCGATCTCAACATTAGCCCCTACATACTCCTTGGAGTGAATGTGAGCTTCTCGGTGAAGGAAGGCCACTCCTTCATATTTTGCGACCGGTATAGTCATTGTTTTGGTCACATAGTTCTCTTCAATTAGCTCCTCAATCTTATTTTTTAACTTCCCGATACCGATACCCCGTTCGGACGAAACAAATATGGCGTCGGGATATGCCGAGTTAAGCTCTGCAATCCGATGCGGTTCCAGCTTGTCGATCTTGTTAAAGGCAAGAATCCCTTTCTTGTCTTTGGCACCAATATCAGCCAGCGTTTCTTCAACTACCTCAATATAGTCTTCAATCATCAGGGCTGAGGCATCCACCAGGTGAATCAGAATATCTGCTTCGCGCACTTCATCCAGCGTAGACTTGAAACTTTCAATCAAATTGTGCGGCAGCTTTCGAATAAACCCGACAGTGTCGGAAAGCAATATCTCGTGGTGCCCGATATTACAACGCCGCACCGTGGAGTCAAGCGTGGCAAACAGGCGGTCTTCCGCCAACACCTCGGTATCAGTAAGGGTGTTCATCAGTGTGGATTTCCCGGCATTGGTATATCCCACCAGGGAAACACGGTTCATCTTTGAGCGCCCCTTGCGCTGGGTTTGACGCTGCTGATCCAACTTATCCAGCTTGTCTTTGAGCGTGGTAATGCGTTTGTCAATCAGGCGACGGTCAGTTTCGATCTGGGTTTCACCGGGTCCACGTGTGCCAATACCACCCTGCTGGCGCGAAAGGTGAGTCCAGAAACGCGTGAGGCGTGGCAGCAGGTATTGCAATTGTGCCAGTTCAACCTGCGTTTTCGCGGCAGACGTTTTCGCCCTCGTGGCAAAAATATCGAGAATCAAGCCACTGCGGTCCAACACTTTTGCTTCGGTCTCCTTCTCCACATTACGGATCTGAGTAGGAGAAAGGTCATCATCAAAAATGATGGTTTCCAGGTTCCGTTCGCCCACCATCCGCCGAATGGTACTCAATTTCCCTTTACCGATATAAGTGGAGGGATCGGGGTGTGTTCGGTTTTGCAAAATAGTGTCTACCGGTATGCCTCCCGCTGTTTTGGTGAGCATACCGAGCTCTTCAATATATTCTTCAGCTACCACTCTCGGGGTTTCAGGCCCGTAGACGCCGACCAAGAGCGATCTTTCTTGTATTATGTCGGATTTCTGTAAGTCTTCTAACAAAGAATTAGGGTATAAGTAAAATTATAACTGAACCTGCTACTTCAGATTAAATTGTTCCAGATCAAAACTGGCTGTATTATAACAATTAATCTGCCGTCCAAGTTTATGTGCTAATAATTTACGAAAATTTTCGAGATACTTTTTAGGCACATCCAGTTCTAATCTTACAAATTGTGTTTTGGTGGGTGTTTCATCCTCCCTGTAGAGGAAAATGTATTTCTGATAGCTGCCTTCATCCTGTTCCAGGTAGTCACGTATCTGGTACCACTGGATGGACTGGGAGGGATCGTTGATATTTTTGATGATGGCGTTGTCCGTGATATATCGTTTTGAGGCAAGATAGCTGTTCACGAACCAGCCGCCGCTCATCCAGGAGTAGAGCATGAATGTAATCCAGTGTGCCGTTGAACCTTTATAGAATGCCAGCCCGAACAGGCCGATGCTGAATAGTAAAAACAGTGTGGCAAATAGCGGATACCCGTTTAACTTGCCTGCTTTCCAGCTCAGGCGTACGTTACGAAGCCGAATTTTATTCAGCAATGTAGCAGCAGCCAGTATTGTTGCTGAAAAAGCAAATATGGCAACCAGCAGGATAACTACAAATCCAGGTTCAATTGGTAATGCTGACTCATTCATGTTATCGACTCCGCCCTGTAAAGCTTTGAAATGAGTGTCTCCGCAATTAAAAGGGCCAACGCGATCCAGATAAACCAACTCCAGATTTCTCTGCCCATACTGGCTGACTGCAACTCAGTTACCAGGTTTTCTTGCGAGAGCTCATTCTTGTTTAAAACATTTGTTATAGTTACGGGGATATCAGAAAAATTTTCAAGTTCTTCTTGCGTAAACGACTGAAAATCTGATTCTGATATATCCTGATTCACAGCAACTAGACGCCGCTGATCGCCGGCTTCAATATGTAATATGCCCGGCTCCCACTCGCGTCCTGAATAACGAACGGATGTACCGTTAGGTATATTTTGCACTTCCGGTTTATAAGTGACGCTATCAAGCGACAGTTCTATAGATTGTGTTTCCACCCTGCCGTTCCAGACAAATTCACTGCCCAGCTGATAGTTGTTCAATCCCCCTTGTTCAGATGAAGAAGCATATAATACTGAACGATAATAAATAGGTGCAAAGAGTGCATTAACCGGAAAGTTGGACCATCCGGGATCGGTGCCCAACGTAGAGACCAGCATGCGGCCATCGCCGAAACGCTGTTCGACCAGAATTTCTTCATCAGTAGTCGAAGAAAGAATCGTATAAGAACCTGTACTCGAAGCCTGTTCAAACTGGTAATAAAAGAAAAGCTCGGGCAGATCCACCCGGATATCTTCGTCTTCCTCCTTCTCAAATATGCCGTCGAGTATGGGATGGCCCTCCTGCAGGTCTGCAATGCGCGCTACCGGTTTAAAACTGGCATACTCTCCCCGGATTCCTGCTAATCGTCCGGCATTAAACAGTCCAAGAAAGCTGTTATAATTTTCGATATTCCCCTGTTCTGATGGGAAAAACAGAAGGCCTTTGCCATTTTGCACATATCGCTGCAGATCCTCATACCAGTATTCGGGTACCTCCCGCAGACCGTCAAGAATGATGACATCATTTTGCATCCAGTTTGATTGGTCTACCTCACCAGACTCCTGCTGGTTAAACTCAATCTGGGTGTTGGAGAGCCGTGCTGCTTCGAGCGCGGGTTGCAGGTAGGATACAAACTCTGATCCCTCCTCTTCAATTTCATTGACGAGCAGTACTGTGCGGGTTTGCGGAATATTAATCACAAAGAAACGCTCATTGTCAAAACTGATCTCATCCCCTTCAATTACAATCTTCCCGGAGATATCGCCCACTTTTTGAGGCACAATCTCAAAGCCCAACTGCCTGGTTTCCCCCGGTTCCAAATTAACTTCATACTGGCCGACCATATTCCCCTCCACTTCCAATGAGACAAATTGGTTGGCCGCACCGGCATCGCCGTAATTTTGAATCTCCACCTGCAGCGCTACCGGGTTACCCTGGCTGAGCATACGCGATTGAAGCTGAACATCAGAAACGGCGATATTGGGCTGGCTTGACGAGCCGAGTGTTATCACCTGTAAACCCAGTTGCCGGGTACCCTCAAGGCCAATCTCTTCCAGCTCCCGCAGATTGTCCAGCTGGCTTTTCTGTCCGTCCGTTAACAGGTAGATGACCCCGTTCT
Organism: Aliifodinibius sp. S!AR15-10; assembly: GCF_031569985.1. Taxonomy (NCBI): domain Bacteria; kingdom Pseudomonadati; phylum Balneolota; class Balneolia; order Balneolales; family Balneolaceae; genus Fodinibius; species Aliifodinibius sp. S!AR15-10. Next base: position 24,599 of record NZ_JAMQKA010000034.1, on the reverse strand, counting down.
GCATTGATGAATTTTTGAGCTGGTTGGCCACCATCTGTATCGTCTGGTTAATATGGTTGCCGGTATTCGCTATCTCCACCTCCTCCAGCAGGTCGAGCGCACGGGCCGCATTCACCATCTGCAGGCCCTGTTCCGAGCTATTTGTTCCTGTCACAATGAAACGATCACTGCTCTTTGAGCTCTCGACTATGCGCTGGGCGACCTGGCGTGCCTGATCGAAAAAGGGGCCATCCGCACCTATCCTGCTCATACTGGGACTGTTATCTACCAGTAAAACTGCTAACTTGGGTTGATTTGAATCAGCAGCAGCCCCTCCCAGGGTAGGAGTAAGCAACGGGCGCGCCAGAGCAAGGGCAAGCATCAGGACGGCCAGCACCCGAAGGGCAAGCAGGATATACTGTTTGATACGAATTTTGCGAATCGTACTTTTCTGGAGCTCTTCAAAAAAGGCGAGTGTGGAGAAAGAGACCTTCTGCGGGCGCCGTAAGTTGATAAGATGTATCACCACCGGAACAGCCACTGCAAGGGCGCCCAGCAAAAAAAATGGGTTCAGAAAGTTCATTTAATCTTAAAATTCTTACTTTTGGGCTGTCATGATTTGCAAATGATGATTTCGAAACTTTTTTTCGTTGTTGGTATAAGCTATAAAATAAAACATGCTATCCCCTAACATTATTTCACTGAATTTTTAATTCCTTTTTATGCAGAAGTTTTTTCTTTTCGTTGTCATACTATTTACATCCCTGGGTACCTATTCCTGCCAAAACCTCTCTCAAAAACACTGGCTGCAATCTATTCCTGGAAAAACTCCTGCTGTCATTGTCCCTTCGACAAACTTAACGCCTACGCAGGCCCTGGAACAGGAGTATATCCCATTTATTGATGATATTACATCGTCAGCGATCCAGCTCGTTTCCGAAATTGACTCCTTTTCCACGGTCAACCTCCAACTCAATGCGCTGGTGCTGTATCCCGGGGTAGATCAGCAGCTGCAACCAACGTGGCTCATCCAGGCCCCAAACGGGTTTGTAGAAACACTCCACCAGTCATTTTACCAGGATTTTACACAGAATAAATATAGCTTTCACGATCGGACCATTTACAGACTGCATGTTAAAGATCGGGTAGTCTATGCAAGCCAACTGCACAACCAGCTTCTGCTTTCAGAATCAAGCCTTGGAATCGAAGATGCAATTCGTACCTATCTTGACCTGATGCCTTCCATTGCCGTAGACGCTGAACAACTCAAGACCCCATCACTTATAGTAAATACTCCCTCGCTGGATCACTGGGTGGAACAGTTAACCAAAGTGGAGTATCGCCCGGGCATCAAAGATGCATTTAACGGAACAGGCCCCGTTATACTGGATGTCGAGAAACTCTCTTCCGAAGGTGGGAAGAATGAGTTGCAGTTCAACGGAAATGTTCCCCTGACCCAGGCGGACCGGTCTGAGTTGGTGGATGCTTTTTCATCTGAAAATGCCCCGATTACACTTGATCGTTATATCTCCGGGAATGCGGCTTCTTTCGCCATCTTCAGGTTACCTCCCCGTTTGGTTCCCCCCGATTCCCTCGAGAATGCTTCTGAGCTGGATTCCCTTTATATGTCAGATAATACCCGGTATGCCGATCTTGCCCGTACTCTCGACCCCGAATTTTCACTTGTCACCTATACGGAATCAGGATTCCTCTCAACTGGTGAGCACCTGTTTCTGCGTAAGCTAAATGACCGGAATGGGTTTGAGGAACAGCTCAACGAGCTTGTTAAAGATGGACTGCTCCGAAAACCCGATGGTACTTTTGTGGTCCAGGGCAGCATCCTGGCTAAGCTGATCGGTTCTGAACTCTGCAGTTATACAGACTTTTACCTCGATTTGACGGGTGAGGTGGCAGTGATATCCAAACGGAAAGGTCTTGCTGAAATAATTCAATCTGATCGTACCCGCCGGCGTGTAATCTATTATGACCAAGACTATATGGATATCCGTAGTAACCTGCCGGAGGAAGTGAGTAGTTACGTGTTTGCCAATACTGATTTTTATGATTTTATCCAGTCCTACCTGGATCCCGACACCTATGCTAATGCCATCACTTCACAGTTTAATCAGCTGACCATGTCTTTCCAGCTGAACCAGGATGAGCAGCAACTTGCATTTGAGATGCGTACTTATACCCGAGAGCAAAGTGACATTCCCTACGAGGAACAGTGGTTCTTTCCTGCCGGTGGTGCCCAGCTTTCCGGGGAACCTGTACTCGCTGACTTGAGAGGAAGTGCCCGCGATGAAATTGTTTTTGCCACTACTTCAGGCAGCGTTTATGCCCTTGCTTCCGATGGTACTACAGTGATGCAGACCAATACTGGAGATGATGAACCGGTGGGGTCACCTGTAGTTTATGACTGGTATAATACCGATCAACAGGTGATACTCCTTGCCGCAGGCAATAAAATTTACGGGTGGAATGAAAGTGGCACGGCGCTACCGCAATTTCCTTTTGAGCTCGAGGAGACGATAACTACGCCACTGACAATCACGGATCTGGACCGTGATGGTCTGCCTGATGCTTTGGTGGCTACGGCCGACAGGCAGCTTCATGCGTTGAATGGTCGTGGCAATAATATGTCCGGGTGGCCGGTCATGACCAATGCTGTCATCAATGAAAAACCGGTGGTAAACAACTTCCAGGGAAGTATTGGGGTCATCGCTTTTTCCGAAAATGCGATACATGCGTGGAACGAGGATGGATCTCCCAAAAACGACTTTCCAAAATTTATCAATGCCTCACTCAATGGATCGCCCCTGCTTCACAATAGCAGTATTTTAGGCGGGGCGGCCGATGGATATCTCTACGCCGTGGGGGGAGAACCGATGTTCCCAGATTCTATCAATGTGTACAGCAATCGACCAGAGTCGAACAACCTGGAGGCAGCCTATGTATCCAACAGCGCACTTATGGGTACCCCGTCTCTGCATTCCCTCACATTACAGTCTGCTGGACAGACCTACCAGGGAAATATGATACTGACCATGAGCAGCAACGGATCAGTTTTTCTACTGAATGAGCAGGGACAACTGCGAATGACCAAGAGCATGGGACAACCGGCAGCCCAGAACTTTTCTCCTTTTGTTACGGATATTAATAGTGATGGCGTGCAGGATATCATTTCGCTGGCCAGTTTTGGCAGGCTCTATGCCTGGCAGGTAAGTGACGGCGAACGCCTTTATGATCTCCCGACCAGCGGCATGCAGTTCCCTGTAGTCACAGACCTGGATGGGGATGGAAACAAAGAACTCATAGCGCAAACCAGCGAAGGCCTGCGTTGCTGGACAATTTACAGTGAGCAGTGAGCAGTGAGCAGAATATGCCTATTTAGAGAATTTGACGAGTGTCTCCGGTAGATTTATGCTTCATAAGTCGCCCCAAAATAGGTCAGCGGAGATATTATTTAAATAATGATCACTGTCACACTGATCAACTGTACTCTGTTCACTGCTAAACAATATCACTGAGCGCTTCTTTTAGAGATTTAAACCTAAACTCAAATCCCGCCTGCTGCAGGGCTTTGGGCTGAGCGCGCAGGCTGTCGAGTAGTGGATCAGCTGCTTCCCCCAAGATAAACCGAACGGCAAATTCCGGTGCCCTGAAAAAGGAAGGACGGTGCATCACCTCTCCCAGCGTATCTGTCAGTTCTTTCATGGTTACCGGATTCGGTGACACCAGGTTCATGATACCTTCTACTTCCTCATTTTCAATAACAAACTCCACGACACGGCAAACGTCCATCATGTGAACCCAGGGGAAATACTGGCTGCCGTCTCCCACCGGCCCTCCCAAGCCAAGCTTGAATAATGGATAGAGGTACTGGAAAGCTCCCCCGCCCTTCTCCAGCACAATGCCATTGCGAAAGATCACAAGACGTACGCCCAGTCCCTTCACCGGCTGAGCTGCTTTTTCCCAATCAACGCAGAGCTGCGGCAGAAACCGGTCGCCGGGTGGTTCGCTCTCATCCAGGATATCGTCCCCTCGGTCGCCATAGTAGCTGATGCCTGATGCCGAGATAAACAGTTCGGGTCGGTTTTCGGACTTCTCAACGGCCTCCACCAGTTTGCGCGTATTGTCGACACGGCTGGAATAAAGTCTTTTCTTGATTTGTTCGGTCCACGGCTTTCCGAATATGCTCTCCCCTACCAGGTTAATGACCACATCCGCTTCTTCCATGACTGCCGATAGGTCAGAATCCCAGTCAATAAAGGCTTGATTTTTCGCTGTTTCGCTCGCATACTTCTCAGGCGAACGCGTGATAATAGTTAAAAAATCCCCCTTTTTAAGGAAATTATTTCGTATTTCTGTACCGATAAAACCCGTTCCACCACTGATTAGAATGTTCATAGTCAATATGTGATCTTAATTGTCAAGCAATGTTAACTACATCTACTTTTAAGAAAAAATTCCATATGATGACCGAAGGTATAAATCTGTATCCAAATTCATAAACGGATGTCCCCAAAAACACAAAAATATACGTTGTTGGCTATTCGCATACTGCTGGGCGGGGTGTTCCTGCTTTCGGGTATCGGCAAACTGATTGACAGCAGCGATGCGGTCTACCTTGTGGAGCTGATGGCAACCAAGTTCTACTGGCTCATTGAATACAGTAACATCATCGTGATCTCCACTTCAGTCCTGGAACTGCTACTGGCGGGGCTTCTCTTCTGGGGACGTAAGCTCACCTGGGTGCTGCTGGCCAGCTTCCTGCTTATCCTTGCCTTTACTACGGTGCTAAGCTATTTCTACATTCAGGGCATGTCGGTGGCCAGCTGCGGCTGCTTCGGTGCCTTCGGGGGCGGGGGTGGAATAACTGTTACATTGATACGCAACCTTGTGCTTATTGCCCTTATATTGGGAGGATATATTTTTAATACCAAGAGCTGAAGGTAGGGTTGCCTAGTGGAATTACCACTAAAAAAGTATCGTCATTATCCCAGTGATTAAATCTTTCCGCACCAACGACTCTGTTATTGGTTATCAGTTCTTTGTTATTCGGAAAAGACCAACACTACTTAGTGTAAGGTCACGAGCATTGTGACCCTGCATTTTGGGGTAAAACGGATACATCAGGTTAATACGCGGATGTCATCCAGTGATCTTGCAAAGAGATTATTGCCCGATGCCAATATTTCCGGGCTACCCTGTTCGGCGATTGTTCCATTCTCCAGGATATAGATGCGGTCGGCCAGCCGGGAGCTCTGAATGCGGTGGGTCACCAAAATTATGGCCATCTCTTCTTTCAATTGAACGAGTTTTTCCAACACAAACTGTTCCATCTCCCGATCCATTGAAGCCGTGGCTTCATCCAGCAACAGAAGATCGGGCTGCTGATAGAGGGCTCTTGCCAAGGCGATCAGCTGCTGTTGCCCTCCTGAAATATTGGTACCTTCCTCCCCCAACAGCGTAGCGTAATTTCGTGGGAAAAGCGAAAAATACCGGTCAAAGCCCTCTTGTTTACAAAACTCGACAATTTCTTCGGCCTCTTTCTGGAGATCCCCAAGGCAAATATTTTCCAGCAGCGAACTATTGAATAGTTTTGTCTGCTGTCGGACAACAGCGATTTTACTCCGCCACTTTTTAACCGGGAAATCATGTAAGCTGTGTTCTTTATTGATAATTATGTTTCCTGACTCCGGTTTATAAAATTGCTGTAAAATTTGGAGCAGTGTCGTTTTTCCGGAACCACTTTCCCCCAACAGAGCAATCATCTCTCCCTTTTCCACTTCAAAAGAAACATCCTCTATCAGGCGACTGCGACCGGGAAAGCGGAACGCCAGGGTTTGGACCTCCAGGAACTGGATCTTTTCAGTAAACTTTTGATCATCTGAATCCCCATTTTCCCGTTCCGGTTCCAGCGAAGTCAATTCATACATCCTGTCGAAAGCAACACGGGCTTCCTGCAGCTGAATATTGGTCAGTGCCAGCTTGGTGGCGGATGGAATAAGTTGGCTTGTCATCTGAAAAATGGCAACCAGTGCACCGACCATTAACTCTTCCTGCAATACCAGCATAGAGGTAAACCCAAGTACCCCAACGATGAAGAAGACTCCGATCATATCAGCCCAAAACGTAAATCGAATACCGACCTTTCCAAGGTCAAAAATTTTATCCTGGAAAAAACCGTATATCCTTTTCGTAAAACCGGAAAAGAATTGCTGCCTATTTCCTGTTTTAATCGTTGCCATCCCCTGGATAGTGTCTACATAATTGCTCTCATTTAAAGAGTGGGCCTCCATCACCTCTTTCTGACCTTTTAGGATGGGTTCATTGTAAAACCACGTCAGCAGAAAGTACAAGGGTACACTTAGCAACACGAAAAGCCCCAACGGAACGGAATAACTAAGGATAAAGATCGAGGCCGTGACCACCAGTAGCACATCAATCATAATTTGGCTAAACAGAAAGGTGATGGTCTGCTGCAGGCGGCGGGTGTCATTCATGCGGGCGATCAGATCTCCCGTCTTGCGATTAAAGAAAAACGGGATAGGTAATTTGAGCAGAGAGCTGTAGAAGGTATTGATTATGCGGTTATTAAAATCGCGCGTCTGCCGTATTAAAAAAAGCTGCCGTATGTAGGAGAGTCCGCTTTTGGCAACCAGTAAAAAACCGAGAAGCCCCAGTCCGACAAATAGCTTAAGAGTATCTTTGGCAGGCAATATTTCATCAATAAGTTTTTGCGAAAAGATGGCCGTAGCCAGGCTCAGTACCGAGACAAAAACGCCTAGTGCCAGGGCCAGCCCCAGAATATTGAGATCATCTTTGATGAGATGCTTAATCCAAACCCAGCGATCTTCTTTTTGCTCCTCGATGGTCTCAAACTGATCCGTCGGTTTAATCAAAAGCAGTGCATTACTCTGCCAGACCTTTTCCAGCTCCTCCGGTGAATATGAAGTGACTCCAACGGCAGGATCACAGATCAGGAACTGGTTATTCTTGAACCCGAAACATATGACATAGTGCTGCAGCTGTCCCCCTTTTATAACATGCAAAATACAAGGATCAGACTGCTCCTTTAGGTTTTCGGTATCTGCTTTATAAGCTTCGGCCTCCAGCCCCAGCTCATTGGCGGATTGATAGAGTCCCAGCAGCGTAGTGCCCTGCTGATTGGTACCGCTCATTTCCCGCAGGCGTTGCAGCTTAGCTTCGCCACCCAAAAACTTTATGACGCTTGCCAGACAGGTAACCCCACAGTCCGACTGGTCTCGTTGTTGTATAAATGATTTTTCTGCTCTCTTTTTAAGATCTTCCTCATCAAACTTCATCCTGATAATATTATTTAACGTGTTTAATGACTAGTACCTCCTTCTAAGCCACCCAATCCAATAAGAACTGTCAATCCTCCTGTCCTTCCGCCTGTGGTCGGACGGGCTCTTCTCCAAGAGCCTGCATCGACTGCTGTCGGTGAGGAAATCATTGTTAAAACATATGTGAGGGTACGCTCAGGAAGTCCCTCTTGGAGCCGTGACCGACTACCGGCGGTACGGTGGCCGACCACTGGCGGTAGAGGGATTTAGGGAGATTGAATTCTCCCACTAAAAGAAACAAATCGATATTTCAACTGGTAAATGCTCTATTAATACTTTACAAGTTAATACTTTACAAGTCCGATTAGAGAACACTAAGGGATTTGGTATTTTATTTAATCAAATCATACAGAACCCCAGCCCGTGTTTCTCCCTTAAATTTTTCGAGCAGCTTCCCATTGGCATCATACACAAACGTGTAGGGTACCCCATTGACGCCAAACAAGTTTTTCACCTCTCTACTGCTGTCCCGAAAAACCTGAACAGCTTGAAGGGAATCCAGTTTCATCGTCCGGGCAAATTCTTTTAATATATTTTCCGGTTCGTCTGAGAGAAGAAAAATAGCAGCACGCTCCTGTATCAGTTCATGCTCTTTTATGCTTGCTATCTCAGCCTTGCAAAATCTACACTCGGTGTTGAAATAGGTCAGAATTAACGGCTTCTGCTCCACCATTCCACCACTTTCTACCTGCTCACCTTCCAGGTTTGTCAACGTAAATTCCGGCAAATCAGATATTCGCTCCTGGATAGCCTGCTTCTGCTGAAACTCGCTGTAAATAGAAAATCCCAGGTACCCGATTGCAGTCAAAACTACTAACAGCAGTATGATAGCCACTTTCCGTTTCATCTAGCTCACCTGAATCGTCAAAAAGGTTACCAAGGCCAGCCAAAGGATAAGCCCAGTAGCGTATGATGGGAGTACGATGGAGAGGCTTTCTACAAAATCAGGCTTCCATTGTTTGGAAAGTAGCCAGGAAATGGCAGTTATATAGAAAACCTCAAAAAGGTTTAGTGTCTGCAATGGATAGTGTAGCCATGTGACTACATTTTCAGCACCAAAATAGCTTAATGCCGTCAGTGGATAGTAGTCTGCCATCTCACTCATAACAAGAGAATCGTAATGATACCAAAGATTTGTTACATAGATTACTTTGGCAACTATAAATATTAACTCTGAAAGAATTACAACTTTAAAAACTTTTTTAAGCTGAAAATCAAACTTCAGTAAAATCAAACCAACGGAGATACAAACGGTTGTGAAAAGAAATTTTATCGTAAGGATGAAAGGTGTTAAGATATAACCAGCCCACCGATATCGAGCCTGCATATCAAGAAAATCTACAATGCGCTGACGGTTGAGTTGATCAGAATAACTTCGCAGGTACAGCTCATTTCCAAAAATGTATTGATCTGAGATATAGGTTAATAGCAAATATAAACCGACTATTATCCCAGAAAGTACCCAAAAACCTAAATCCTGACTCACGTTTCTATGCTGTGTAGTCTTATCACTAAATATTTTTAAAGAAATCCGCATAATTCTCCAGTCGATCATAAACTTTTACGATTCAAAATATGCTCTAATCTGATCAAAAGTCCCCTCATCCTTGTATAAATCTTTTTCAACCTTTCCATTGTCCAGTAAAACTATCCTGCTGCAGAGATTATTTACATTGCTCAGATTATGACTAGATAAAAGAGTTATTGAATTATGGGCTCTGTTGTTTTTCAACCAACTGGTCAAAGCAACCTGGGAAGACGGGTCTAGATGGGAAAAAGGTTCGTCAAGCACCAGTAACCGGGGATCCCCTACCAAAGCACCTGTAATACCGACCTTTAACTTATTGCCTTTCGACAGTTCATCAATATATTTTGAGCTGTTCAGTGCCGCTCCCGTAAAAAATTCAATCTCTGACAGAAAATGACGAAAATCCGACGCCGAAATATGCTTCAAGTTCTGAATCAATTTTAGATATTCCAGAGGAGTCAGGTAGGGAATTAAAAAATCTTCGTTCAGATAAGCTCCGGTATGCCTTTTCCAGTCTTCCGACCGGGCAACTCTAACGCCAAAATTAACAACCTGCCCTTCGTCCGCTTTGATCAGATCAAGCATCAGCTTTAGAAAGGTAGTCTTTCCTGCACCATTATTGCCTACAATTCCTACAATTTCGCCCTTGCTGATGGACAGGTTGGATATATCCAGCAGAAAATCGTGGTATCGTTTTTGTAAGTTTTCAAAATCTAGCATGAAAAGAAACTAGCAACCTATATTTAGCTTCGTTTAATGTTCTGGAGCCGTATTGCAAAAAAGGCTTGTTGAAGAGCAGACCTGTTGTACCCAATCCAGAAATACCAAGCAGAGCATTCGTGGTCGAAAAAACAGCCAGGAATATCATGAATACAAACCCGGATGTCAGGAACAAAACTACTGGGGCAAAAAATTGAAACTGGTTGACGCTTTCATAATTAAATAAAGGGCTTTTGTTCAATTCTATTCTAGATCTGTTATAAAATCCATACCACAGCATTATTTTTAGATTTATTCCAATGTTGTAGAGGTATGCTGCCAGTACAAACAAATATTTATCCGGAAAATATATCATAGATATTATGTAGCAGATAAGGAAAGAAACGGTTAAAACCGCATACATGAAGTTAACCTTGCCCTTGAGTACCTCATATATGTTGGATTGGGTTAGCAAAAAAGGGAAGTAGCTACTGTCTAACGCAAGGAAAAACTGCCAGAAAGTCAATAGAAAAGCCCCGGTAAACAGAAGCGCAATTTCAAACTGATAAAGAGCTTCTGTTATACTTTCCTGATATAAGTACAAGAACCCCACAAGGAAAAGGAGAACTCCCTGTACAAAAAATATCCTGGTTCTCTTATTCCTGACATACAGCAATAACTCATTAAAAAATAGTGTATGAAAAAGCCTGTTAATTTTTGAAGACAGAAGTTTTATTAAACGACTTCTACCTTCCCATTCTGCATAAATGTTTTTATAGATTATTCTATACGATACATATATGTAGATAACACAAATCAGAAGGGCAGGAATTGCAAATTGTCCATATCTCAAGTCAGTACCAAGGAAATAAAAGCCCATATACAAGACAATCGGTAGCAGGGCGTTCAGCTTACTAAAATTTTTTACGACAAAAACTGAAAATGAATTGAATATCGATACAAGTAAAGAGACCACAAACAAATCAAATTGACCGTATCCCAAAAATAAGAATGGGAAACAAATACTATAAAATGAAAATATCATCTTCATCAAAGCATAAAGTGATATGTATCTCTTGCTAACTAAAGGGATTAAAAAGCCTATATTTAAAAAACTAACCTTCATTGCTAGGTATTTAAAAATCCAGTCTACAGTTAATAACAGCAATAGAAAATAATTCGATAGATCAAGAGGAAGTGTTATATTAACAGCCCAACCTGTCATATATAGAACTATCAATAGAAACACTTTAAACAATAACCCAAGAAGACTAGATATTTTTTCCCTCTTTAGATCTACGCCAATCTTTTTTATGTCAGTTTTCAGTATGAGAAAAAATGGTTGAATCATTTATTAATACAAATAAATTTATTTTAGGCAGAACATTTTTCAATGCTCTGCCTATTTTTTGTATCATGCCCTATTTGTCAACTAGTGAATTGTGAAGCACAGGAGCGGGCATTGGAGAATCCGATACCAAAACCGACATAACCTAGAGCGGGATTTCCAGTTAAGCCTCCTGCTACAATTAAGGCGACTCCAGTTGCATATTCGAGACAGCCTTTTGCTTTTATTTGTTCCATTTCTTTTAAATCTAACTTTTCCATAACAATACCTCTTATCTCTTTGATTATAGGTTTTTAGTAAATGTTGTATTGCACCCCGAAAAATTTATTGAAGAGAAGTGAACCTCCTCTCCAGTTCTTTCTCCCAAGTGAATACATTTCATAAAATGTAAACTCGAGTAAAATCATCAAGGGTTTTCTTTATCCCATTTGTGAGGTGTCACTTTAAACTTGCCGCTTTCCCCTCGATTCCATCCATAAATTAGTGACACAAAATTGTTCTTATTATTTGAATAAGGGTTTTGGTATCCGAAAGAAGTCTCTAATAAACAAGCACCGTCTCCCTTGTGAGTAAAAAAATAATGTAAATTTATTTAAGCGCATCAAGTATCAACATTATCCCATTTGTGAGGTCCCTTACAGCTGCTGGCGCAACTCTGTCAGCGAGGTATCAAAATGGGAATCAAGGAACTTGTTGAGGGCCTTCTCATCATTCAGTCCTACATTGACAGCTATTTTATACCCGATAGCCCTGGGATCTTCGGAGATCTCTTCCCTTACGCTTTTCATCGTTATTTCTATCATAATTTCTTTGGGCGGACGACCAAATATCTCCCTGATTCTCCGGCTAAAGTATGACCTGGAATATCCCATATATTCAGCCCACTCATTTACGCACGTTAGTTCCTGATAATTAGTCTTTAACTCTTTTACAGCACGTTCCATCGGTATGCGATCGGGTTCTACCCTTTCAATTTCCATGATGTACCCCTCTGAAATTCAATCTTTGGTGAATAGGCTAACAAGAGAGCTAGGTATGCAACATGTTACAAATATTTACAAAACGATCATTTTTTATTATTTAAGGGTTTCAACTACGAAGATAATCACGTTGGCATATAGAGACGAGCTACCTGATAAACTTGTTAGTGGACCCTCCATTCGGATGGTAATACAAATCCTAAAGTCAAGATAAATCACAAAATCCAGTGCATTATTTATGAGGAGAGAAGACAATAAGTATCGACGATTTTACACCGAATCTGACATTTCCAGCAATAACAGTATCCCGGTTAGCACGGACCTCTTTCACCTCTATTCGGATGCTAACAAAGCTGCCGAAGAGTTGTTGGCCAGTTGCAAACAGTTCAGATCGCTTGCCCAGCACGCCCGTCGTTTTGTTGCGGCAAGGCAAAACGGACAAAATCCTGAATCACCATCAGGACTTAAACAATTATTAGGATCAATTGCTCCCGTATGGCTAACTCCACAACAGGATCTGCCGGAACGCAATCTGCAGATCGTTCAACAGCAGCTGGAACTGTTTGTACAAAGCGGAAACCTGATTACTTCGAATGAGCTGTCTGCAAAGGTAACATCGTGCGTATCAGCACTGGATGTGGCAGATGAATCGACACCGGGTATCCAGGTTCTTGGCATTCCCACTTGTAACAGGAACCAGATGTTGGTGCGTTGCGTCGAAAGTTATCTATCCAATCCTGTAAATGGCAGTGGCATTTCGCATTTGCACATTGTGGATGATTCCGACCAGACGGACCCGGACAATCAAAATCGTCAAGCTATTAACAAACTATGCCGCCGGCATGAAACCAATCTGTTGTGGATTGATAGATCATATCGTACCAGGTTTGCGGAGCAACTTTCCAAGGCGGGAGATATCCCGGAAGACGTAACCCAATTTGCCCTCTTTGGGGATTCCCGCATACCCTTCACGGCCGGTGCTTCACGGAACACCCTGCTTCTGCAGGCTGCGGGCACCAAGTCTACGCAGGTTGATGACGATACCATCAATGAGATCCGCCCCGCCCCCAACATGCAGGATGAGCTCGCGCTCTCTACAGAAGAATCTCACAAGTTTGTCTTCTTCCCCGGTAGAGACGCGGTTTCTGAGTTTACAAAACAGCACAAGCCCAACGGTAGCGGGACGGGCAACAACTTTTTCTCCCATCACAACACGCTTTTGGGAAGACACCCGGGCGTATTGGTTCATAATGAGGATGAAGTTGATTATGACCGGTTGAGCCAGGACCGGTTGCTGAAGAAGATGCGAAAGCAGGATGCCCATATTGCAGTTACCTTTTTAGGGGCCCTGGGCGATTCCGGCATGAATCATCACTGGCAGCGCCTGGCGCGTAATGAACACTCGTTTCGGAAACTGGTGGAGGATGAATCGTCCTATCATGAGGCGATGTGTACCCGGCAGCTTTTTCGCTTTGTGTCTCACCGCAGTATTGGGGACACGATCTACTGCATGGGCATGAACATGGGACTGGATACCCGTCGTCTCCTGCCACCTTTTATGCCGGTGCAACGAAATGAGGATGGAACCTTCGGCGTGCTCCTGCATCGCTATTTTCCCACCGCCTGCAAAGGATATCTGCCTTATGCCATCCGCCATGATCCCCCGGGCAGAGACTTTTCCGTAGACAAGGAGGAAGCCCTGCGCGTGGGACCTCTGCGCACCAATGATATACTGGTTGCTGTACTACTGGCGCTAAGCGAACAAAATGATAATATGGGAAACAACGGTGCCAAGAATCTGGCAGCTGTGGGAAAGCATATCAAAAACATGAGTGGTGCGCCTGAGAAAGTGTTCCAGGAAGAAGTCCGCGATTACTGTGCTGACCTTTTGACGATCCGGATGACATTTGTTCAACAGCTTTTGAACGAGCGGATCGATGCCCCGGATTACTGGAAACGGGATGCCGAGCAGGTCGTTGCCAACTTCAAATCCCTGCGAGACAGTGCCGACCTGTGTGTCCCTTCTGATTTGCCGGGTAGCACCGGGGAACGCCTGGCATTGCTGCAGGACCTAATGAAAAAGTATGGTGACCTTCTGGTTCACTGGCCGGCGATGTGGCGTGCAGCGGTAGCACTGGATAAAGTTGAAACGTTGAGTTGTTGAACTGTTGAGTTGTTGGTAGCTAAGTTGAACGTCAGAGGCTTAAAGGTTAGAAGATTTTTCCATGTTCATTTCTTGAATGATCAAAAAAGTATAGCAACATGGATAAGGACCCTAATTGGCATTTATTAGCTTCATTTTTCTGATGGCAGTGTCCCTTTTGTCTTGATCACGCCAGTAGTCGGACACAGAACAAAAGAGACGAAAAATTCAAGAAGCATTTAACTCCTCCCCACTGATAACGGAATACATCTCTAGTCAAATTACCTGCCAGCGGGTCGTCAAACAGAAATGTTTCGGATTTTTCATCTTTTGCTATAAACGTTCCGGCCTTGAAAAGCTGACCGCTCGGAAGGAAACGGAGAGGAGCGTAAAGAAAAAATCTGTGATTTTTTTAGCGGAACGGAGTGTCCTTCAGGGAAGGTTTTCATCAGCCGGCGATTTTATTCGTTCATTTTTTTATCGCTAAAAAAATGGACAACCCTACAGGATGAAGACTCTACTTATCTCATCCGAGCAACTCCCCATCCCACCACCAGTACAACAGCCTTCGCCGGAAAACCCGGCCGCCCAGCGGGAATATTACCCCCGTTTTCACCCCGAAATAAAAAAAATTAAATTTTTTTGTAAGGAATCGCCTTCTCGTCCGTCTATATAGTAGAGAAGCCACAGAATGTGGTTTCATCAAGACGATGGGGTACCGATTTACATTATTCTTTCATTCCGGTAGCGGCACGCGGTATGCCCACAGAGAAGATAGAACCCAATGAGCGGGAACCAATATTGCGTCAATACTACGACGGTCAAACCGGGAGCCAGGACGAGACGATTACGCCGCTGGCCGGGACCCGCATTACCGGCGCGCTGCTAAAGTTTGACATGGAGGACCCAGACCAGTGGCTGAATTCTTTGTAATGACAGTTTTTATATCGAACCGACGTTAATTATGAATACAATAACCCTTCCTGCAGCTTTGCCTGAAGTCTCTCCTTAGTATGAGAAGGACCTTCTCCTTAGTATGGGGATCCAACCCCCATTAGTATGGGAAGACGATTCCCCTTAGTACGGGAATTCGATTGTCATTAGTATGACGATTCAATTCTCCTTACTATGAGAAGATGATTCTCATTAATACAACGATCCGATTCTCCTACTAAGGAGAATCAAAATGTCCTTAGTAGGAGACTGGAATTTGAGTTGAAAGGTGGGTTTGGGAGCCCCGCAAGTGTTTAACAATGTTTCAGGCTACCAGTCACATTATTATAACCAGCCAACTCAACTAAGAAGCGACAAAACGGTCAAGATTACCCCTAGGATGACAACACCAGTAATTAACTGCTGATTATAGCTCTCCTCCCTGATTCGCCCACTGAGTTTCTGCTCCAGGAAATCTTGTCCCTCGTTGTAGTTGGCATAAAAGTTACTAACTATAACCGATTCCTGACCAGCATGGATCTTCATACCTTCCGGAGTAGCCCGAACAAGCGTTACATCCTTGTAATGAATTTGTCTTGTGTATTTTCTGCCAATGTGAATTCCTTTCTTTCCCAATGCAAGGGGTGGCTGGCTGCTATACACTATCAGGCTGATGAACACCGCAATAGCTGCCCAGCCCACGGCAATGATCGATAACACGGGGAGTGTAAAGACGAGGTTACCAAAGACAAGCCAAATCAGGAATCCCATCATAACCAGGGTTAAAAGAAATATGCTGCCAACGAGCTTCCAGTCAATCTTGAGTTTTATCTTTTCCATCTCTCCTCTCTGTCAAATGAATTCTTAAAATTTTCGTCGCATTAATCTATAAATAGTAGACGGTGAGGGCAAGTTTGGTCAACTATTAAATGAGACTCCCGGGATAACATGGTGCTCATTTTTTTGAGCAATTAAAAATAAATGAGAAGATGGATATAGGAGTCCTATCTGTTATTTTTGGACAAAATTATCTTTTAGGGGTGACCCTTTTGTCTTGATACAAAAGGGACGAAAAGATCAAGAAGCATTTAACTCCTCCCCACTGAACTCATAGGAAGCCTCTGATTGGGATCCTTGCCAGCGGGTCGTCAGACAGAAATGCTTCTAGTTTTCTTCTTTTGCTATAAAGGGCTGGATAACACAAATATGCTGGTCATCCCACTCCTTCTTTTAAAACTACGGAGTGCATGCTTCGAACATCACACCCAGCTTTTCATCCATGATTTGCCCAAAGGGGGGAACTAACCTCATTGCTTATTTTGCTCGGTTCTAAATTCATAATTCCTGATTTTTCATTCTTAATTCCCTTCTGACGTTTGAATTTAAGACCTGCTACCAAGAACTCAACTTAAAGTTCTCATCGGGAAGCCTTCCTCCTCACCACCCCTAGCCCGGGGCGATCTCTCAACACTATCCTCTTCTTTTCATCCAGTTGTAAGCCTTGGTACGGGTCGTCAGCTATCAATAGGTGGCCGTCGAGATCGGCGTAGTCAGCCCACAGGCTTAGGATGGCCCCGGCGGTGTTTGCCAGTGAGCTCTCAATCATGCAGCCGATCATCACCTTCAGCCTCGTCTCCCCTGCCCTGCTGATGATCTGCCGCGCTTTCACTATACTCCCGGTCTTCATCAGTTTGATGTTGATGATATCAAACGCCCGGGCAATCTCCTCCAGGTTCTCTTGGCCCTCAAAACTTTCATCGGCACAGAGCGGGATCGGGGAATAGGCCTTAAGAGCAACCATATCTTTTAACTGGTCGGCGGGCATCGGCTGCTCCACCATCTCAATATTCTGCTCGGCCAGGAAGTCGATCGCGGCCTTTGCTTCATCCAATGTTTTCCACCCTTCGTTGGCATCTACACGGAGGGGCTTGTCCGTGACCTCCCGCAGCGCATTAATAATCTGTCGGTCGCGGTCGGTGCCCAGCTTCACTTTTAATACCGGGTATGCTGTGGCCTGCTCGACCTTCTGTTGCATCACATCCAGCTCATCCAGGCCAATGGTGAAGGAGGTTACGGGTCCGATGTTGGTGGGCGTTTCCCAAAGTTTCAAAAGCGGCTTGTCCTGTGCTTTTCCCCACCAGTCGAGCCACGCCATCTCCACGGCCACACGTGCCGACTGCACCGGGTTAACATTATCGCGATGTTCCTGCCGATCAAGCTTCTTCACAAGTTCTTCAGCGGTGGCGATCTCATCAAAAAAGTTATCGGGTAGCGCTTCCACGTAGGCGATCACTTTAGCGGCATCTTCCCCATACCGCGTGTTGGGTGCTGCCTCCCCATAACCGGTAATGCCTTTTGATTGCAGCTGCACCATCACATTTTTGACGGTCGCCTTTGATCCGCGGGAGATGGTGAACACCTGCCGAAGATGCAGCTCGGCGACCTGGTACTGAAGCTTAAAACGAGACATAGCCGAACGTTTTAAGGAAGTATAGATATAAATAGAATGCCGGTGCTGCCAGGATCAGGGCATCAAAGCGGTCAAGGAATCCACCGTGACCGGGCAGAATGTTGGAGGTGTCTTTCACATGGCTGGCCCGTTTTAATTTGCTGGCACTGAGATCGCCGGCGGGACCAAATACACTAATGAGAATGACTGCAGGTATCCCCTGCATCAAAGTCAACGGAAGTTGAAATGGAATTAGGTAGATACAGATCGCAAACCCAGCCAGTGCCCCCAGGATGCCCGAGATAAATCCCTCCCACGTTTTCTTGGGACTTATCACCGGGGCCATCTTGTGCTTACCGAACGCCTTACCGCCGAAGTAGGCAAACACATCATTGCCCCAGACCATCAATAGCAGGGAGAGTGCCAGCATAAATCCCTCTTCGGGGATTGCCTGAAACCGGATATAGAGAAATGTCAAAATACCGAGGGGGCCGTAGAGTCCGGCAAAAAGAGTTGAGCCGAGGGTGCGAATATTCTGTTCGGACGGCTTTGGCAACTGTAGCAACATAATCAGCAATAACAGGATGAGACCAATTTGTGGGGCATGGGGCAACACCGGTAGCAAGAGTACCCACAGAGCTATGGAATAGGGAAAATAGGGATTCGGTTCCTGTCCCGAGGTCCTGAAAAGCAGTAGAGTCTCTTTAACTACCATCATCCCAACCAGTATCATCGGGATGTGGAAATACCATCCTCCCAGCCAGGTAAGATAGATAAAAAGTGCTGCTGCCGGTACGCCGAAGAGTACTCTTTTACTCAGTTCACTCACAACGACGAATCATCCAAATCTTCAAAATCTTGTTCGTCGAGCTCCTCCAGTGCCCGGCGTGCCTCCTCTTCGTACTCTTTGGGGACATAGAGATAAACCAGGGCTGTTTCTCCCACCGTCAAGCTGTAAGCCGAATCCCTTTTAGATAAAATGTTGGAGGGAATATTCCGGTTGGCAAGGTAACCCTTGACCAGTTCCACTTCATATTCCACACTTCGCTCGAGTATGCATACCCAGTTATTTATGTCACTTGGTTTTGGCCCGTCAAACATCTTTGCCTCCTGTGTCCTGTTGCCTGTTTTGATACATATGATAGACAATCCATGCGGATACTCCCAATCCGATAGCCAATGCCCACAGGGGCGGCATCGTTTCCGGAGTCATTTCGGCGATAGAGGAGTCCGGGTAAAACGAGGCGATCAGCACGCTTCCCCCATTATTAATCAGATGCGCCAGGATTGCCGGGTAAATACTTTCAGAAACATAGGTAACATAAGCCAGGATCATGCCGATGGCTGCCAGCGGTAACAGGTTCGTCAGTTGCACATGGTAGAGGCCGAACAGGAGTCCAGAGATCACGATGGCCACCCAAATGCCCCAGCTTTTTTGAAAGGCGCGCAGTACATAGCCTCGGTATAAAACCTCTTCGCAGACTGCCGGCACCAACCCGATGTGAAAGAGGGTCAACGCCAGGTTGTGATCTCCTTTAAGGAAATCTTCAATCATCTGCATCTGGGTATTCTGCATATTTTGAAAGAATTCGGGGGCCGGCAGCTGAACATTAACCCAAGAAAGAAACCAGATGACCGGCTGAGCGGCAACAATGAGGAGGGCGGTCTGCACCAGCTTGCTGGGCGTATCCGAATGACTTTGAAACCGCATAAATCGCGGATGATTTCCCACCGAGTGCAGTCGGCTGAACAGCCAGGTGGCGGCGCCCAGGAATACAATTTGTCCAAACGAGTTGCCTATGAACAACAGATCCAGGTTTTGTTGAAACGCATCCATCATCTGTTGCGGTTCAGGCTGGCCGCTGATCCCCTCGCGCATCATAAACAGAACAAAGGCTACCACCCCGGCCGAAACCTGGAAAAGCACAAATGCCACCACTATCCACATCAAGGCTAAAACCCAATCCGCAAAACCGTTGCGCTCGGCCCAAGATTTCAGTGGTAGTTCGGGCTGTGGTGTAGTTCCGCTGTTGTTTTCCTGATTTATTGTCATCTAATAATTATCTATCCAAATTCACTTTCTTCTTTTCCAAATACCTTCGCACCAATCATGCCAGTCAGCAGGTTCAGAATACCATACATCGGGATGCCCCACAGGAGCTGTGTTCCAATATTATTTTGGCCGCGCATACTTTCCACCGTCGCATCTATCATCTGTTGCTTTTGCTCATCCGGCATATCCATCGCCTCAAAATTGGCCACGGTACTTTCAATCATCTTTTGCGTCATATCGGGGTCAAACAGCAGCCACACCTGGTTTAACAGGGTGCTTATGACAGTTATGCCGACCCCGGTCAGGAACCCGATCAGTGCCCCTTTACCGAGTTTAATCACCACATCATATTCTTTGGCATAATGCCATGTTGCAACCATCCCGCCAAACGCGCCAACCAGGCAACCGAGCACGCCTATCAGTTGGGTCGGTGAAAAGAAGGAACCGGTCGGCTCGGCATTTATTGTCGCATAGACGGTAATAATTGAGATTACAAATGCAATAATTCCAAATAGCAGGGATGCGATACCCACTGAGGTCCAGTATGAAGGAGATTCCTTTTCTGGTTGTACTTCTTGATCAAATTCATCTGTCGAATCCATAAGTATCCCGTTTAGTTTGTCTTTGATTTTAAAAATTCTCTGGCAAGTGTTAACACTGCCGTACTCCCGATTATAGCTCCCAAGATGGATCGAGATATGGATGAATTTTGCCAAAATCCGAGTAAATTTCCAACCACATCAACAATATTCAGCAGAATGGCCACCAGTAGCATCTTCTTGGTATACCTGAAGAAGTCAGAGTTGATTTTTCCCAGCAATGGAATGCTCAGCCAGAACAAGCTAAATCCTGCGTAGATGCCGTAACACCTGGCACAAACGGCCATCGGCTTGCCATTAATCCAAAAGGATCGCGATGGATCCTGGTGACAAAGGGTACGAAACATCTTATGCTGCCAGTCACCTATCCAGAATCCCTCATAACCAAACAGGCCTCCACCGCTGCCCACCATAACCAGCAGCAGAGAAAGCAGTGCTACCCCGAAGTAGAGCACCCTGTTCCTGGTGATTGTGGAGTATATCATTGCTGATTAGTCGATGGCATTCTTCAAGCCTTCAATAAACTGCTGAGGTGCCCGGCATGGTTTCCGATTCTCTTCCTTCATAAAACAGAGCGTGACACTTCCAATCGCATGGGGTGAACTTTCTCGCTCAGTACAAAGTTCATAGTAGGTTTCCAATTTGACTGCAGGTATGGAATACAGATGCACATGAATATGCATTAACTCATCGTAGTAGACAGGAGCTTTATAGTCCACCTGCGCCTGCACTACCGGGAGCATGATTCCTTTGTGCTCCAGATCGCTATAGGGCATTCCCAATTCCCGGATCATCTCTGTACGGGCGACCTCAAAATATTCCAGGTAACGCCCGTAATACACATACCCCATCTTGTCAGTTTCAGCATAACGACTGCGGAGATCATAGGTATAGCTGTAGATAGGCGATGTTGACGGCAGCACTATATCACGATTTGGCTGTGGATTCGGTCTGCTTTTGCACCTCTCCCATCGCAGAATACTTCTCGATACGAGCTTCAACCAATTCTTCTGGCTTCATTTTTTTAAGGCGCTCCAGTGAATCCAGCAGCTGTTCCTTCAGTGCCTCCGCCGATTTGTCGGGATCGCGGTGTGCTCCACCCAGCGGTTCTTTAATGATGCCTTCAATTACTCCCAATTCTTTTAGGTCAACAGCAGTCAATTTAAGAGCTGATGCAGCTTGTTCTTTATAGTCCCAGGTACGCCAGAGAATGGTTGAACAGTTTTCAGGAGAAATGACCGAATACCAGGTATTCTCCATCATGTAGAGTTCATTGCCCATTCCAATTCCAATGGCTCCACCGCTGGCACCTTCACCAATGACAACAGTAATGATGGGAACTTTAAGCGTAGCCATCATCTTCAGGTTCTTGGCAATGGCCTCAGCCTGTCCGCGTTCCTCAGCTTCAAGGCCGGGATATGCTCCCGGTGTGTCGAGTAGTGTGATAACCGGGACCTCAAACTTTTCGGCCAGCTTCATCAAACGGTATGCCTTGCGATACCCTTCAGGATTTGCCATCCCGAAACGACGGAATTTTCTGTTCTTGGTATCCCGCCCTTTCTGATGGCCCATAATCATAACGGACTGTCCATTAATAGTGGCCAAACCTCCAACGATCGCCTTGTCATCGCTCTGATAACGATCGCCGTGCAGCTCCACAAAATTCTCGGTAATCTTATAAATATAATCAAGCGTATACGGGCGATCCGGGTGGCGGGCTAACTGGACCCGCTGCCATCGCGTTAAATTTGTAAATATCGATTCTCTCAGTTCCTCTACCCTGCCCTTGAGCCGCGTTATTTCCGGCTTGATCACATCGTCATCGGCCACGGTGAGCTCACTAAGTTCTGATATTTTCTTTTCCAAATCTGCTATTGGCTTCTCAAAATCTAAATATTGCATCGTGCTGACTTATACATATTTACTAATTCAATCACAAAATATACAAACTTCAATGGAGACTTTAAGGAAAAAGGTGAAGGAGAACCATTTAACAAATGGATAAGCAGTTGAGGTAAGGGCACAATGCATCGTGCCCCGGCAGATTGCAGACTATAATTTTCCAATTATACTCTGAATTTTTAATGTCCAAACCCGCCAGATCGCTTCCCACACAATTCCCTTGGACATCTTGGAAACTCCTTCCTCACGCTCCCTGAAGATAATTGAAACCTCTTTAAGCTTGAAACCGGCCCGCCACGCCCGAAAGTGGATTTCGATCTGAAATGCATACCCATTAGACCGCATCTGATCAACAGAGATCTCTTCCAGCACCCGCCGATGGATGCACTTAAAACCGGCAGTAGTATCAAAGATCGGGAGCCCCGTTATCCATCTTGCATAAAGATTAGCCGAATAAGACAGAATTAGACGACTCAAGGGCCAATTAACTATACTGATTCCGTTGGAGTAGCGCGAACCCACCGCAACATCTGCATTGCCCGCTTTAACCTCCGCAATGAGTTTGGGGACATCTTTGGGATCATGCGAAAAATCCGCATCCATCTCACAGATGTAGGTATAGTCACGCTGCAGCGCATACTGGAAGCCCCTGACATAGGCCGTCCCCAATCCCAGCTTACCTGAACGCTCGATCAAGTGCACGCGTCCTTTGTACTTTTCCTGTAGTTCTTTTACGATATCAGCGGTGCCATCGGGCGAACCATCATCAACAATTAAGACATCAACCGGTTCCTCCAGGTGCATCAACGCCTCAATTATACGACCAATATTATGTGACTCATTGAATGTAGGGATGATAACAAGGGACTTACTACTCATCTACTGCTGTTATTTAATACTTTTATAATTGGATCTGCCGTCCGGTCTAATACTTACTTTAGTTCTCAAATAATGTTATAATCACGGCTATTGTCTTAAATAGTCTATAAAATTACTCTTACGATTATATAAAATAGATTTCTAATTAGCAGGTTACCAAATAAAATTGTGTTCACATTATTAAAAACAGATTCCGGGACCAAAGCAAGAACAGGAAGACTCGAGACGGATCACGGTACCATTGATACACCGATCTTTATGCCGGTCGGTACCCTGGGTACAGTAAAAGCTGTTACCCAGGATGAGTTAAAAGAGCAAATCAATGCCCAGATTATTTTGGGTAATACCTATCATCTTTATCTGCGTCCCGGTTGTGATATTATTTCTGATGGTGGGGGCCTTCACCAATTCATGAATTGGGATCGTCCTATTTTAACTGACTCAGGCGGGTATCAAGTTTACTCTTTGTCTGATAACAGGGAACTTACCGAGAAGGGGGCACGATTTAAAAGCCATCATGATGGCTCAAAGCATATGTTTACGCCGGAAAATGTTGTTGAAATCCAGCGTGTTCTCGGTTCAGATATAATGATGATTTTGGATGAATGTCCCCCATATCCCTGTGATAAAGATTATGCCAAGGAATCAATGGAGCTAACTCATCGCTGGGCCGAACGTGGCAGAAAAGCGTTTAAAAAATCAGATCCTCATTATGGACACAAGCAGTTTCAGTTTGGCATTGTCCAGGGTAGCACATACAAAAATTTGAGAAGGGATTCCGCCCAGTTTATGGTGGATCAAGATTTTGAGGGCATAGCCATCGGTGGTTTAAGTGTGGGCGAACCCACCGACCTGATGTATGAAATGACAGACCATAATACTGATGATCTTCCAGAAGATAAGCCTCGCTACCTTATGGGCGTCGGAAAGCCTGCCAATCTCCTGCATTGTGTTGCCCGGGGAATCGATATGTTTGATTGTGTGCTGCCTACTCGAAATGCCCGAAATGGTCAACTATTTACCCGACGTGGAATTATCAACATCCGCAACGCCAAATGGAAGAATCATCACAAACTGTTTGATCCGGAATTTCCATCTGATCTTTCCCAGAAATACACCATGGCCTACATTCATCACCTCTTTCGTAATAGCGAAATTCTGGGGTTGCAATTAGCGACTCTCCACAACCTTACCTTTTACCTCTGGCTGATGAAAGAGATGAAACAACGAATTGAGAATGAAACTTTTTCCGGTTGGTATAAAGACTTTGCTGAGCAAGTGGATCAAAAGATTTAAAATACTGGATAACCTCAGTTTGATATAAGGATCACAATAATCATAGCTGTCATCGCGAGGAGGCGTCTTTGATAGTAGTGGGCTCTATCTTGAGGTCGACGTGGCGATCTCCCTGCCTGATTTTTGTTTATACTATTAGGAGATTTCCACGGGATTGCTCCCGAAGGTCGCCGAATCCCTCTTTTGACAGTTTTTATGTCCAACTCAGGTTAAATAGGTTTTCTACAAAAGCTCACCTTTAAAAGGTTACTCCTTAAATACAAAAAAAGGCCATCCACATTGGTTGCAGATGGCCTTTGGTCAAATGCCAAAATAAAAAAAGAGGAGGCGAGGACCTACGCTTCCGCCTTGTGGCAGTACCATTGGCGCGGCAGGGCTTAACGGCCGTGTTCGGGATGGGAACGGGTGGGGCCCCTGCGCTGTGGCTCACCTCCTCAA
>NZ_JAMQKA010000033.1:0-66041 GCF_031569985.1 Aliifodinibius sp. S!AR15-10 | reverse complement strand
AAGTAAGGAGTTGATCTTTGACTTGTTGAGAGAGGTCGGGAAAGGTGAGTTTATCCATGATGTTTTATTCGAAAAATACAAAAACCCAATCACATTTACCCCTTTTATTTAGTGGTAATGACACTAGCTTCCGATGGATGGCCTGTTAACGGTCCCATGCTCCAAAAATCTTCCCAAAACTTCATCCACAACAGCCTGCCGTAAAGGCCCCAGGTCAAAGTAATAGCCATTCTCCCGGCGGCCCACATTCTGGCGGTTAGTCAGCAGAATGATGGACAGGTCATATTCAGGCACAACCACAATGCTGGTGCCGGTAAAGCCGGTGTGTCCGAAACTGCCCTCCGGCACACCCTCTGCAGAGAATACGGCGGGATCCATCACCCAGCCGAGCCCGTTGCCGAAGCGATCTTTTGTCAAAAAGGTATCAATCACTGCCTCTGAGATGAGCTGTTCTCCCTCGAATTGGCCCTTATCCAACAGCAAATTTATCAGCATCTGAAGATCAGATGCACTGGAAAAAAGTCCGGCATGGCCCGCCACGCCTTTCGCTCCGTACCAGGCATTCCCGTCGTTGACCTCTCCCTGTAGCGTGTAACGGCGCCAATCATCCCAGGAATCGGGCTCCTCATTCACCGTGTAGCCAAAATTATCGTCATAAATCATCTGTTTCTCAAAAGGATTGCCGTGTGATGTAGCTGCAATCTGGTCTTTAATAAACCCGTTACGCAGCGGGTTGAATGTCGTTTGTTTCAAGCCAAGAGGCTTGTACAGGTGCTTATGCAAATATTCATCCAACGGTTTCCCCGAGACCCTGTGGATGATCTCACCCAGTAACATAAACCCGAGATCGCTGTAATGACGTCCTTCTCCCACGAGATATTTCAACGGCAAGCCGGCAATATACTGATACTGCTCTGAGGCAGTAGAGGCATGATAATACGTTGGCACCCACTGGTAAAGTCCCGCTGAATGCGTCAAGAGGTGGCGGATGGTAATCCTGCTTTTTTCGCCGGTATCAAACTCGGGTAGCCACCGATGGATAGGGTCTTCCAACCCGACTACTCCTTCATCCACCAACAGCATGACTCCAAAGGTAGTGGCACACACCTTGGTGAGGGAAGCAATATCAAACAGTTCGCCGGTGGTCATGGTTTGTGGCACCTCCATGCGCTCCATGTCATAATCAAGCTTTTTGGCGTAACCGTAGGCATTGAAATGAAGCACGGAATCACCCTGCTGCACGCGAACCACTGCACCGGGGATATTATTGAGGTCAACTTGAAGCTGCACCATGCTGTCGATGGCAGCAATATTTCCGACGGACTTGGTCTTCCGGGGTACTGGTTCACCACAACCCTGCAGGATAACCGCAACAACCGCTATTGCCAGTAATATTCTGATAGGATTAATATTTATTGGGATTAAATTCGATTCCTAAAGTATAGCACCTGATGATAGGATTAAAGTTTTATTTAATCACTGCCTCATCTGTTGAAATTGAAAATTCAGGGATTAGAAACTGAGGTGCACATAGAAATCACCGTGAACCGAAGAGTTTTTCTTAGTGTAGCTTTGCATGTCCTTTTGTGCCACTTTGTGCAATAGCTTCTACTTTAATACTGCTACATATATATTGGAGCAGGTGTCCTGAAGGCCTGATCAGCCTATCCGACATTATAGTGTCAATGTATCTGACATACTAATGTTGGGATCCACGACATTAGTATGTCATAAGGGGCGACATTACAATGTCAGACAGTGTAACATTATGATGTCGGGTAGGATGACATTAGTATGTCGGGAGCTTTGCGCAGGCCTGTCCCTCTGGTAACGTGGTAAAGGAATACTGGCTTCAAAGTAAAGGATAGGAAAACAGTAGTAATCCTTTCATGAAGGAGGGAGTTGCACTACCGGCCTTTACAGCTTGTGAGTACAACTCCGCTCACAACAGGAGTGTTTAAGATCTACAACTTGTGAAACCTGTTTATTTCGTTCCGTAATCCCAGTGCTCAGCTATTTTCCCATCCTCGATCCGGAGCATATCAAACCAGGTAGTGGTATAGGTTTCACCTTCGTTCTCCGGATCTTCCAACTCCCTTTTAAACGCCAGAATTACCAGATCTCTTTCGGCCACAATGGTCACCAAATTATCGATAGTGGGCTTGACGGGGCGCTGCTCAAACTGACCGAAAAAGTCGGTAAACGGCTTACGACCAGTGGCCACGTTGGGATTGTGCTGCATGTAGTCCTCCGCCATATATTCGCTCGCCTTCTCCATATTCCGGGCCTGGAATACCTCCCGCCAGAAGTCGAAGACCAGCTTTTTATTTGCCCGGAGCTGCGGATCGTCGCTCTCCAGCAACGCTTGCTGGTCCTCCGCCACCTCCACCGGGAGTTGCGCGTAGGCAAAACTTACAGTTGTCAACAGTATAAAAAGGGTTAGACATGTTTTCATAGTGATTAAAATTCGGTTATATATTTCCATTTGTTACATATCTCTTTACACGTTCGTCTTTGATAACCCCGTCCCAGTTCAGGCCGAATCCAAAATCGTAAGTATGACCTTCTGAATCCGTATAGGGTTTCATGTCCCGGGGCACATCTTCATACTGCTCTTCCACAGTTTTCATACTAGCAGGCATCTGGAACGGCAACAGACCGGACGGTTCATGTTCTCCGGTTATAATATCCATCAATGCCTGGTCCTGTACTCCGCTGTGGATCAAGATTGCAGAGGCATTCTGTTCAAACTCATCAAACACCATTGGATTATTTACCTTAATGGCTACAATTACGGGCTTGTCTCCCATTTTCTCCCGCGTCTCATTTACCATTTGGAGATCGTAGCTGTTGTGGGTAGAGACTGTTTTCCCCTTGTAGCTCCGATTGGTAAAATCCTCGAAGGGACTTCCCCCGGCAATGCTTTCCTCTCTGGCATGTTCTGCCGTATAATCCTGATATTGCAGGCTTATCGGCATATACCCATTACCCCCCTGCTCGGCATTCTCACCGGAATAGCCATCCCCGCCCTGGGGGCTTTCAATGCTCACCAGTGCAAAATCAGCTTCGTCAGGACTGTCCACCACTTCGAAGTAATCCTCCGCAATCTCGTGGCTCACCGGATCTTCCCATCGCTCCGGGATTTTGTTTCCAAACCAGTCCGTTCCCTCGGGTATATACCGTTGTGGAATGTATACTTTCAGATCGTTTTCCAGCGGCAGGGTATTGTCGCTGTTTTTAAGCATCACAATGGATCGCAGCTGGGCCTGGTAGCCCTCTTTCATGAACTCTGGGCTACCTACCGTTTTTTTAGTATGAGCTACATCCACATAGGGATTTTCAAACAGGCCGGTCCGGAAACTGTTCTGTAACAACCGAACCGCTGACTGCTGAAAACGCTTGCGCATATACTCTTCTCCAAACTCTTTAACGCCCATCTGGTAGGCTTCCAGTACGGGACCCATCTCGTTGTTCCCGCCGAACTGGTCGACCCCCGCCTTGATCGCCTCATAATGGCGCTCGGCTACCGTCAGATTTTCCACGCCCCACGGCTTTCCGCTGAATATGTCAATTCCGGCGGCATCGGCTGTGATGAGCCAGTCGGTGCACACCACACCGTCATAGTTATAGCGCTCCCGCAGCAGGTCAGTAATCATATATTTGCTGTAGGCATTGCCCACGTTCTCATTGTACACGGTATCTCGGTTGTGGGAGATGGTGTAGTAGGGCATGGCTGCTGAAGCTGCGCCCGTTTCTCCCTCCAGGTTGAACGCCCCCTCGGTAAACGGCTGCAGGTGATCCTCCAGGTTATCGCCCGGGTATACGGCGTATGATCCGAATGCGTAGTGGGCATCACGACCGCCCTCCTGCGCGCCGCCGCCCGGCCAGTGTTTCACCATCGCATTTACGCTCTGGTAACCCCAGCCCTTTTCAACTACCTCGGAAGATTTCGAATACTGGAATCCATCGACATACGCCCGTGCCATGTCGGTGGCCAGTTCGGGATCTTCGCCCATGGTGCCATCAAAACGGCTCCAGCGCGGCTCGGTGGCCAGATCTATTTGGGGTGAAAGAGCGGTGGTGATTCCAAGCGCCCGGTACTCTCGCGAAGCTATCTCACCGAATTTTCGCATCAGCTGGGGATCAAACGTCGCAGCAATACCCAACGTACCCGGCCACATAGAGATGTCTCCCCCGGCCCCGGCGTTGTATTCGGCATAGGAGTCGCTTCCGTGGCGCGGGTCGGAGCTGGTGTTAGAGGGGATGCCCAACCCCAGCCCCTCTACATAAGCCTGCATGGTATTATTCCAGCGGGCCGCCACTTCGGGAGATTCCACGCTGGTGATAAGTACGTGCCGCAGGTTATCTTCGGTCAGGAACTTCTTTTGCTGATCAGTGAGATCCCAGGGATTGGCGGCGCTTTCTTTGTATGTTTTCCCATCATACGTACTGGGACCACCAAAACCGCCACTGGTTGAAGGAATAGCTTGGTGACCGCTGTAGAGCATCAGTCCCGCAATCTGTTCGATACTCATTTTTGAAGCGAGATCCTTTGCCCGCTCTTCGGTCGATAGGCGCCAGTCTTCGTAGGGATCGAGCTGCCCGTTTCGGTTCAGATCTTTAAACGCATAACTGTCAACGGTCAATATTTCTATTCCCGAAGAGGGAGAATACCCCAGCGTAGCACCGTCATCATTATCAATAATTTTATGATCCCCATTATCTTGGGCTGTCCAAACCGGAACTGTACTTGATGCCACTACAAATACCAGGAGCGGAAGAAGGTAAGCTGTCAGTTTTGTTCGCATATGTAAAGAGTATTTATTTATAAAGGCTTTTATCGATTTTTTTTAAAAACAGTCATCCTGCACTACGATGCAGGCTCTAGCATGGGCATTATTCTACTTCAAAAATTCTTATCACTAATCTCCCAACCGCTCACTGTAAATCTTATCCAGCAGCTGCAGGCGTTCTTTCCCGGGGATGGATCCCGACCCCACGGAATCACCTAAAAACATGGTTGGGTATTCCTTTACACCGGTGGCCGGCCATTGAGGCAGTCCTTCGCCATTGGGATCACCATCTCTGGCAAAGTTCACCCAGTAAGATGACATTTTCTCTGCCAGCTCGTGGTCGGTTTTCTGCCATGGACGACCGCTTTTATGCAATGTGTTATAGGCATACATGATTTCGCCCGTGTGGAAAGCTCCGTAGTCCTGTTGCTCGTCGGTATAGGGCAGGTCCCGGGTAAAATGATATATGTAGACGGCAGTTTCTCCCGTTTTATTCTGCATCTGCATCCATTTCCAGGACTGAAGGCCGAATGTCAGGAGACTAACCAAGTCAAGTTGTGATTCCCTCGCGACGGAGTCGTTAGTTGCCGGGAAAAGCTCCAGCACTTCACCTGAATACTCCTCGTAACGATCCTTCATGGATTGGCGGAAGTCGGCGGCATCCTGGACCGGACCCATAAAATTACCCTCATCTGCATTCCAGCCCGTCAGTACCGGGACGTCATTCTGATTCCCTTCTGCAAAAATGATGTGCACCGGCCGGGGAAGAAAATGACCGTCCACGATGGGACCAAATTGTTGTTGAAAGGCTAATAATGAATCGGCAGATAGCTCTCTAAGTTTTGAAATATCTGCTGACAATTCGGTTCCCCTTTCTTCGGCAGCTTTTAATGTGTTTCCAGTCAACCGATTGGAAGGCAACAATGCGGCCCCGCTCTCGGCGGCGGCACGGTGAAAAAGACCTTTGCCAAGCGGAGAAGCCACCAGGTAGTTCACGCTGTATGAACCAGCCGATTGGCCCGCAATTGTTACATTCGCAGGATCACCCCCAAATTTTGCGATGTTTCGCTGCACCCATTGTAAGGCAGCGATCTGGTCCAACAGCCCGTAATTACCAGAAGCGTTGCGAGGTGATTCCTCGCTGAGTTCAGGATGAGCCATAAATCCGAAGATCCCAACGCGGTAGTTGATCGTCACAAATACAACACCCTTTTCGGCCATCTTTTCGCCATTGTAGATTGGTACAGAGTTCGATCCACTGTTAAAACCTCCACCGTGAATAAATACAAGGACCGGTCGCTTTGCATCGGTCGCCCCCTCCTTGGTCCAGATATTCAGGTTAAGGCAGTCTTCACTCATGTTACCGGCCGGGGCGATAAATTCACTCGTCCACATCGAGAATGGCTGGGGTTTCCTCTGCATGCATATCGGGCCGAACGTTGAGGCATCCAGCGTATCCTGCCAACTCTCGGCGGACTGCGGAGGTCGCCATCGAAGAGAAGCCACCGGGGCTTTAGCAAAAGGAATGCCTTTGAAAACGTAGACACCGGACTCTTCGTTGAAAACGCCTTCTATAATCCCGGTCTCAATTGCCAGCACCGACTCGATCTGCTTCTTTTTCCCATTGCATGCCAGGAGTATTGACAACAGTAAAATAGCGTGTGTGAATAATCTCATAAAATTGCCCGATACAGATGGATATGGTCAGGCTTTCTGATCTTTTTCCATTTTGGTATACCATACATCGTGAATATCCCTTCCCGACCGATAATACATTCCAGTATATGGACTACTAACTATTGTTGCAATATGTAACAATAAGCGGGTGGTATTGGCCCCTACCTTTTTGTTATTCCTGAATTCAGGACTTCTTCAATCTTGATTTGCCTGGCTGAAAAGCCAAGATATCATGTACTTGTCCGAATAGGCTTGTAACCAGGAAAAATGACCAACTGCCGGATACTCAGTGTATCCAGGTTGTCCACCGGCTTTTTGCAGAGCTTCAATCATAACACGTGACTTTTCCGGGGCAACAACGGGATCATCAGCTCCATGAAACGCCCATACCGGGATATTGGCATCAACAATACGACCGGCTGTTGTGGGATCACCACCTCCGCAGACGGGGACGGCCGCCGCAAATTTTTCAGGCCAACGGGCGATGGCATCCCAAGTACCATATCCCCCCATCGACATGCCGGTTATATAGATTCGCGTGGTATCAACGGCATTATTCTCAATTACCTGGTCCAGCAGAGCCATCGTCATCTCTAGCGGTCGGGAGGGTTCATCTGCCAGCCGCAGCGGTTCTCCTTCACTTCCAAATTCTCCCTCAAAGTTAGACCACGTGGCATTGGAGGGCGATTGGGGAGCAATAACAATCGGTTTGTGTGTCATTAACATTTCATCAGTAGCAAAATTCTGAACGCCCCATTTGAGCTGTGAGATATTATCATTACCCCTTTCGCCTCCACCATGCAAAAAAATCACCACCGGATATGTTTCCGACTGGCTGAAATCAGGAAATGAAATTCGGTAATTCAACGTATCTCCCTGGTCGATGTATTGTTCGGCGCTAAAGCGTAAATTTTGTGCCTCGGCAGGCTGGTTTGATACTACAAGGCATAACAAAATCAGCAAGAATCGTTTCATTGGTCTACAATTTTCTTTTCGAATCCCCAGTATCTATACTAAGAAATAAATCCCTAGGGAAGTCGGTTAATATTTGATAATAGCTGTGATCAGGTCACTAACAAAATACTCGGGTAACCAACTTAGACAAGTTTGATTTAAAAATCCCCAGAATGGAGGAGAGAAGCTCGAAATGAGTATTTCCCTCCTCCTTGTGGGGTCAAATCGTGGTGCTAATCAGCATTCAGCTTCATCCGTTACCATCCGGGATTCTGTTGCAATTGAGGTTCTCCATCAACAGTGCTTAACTCGATTTGCACTGAGGGCAATGGGTACAGATTATGTCGATCTGCATAGTCTTGGTGGCCTCCTATGTATTCCCTGCGAGTCTCTTCAACATCGAGGAAATCGTTAAGCACTTGCTGTGCCCGTCCCCAGCGCCGCAGGTCGAACAGTCGGTGACCTTCCATAGCCAACTCAAGTCGGCGTTCCATCTGGACAGCCTCTCGTGCGTTCTCCTGGTTGGCAAAGGCGGATGACGTAACAGGATATTCAGCAACCTCATAATCAGCCCACGTAATGGAGGAATCATCAATTGGCACCTCGATATTATCGATTGGTCCCTGTGCTGCTGCGGCAGCTCGTTCCCTCACGCGATTGACCAGCTCCCGGGCGTTGCCGAGGTCACCTGCCTCCACTTCAGCCTCTGCAAGCAACAGCAGCAGATCGGCATAACGATAGAGGTGGAGATTCTGATTGTGGAGCTGGTAACTTGCCCAGCCCACGCTGCTTGTGGCCTCCGCACTGCTCTCGGGTATGGTCTTCTTCGGGCTGTACTGACCGGCCCACGCGCGATCGCGGATCCAGTTTGAATTATGCACACCATAGTCGAGATAGGGAACCCCGTCACGACCTACCGTCCAGTCCAACCGGGGGTCGACTGGTGAAGATGCATCCGGACTCGTGTTGGAATCGTTCCAGGAATCCGGCTGTGAAAGAGGCAGTGGCAGTCCATCTCCATCCACCTGGAATGCGTTTACCAGGTTCTGTGACGGTTGATGGAAACCACAACACCCAAACGGGCTACCGGCATGGGGAAAGTTCAAGCGGTCTCCCCAGTTACCATTTCGCCCCGTTGGATCGCCATCATTGACTGACGCCTGGTACGCCAGGATGGTTTCCCCCTGACTGGCATGATTGGCGGAGAATACCTGGTGAAAATTATCCTCAAGGTAATAGGGGCCATCTTGTTCAACCTCCCGCAGTGTAGACAATGCATCACTGTAATTTCCAGTGTATACCTGGACTCTACCTTTGTAGGCTTTTGCGGTCCACTCGGTAACTCTGCCGGGTTCATCCTGGGTAGTAGGCAACAGTTCAATAGCGGCATCCAGGTCTTCTAGTATCCGGGCGATCGGATCTACCCCTGTGTTTGGCTTCCGGTAGTTTTCCGCTTCCTGGGTATAATAGGGAATATTGCCCCACATCTTCCAGGCCTCAAAGTGGTAGTGGGCTCGTAAGAAACGCGCTTCCCCTTCAATACGCTGCCGTTCAGACTCTGAAATACCTTCCACAGAATTTAATAGGCTGATGGTGGCATTGGCCCGGTTAATCGCATCGTACAGGGAATTAAATTTGTCATTCAAAATGATATCAACTCCACCCGTACTCCACTGGTACAGCTCCACTTCTGATACCTGCCCGGCATCCCCCGGTTCTGAACCTTTATAGGCATTATCAGAAGCTACACTGCCCCAGACCCAATTACTGGCGGCCACGCCCGTCAAATCACCGAAATTACCGTCCCCGTCAAGCATCGAGTAGGTAGCAATAAGATTTCCTTCCACGCCATCTTTATTGGCAAGTTCACTTGCACCGAGTGTTCCCTGTGGCGACTGCGAAAGGAAATCTTCACAGGCATAGATTGTACCTAACGCCACGAAGGCGATCACTAACAATCGAAATATTTTCTTAATTGAATTCATGACTCAATATTTTTTTGAATTAAAAGTCTGCTTGCAAACCAATAGAGATAATGCGGTTTGACGGGTAGACGCCCCTGTCTACCCCACCGGCCTGGTCACTAATGTCCGCTCCTGCTGTTCCAGTTTCAGCACCGTTGGGCAGTGATGGATCGATATTGCTGTACCCCGTAATAGTGAACAGGTTCTCTCCCTGCAGGAACAATCTCAAATTTCTAAAGCCGGGCAACACCTCCCGTGGTACGGTATAGCCTATCTGCAGGCTCTGGAGTCTCAGGTAGGACCCATCCTCCACGAAGAAACTACTGTACTGGCTGCTAAAGTTATCATTCTGGTCCAACCGTGGATACTCAGCCTCATCCATGTTGACAACCTGCCCGTTTTCTACGATGGCAGATTTATCCAAAAGCTCTTTTCTGACGTTGGAATTAAACAAGCGAAAGACGGTAAACTCCTTCTGTACATTGAATATCTCGTTGCCGATGGATGCGAACAGGAAAGAACTGAAATCGAAGTTCTTCCACTGGAATCCAAGGTTCAGCCCGCCGGTAAAGTCGGGATGGTAGGAACCGATAATCGTCCGGTCTTCGGCGGTAATTTGCCCGTCCCCGTTGGTATCTTTAAACCGGATGCGACCGGGAGCTGCACCATCTTGCTGTGCGTGTGCATCCACCTCGGCTTGGTTAGCAAATAGTCCGTCGGCTTCATAGCCATAGAATGAACCGATCGGGTGGCCGATTTCATTTCTAACTACGTTTCCACCCCGTACGCTGGCACCGATAGGACCGTAAAAGAAGTCGTTTCCACCACCAATGCGTACAATCTCGTTTTGGTAATGGCTGCCATTGATATCTACGCTCCAGCTAAAATCGGTATTAACGGTTTCCCGGTATCCTATTTGAACTTCAACTCCGCGGTTCCGCATCTTACCAACATTCCTGAATGGAGCGGCGGCCTGCCCTTGCGTACCGGGTACAGTGGGATTAAAAAGCAGGTCATCCACTTCCCGCTGATACATATCCAGGACAAAAGTTACTTTTCCCTCATACAGCTCGGCATCAAGCCCCACGTTGTACGAGATGTTTTCCTCCCATTTCAGGTCATTGTTCCCAATGACGGTCCTGGTATAGCCGGGCACAATGTTGTTGCCGGTGTTATTAATATCATAGAAAGTACTTCCAGTGCCGCCGCCATACTGATCAAGGGTTCGACCGGTAGGTATCTGCTGGTTCCCGGTAATTCCAAAACCGGCCCTTATTTTCAGGTCTGTAATAGCTTCAGAACCGCTCATGAAAGCCTCTTCCGACAGACGCCAGCCAATACTACCCGCAGGGAAAGTACCCCACCGGCTGGAAGCCCCCAGACGAGAAGATCCATCCCGGCGAATGGTAAAGCTTAAAAGGTACTTGCTATCATAGTTATAGTCGACCTTTCCAAAAAAGGAAGCCAGCGAACTGTTATATCCCGAGCTATTTACATTCTTCGTGTTAGGATCACCCAGGGCATCCTGGATATAGTGTTTATCCGGATTTTGCGTGATAAAACCCGCCATGGTTCCATCCATTTCGCGGTAACTGCTTTGATTTGCTTCAAACCCAGCCAATACGTTCAGGTTATGCTTTTCAACAAGCGTAGTATTGTACTGGATTGTGTTTGACCATGTCCAATTGGTAAAACGATTTGAATTTTCACTAAATGAGGTGACTGAATTGGGCTCTGAATTTTCAAGGGTCGGATACGTGAAGTCTTGCCCGGTGTTTTCTCCCAAATCAAAGCCAAATGTTGTTTTTACCATTAGATTTTCGGTTAAATCTGCCGAAGCAAAGGCACTACCCACTACCCTGTTGTTGCGTGAAATATCATTTCTGTCATCCCAGGCTAATTTCACCGGATTTGTGTGGTTACCCAGGGTATTGGCTTTACCACTGGCAAAATTACCCCCAATATCATATACCGGTACAATAGGTTGAAGCAGCACGTTTTTCCCGACGGGACCGCCTTCGATAAATCCACCGGCAGCAGGCATTCCGCCCGTTGTATTCGCAAGTGAAACAGAAACATTTTCACCAACCGTAAAAATACCGCTGTTAAACTCCGTGTTTACTCGTACAGAACCCCTCTTGTACCAGTTATATTTCATGGTACCTTCCAGGTTGAAGTAGTTGAACGAAATGTTGTACGTGGCGTTGTCGCCTCCACCGGAAACACTCAGGTTGTAATCCTGGGTAACGGCCGGATCAAAAAGAGCATCCCACCAGTTGGTTCCCTGGCTGGCCGGCATAATCAGGTTATCACAATTACAATATTGATAATCATCTTCGGTAATTCCGAAGGCCTGCAGATCGTTTGTGGGATTATCCCCGTCATTGGGATAGATATAGTTGGGAATGCTTGGATTATTGGGATCGCCATAAATATTGGTAGGTACGGAGAGTCCGGCATTTTCGTGGCTGCGTTTTACGATCTCATGGTAATCCAGAGGATCCTGAATCAAGAAATCGTCATAGCCTCCAACCGGGGTTGCAATACCGGCATTGACACTCAACGAAATCTGAGGCTTTCCTGCTACACCGCTCTTGGTTTCAATGATAATAACCCCGTTGCTGGCACGAGAACCATAAATAGATGCGGCAGAAGCCGATTTTAACACTTGGATGGATTCAATATCATTGGGATTCAACCAGTTTTGATAGGCATCTTGCATCGGCACCCCGTCAATAATGTACAGAGGATCGTTATTCTGGAAGGAGCTTATCCCGCGAATCCGAACCGTACTGCGACCACCGGGCGATCCCGTTGAGGCGATATTCACACCAGAAACCTTTCCCTTCATTTTGTTAAGTACGCTTGCCGATGTCTCCCGGTTGAAGTCCTCTGAGCTAATTGACGAAACAGCACCGGTCACATCCGCCTGGCGCTGCGTTGAATATCCTGTTACAATCAATTCATCACCCGCAATTGCCTGTGGTTGCAGCACCACGTTAACCGTTGTTCTACCGTTAATGGGGACCTCTTGCATTTGATATCCAACAAAAGAAACTACCAGCGTATCCTGGAGACTGGGAACATCAAATTCATATTCTCCATCTACATTCGTTGCGGATCCGATGGATGTCCCTTTTACCAAGACATTGACTCCGGGCATCGTTTCTCCCGAACTGGCATCTGTCACCACACCTAACACCGTAGCCTGATCCTGGGACATGGCTGGCTGGACCAACAAGCCTGCCATAATCCATATAGGGATCATTTTCCCTATCATCCTTATTAAGTTACGATATGTATATTTTTCCATGATCTAACCCTAGTTGTGTTATTTATTGATATTGCGATTTCCCTAAGCTTAATTTTTTGTCACATACGGCCTCCTTTCTCATAGTATCCCGTGAGGCAAAGATTTGAACGGACTTGAAGTCATGAAATTAGTAGAGAGGGAACAGAACACACGATAATATCCCTAATATATGGCGCCACCTATCCGTACCTATTACAGCCTATATATTTCCCTAACTTTTTATAACAGATTCACCATCCAGCGATTTCTCACCAGGATTTATTCACTATTAAACTACATTCCTAGTGTTCATCACAGCTTTTATAGCAGCTTTGTGATTTACAACTTTTAAATAACTTTGACCAATGAGTGCAACATTTTTTCCAAATCTACAATGTTGCATAATGCAACAAAGAGTATTTAAGCTATTGTATTCACAAATTCAAATTTTTTATTAAAATCTGTAATGACATGCATATCAATGGATTAATGACTTTTAAGATGGGACAAAAAGGATATATATGGTTTTGAATGGGACTCAAAATTCATTTATGCAAAAAATTGCATGAAAAATCCAAACCAGAGAGAAATGGTCAAAAATCGTAAAATTTATCTCCTGTTCTTCATCACAAGTTTCCTGCAAATATGTGCGAGACCTCAGTTTTTTTAGCCCCTCCCTTAACTCCAAATAATGGAAGACGCTGTAGTCCGCTTCTGTAGATAGTGTCAGTTGAGCAGCAACAGGATTCGAACCATCCGTTTGAGATCCTTACTTAGTTACTGCATAAAGAGAGGAACTGAAGCTAACTAAAAGGATAAAATCCCGGTTACTATCACGCAACCGGGACCCATAGGGATCATATAGGTTGAATGACAGAGATCATCAACCTACATTCATTTTACTTACTCAGATCCAGGATACGACAGTCGGTCAAGAAACTCATATCGATCTTGGTGTTCGACCGGACGCAGGCGGCTGTTGACATCAATCTGCATCACTTTTCGAACCTGACCTTCCTGCAGCGATGTCCACTGTGGCAATCCAAGACCATTTGGATTGCCTCTTTTCACGAAATTAGCAATGAATCCCTGGAAAATATTCGAGACCTGGTAGTCCTCTTCGGTCCAGGCATATACGTTATTCCGGGGCAAGTTGCCCATCACGTACTCAATTTCAGCCGCGTGAACCGCACCGCTGGCCGGAGGTGGGGTATTCGAATTCTTTGGGGCAGAAGCCATGGCCGGACGGGGTCGGGAGTAGTAGTAACGGTAGACCGGGCTGCTGCTTGTCTGGCTGTGCACATCACTCCATTTCCATGTGCTATAAGCGATAAATCGGTCACCCGCCAGATCAGTGGCCGATTTTAGGACCTCTTCCTTAGTAGACCCCGGGTAGAGCTCCAATATTTTATCTGCATTTTCCCCATACAGATCCCCAACAAGCTTTTCATAATTTTCAGGAGTCGGTTGTTTCCCTTGGAAGAGGAATTGATGAGCCATCTCCTGTGAGTTCCACCCCACCAGCAGGGGCACATCAGCCTGCTCACCTGAGCGGTAGATTTCAAGAGGATCCCTGGGAAAGAAGTGGCCATCCACGGTTAACGAAAATCGTTGCACACCTTCTTTCGCTGTCGCTTCCAGCACTTTCTCTGCAGGCATTTTTCGCATTTCACTGAGCGAACCAGCACCCAAGACCTCCTGAAACTTTTGACCAGCCTTTTCGCCTTCCTTGAGAGGAGCGGCCGACAGTGCCCCTAAAAGAGATCCACTTTCGCCCACAGCACCGGAAATCAGATCCCTGGACAGCGGGGAAGCCATCTGTGCACTAACCGATATCGACCCGGCCGATTCGCCGGCAATGGTGATGTTACCCGGATCTCCACCAAAAGTCTCGATGTTATCTTTTACCCACTGCAGGGCCAGTGCCTGATCCAACAACCCATAGTTTCCGGAAGCTGAGTGGGGCGATTCTGCTGTTAGCGCCGGATGTGACATAAAGCCAAATACTGAGAGCCTGTAATTGACTGTAACGGTGACAATCCCTTTGTTTCGGGCCATGCTTTCCCCGTCATACCGAGGCTCAGAACCGTCACCTGCCATCAGTCCACCGCCATAAAAATACACCAGTACCGGTAGGCTGGCATCAGAATCTCCGGTAGACGACCACACATTCAGGTAGAGGCAATCTTCGCTCATCCCGTCAGAGCGAAACACCATATCTCCAAAAACAGGACGCTGCATACAGCGTGGACCAAACTGCTTTGCTTGTTTCACCCCGCCCCAGCCTTTAACCGGTTGTGGGGCTTTCCAACGAAGCTCTCCAACCGGCGGCTGAGCAAACGGTATGCCTTTGTATATATAAACTCCGGAATCATTGATGCCTTCCAGAGTCCCGTTTTCAGTAGTGACCTGTGGATTAGATATGTCGGTAGATTGTGCTTTTACCTCGGATCCCAATAGAACTCCTATTACTAATACAATGGTAATTATTTTTGTGAATAAAGACCGAACCATCTTTCCCATATTTTAATGTGATAATTCTTATTTCCCCAGTACATTAATCTTATTGTTGCATAGAGCAACAATAGTAATAGTATTAACGTAATTAGACAAATTTTTTTATCTTTAAATCATCATTTGATCCAGTTGACTAACTAATTGAAATATGGAAAAGCCACAAATTGAAGGCATAAAAGACACAGATTGGTCCCGGTTTCTCCCCGGTATTTCAATTGACTGTGTAATCTTTGGTTATCATGACCGGGAGTTAAAAATCTTGATTCTGGAGTTTAAAAATACCGGCTATCTTGCCTTGCCGGGTGGATTCGTCTACAAAGATGAAGATCTTGACGAAGCCGCCGAACGTACGCTGAGGGAGCGAACTTCTTTAGACAATATCTACCTGGATCAATTTCACACGTTTGGGAACATGGAAAGATATGATACCGAATACATGCGGGGCGTGTTGAAAGCGAACGGGGTAGCTGCTACAGAGGACCATTTTCTGATGCAGCGTTTTATTTCGGTTGGATATTACGCTCTTGTCGATTTTTCCAAGGCACATCCCACACCTGATAAATTATCTGACAGCTGTTTCTGGTGTGATCTTGACGAACTTCCCGAGTTGATTCAAGATCACCGTCTTATCATTCAATATGCTCTTGACACACTAAAAGAGAATATTGAGCATATGCCGATCAGTTATAACCTTATGTCAGAGACCTTTACCATGGGAGAGCTACGAAGCCTGCATGAGACGATCCTTGAGAAAAAAATCAATCGGACCAGCTTTCACCGTAAAATGGTCAATTCTGGAAATCTCAAACGGATCGGCAAAAAGAAAACGGGCGGTGCCCACCGCGCGCCCTATCTCTATCGATTTGTTAAGGACAACTAGACTTAACTGCTTTTGTTGAGTCCCTCTCCTGCAATATTCGCATACACCTCGTCATTGGGTTCCCAAAGCTCGATTTTCGTACCGTCGGGATCAATGATCCAGCCGAATTTGCCATACTCATACTCCTCAATTTCGCCCACAATTTCGACGCCTTCCTCTTTTAACACTTCAATCAACGCTTCGAGATCATCCACCCGGTAATTGATCATAAATTCCCGCTCACTGGGATCAAAATATTCGGTGTCATCTTTAAAAGGTCCCCATGCAGTAAAACCCTTTTTATCTTTATCATCGGAATGTCGCCACTCAAAGGTACCGCCGTATTCCCCACTGTCGATACCCAGGTGCTTCTTATACCAAGCCCTTGTTTTTTTCGAGTCTTTGCTTTTAAAAAAAACTCCGCCAATGCCGGTTACTCGTTTCATAGGTTTAACGTTTGAGGGTTACATGTTGAAGGTTGAAGGTTTTAGCATCTTCTAAGCTGAATTTAGAAAAAAGTATCACAGAGCGTCACATAGAATTCTTTTCACTGAGTCCCTTGTGTAACTCTGTGAATTCTTTGTGACACTTTGTGTAATAACTTAGCTCGCTCTTCTTGTCCACCAGGAAAGATTACCCACGACTACCACTATGAGGCTTCCCACTACGGTATAGAGCGGCCATGCAATAGCCAGGGCTTCACCGGGCAACAAGTTCTGGATCGGTCCCTCTACCATAAAAAGCAACGAGATCAATCCCGCAAAAAAGCCGATCAACGCATCAGTCAGATCAGGTGAATCAAACCAGCGGCCGAGCACGAAAGCCCCGAGCAGCCCACCATATGTATAGGAAGCGATTCCCAAACCGAGCTCCACCACCGCGGGTCGCTCTCCCTCCTGCAGCTGAAGAATTGCAAAGAAAAAGGCTGATCCTGTAAGGATAATCGCCCAACCAATAGTGATGATGCGTGAAATGCGCAGGTCTTCAGCCTCGGTATTTTCTTTGCCAAAGTAGGGTTTGTAAAGATCCAGTGTTGTGGAAGAAGCCAGCGAGTTAAGGGAGGAGCTCAGGCTGCTCATGGCAGCCGCAAAAAGGGCGGCCACAATCAAGCCCGAAAGCCCGACGGGAAGCTGCTCAACAATAAATTTGGCAAAAATTTCGTCGGTGGTGGCTAAACCCAGTGCTTCGGCGGGCTGGGCATTATAAAAGGCGTACAGCAGGAGGCCGATCACCAGGAACAGGGCGAATTGCAGCGCTACAACAAATCCACTCCAGACCAGAGCCCTTTGGCTGTTTTTAAGATTCTGAGTCGTCAGCAGCCGCTGCACGATCAGCTGATCGGTTCCGTGGGAGGCGACCGAAAAAATAGCCCCACCTATCAAGGCCGTAAAAAAGGTGTAAGGGGCAGCGATAAAATCAGAAAAGTTCATGTCAAAACCGAAATCAACAAGATTTAACTTTCCTGCCTCAAGAGCCGTAGAAACAGCCCCCCATGCGCCGTTAGGCAATCCATTGATCATGATACCCATCGCCAGCAGCGCTCCACCGATATATACAGCCATCTGCATCACATCCATCCAAACCACAGCCTTGATACCACCGATCAGCGTATAAATGAGAGTTATCGCAGAAATGGCCGTTATGGAGAGCAGGTATACTTCCAGGTCACCCCACCCGGAAAATGCACCGCCCAGTCGCAAAATAATGGCCAGTGGAATGGCAGTGGCGAAGAGGCGCACCCCGTCGGCCAGCAAGCGTGTTATCATAAACGTGGTGCTTGCGGCATTGCGCATGGAGGGACCGAAGCGGTTGGCAAGGAACTGGTAGGCAGTCGTCAGGTTACCTTCATAATATTTGGGAAGAAAAAACAGGCTCACCAGTATGCGCCCCACGATGTAGCCCAGTGTAATTTGAAGAAACGTAAGGTCTCCCCCATACGCCACTGCCGGTATACTTATGAATGTCAACGTGCTGGTTTCGGTTGCCACAACGGAGAATAAAACCGCCCACCAGGGAATGCCATGTCCTCCCAAAAAGTAGTCAGAGGTTGACGTCTGCTTACCGGCAATTCGGATGCCGATAACCGCCACCCCGACCAGGTAAAGTACGATAACGATGTAATCTATGACACTGAATTCCAAAATATAATCCCTTTATTTAGTAGCAGGTTTATAGCTCATGAGTCGGGAGTGCAACTCCCTCCCAACACCTCTTTACTATATTTTGATAAAGATTTTTTTGCGGTAAAATATCGACATCACCCACAACCAAAACACTACGTAACCTACCGCAAACATCAATGAGGCATTGATGGGATCTGTCAGCGGAAGCAGAAGGTCGTGGTAGATCATCCCTTTGATGGAACCCGCAGAACCGGTAGGTGCAGGGATCATCGAAATCAACTTCGAACACAGTTCCGCCATCACATAGACAGCCAGGGCATTCATGCCGAATATCACAAACGGCTTCGTCCACCATTTCACTTCTTTAATGTCGATCAGCCAGTAGCAGAAAGCCAGGAAAAGGAGTGCGATACCACCGGTCAACAGCACATATGAACTGGTCCAGAGCCCTTTGTTGATCGGGAACCATTGATTAACAATTACTCCGGCCAGCAGTCCCAGGCTGCCAAAGACATACATATAGAGCGCTTTGTCTTCCTTGCTTCTATCTGAATTAAGTAATTGACCGGTTAGCAGGCCCAACAGTACGGTACCGATTGCGGGAATCGTACTCAGGAATCCCTCCGGTTCCCAACCCGGCTGCCAGGTGCGGGCGCCGAGAATTGCATTGTCAATATAGGTGGCCAGGTTCCCTTCCATAGTGAGCTGTCCTGCCCCGTGGCCCGGTACCGGCACCAGCATCATAATGGTCCAGTAAAACCCAAGCAACCCTGCCGCCCACCACGCAAGATTGAGAGGTTTTCTGAATTCCAGGTAAATAATAGAA
The DNA here is from genome assembly GCF_031569985.1 of Aliifodinibius sp. S!AR15-10. NCBI lineage: Bacteria > Pseudomonadati > Balneolota > Balneolia > Balneolales > Balneolaceae > Fodinibius > Aliifodinibius sp. S!AR15-10. The sequence continues at coordinate 47,036 of NZ_JAMQKA010000033.1, read as the reverse complement.
GCGAACAGGTAGCAGAGACCAATCCGCTGCAACACTCCCATTATACGGATGGTAGATAGATCAAACAGTCGGAACGGCTCCAGCCTGAACACAGGAAAAATCGCCATGCCTACCCCTATGGCAAACAACAGGGAGGATCGTATCACTACTTTTTTATAGATCTCTTTTTTGGATACCCCTTTGCTCTCCAGGCTGTTAAACGAGTAGACCATGGCTACGCCAACAATGAACAAAAAGAATGGAAAAATCAGGTCGGTAGGCGTCCAGCCATGCCACTGGGCATGTTCCAACGGATCATAAATATGCGACCATGTTCCCGGGTTATTGACCAGGATCATTCCGGCAATTGTTATACCCCGAAAGACATCCAAAGAGATTAACCGCTCTTTTCGTTTTACCATTTTACATTTGTTCTTTCATTTTACTATATAGGCCAATAATCTGTTGAAGCAAGGGTGGTGCAAAATTACTATTATAAGGTTACCGGGGATAGATGCCATACCCACCGCAGTTTCATCACGTTAGATCGTAAATAGGATTATTTTTCTAGAATCAAAAATCAGACTATATGCTCAACTCCGAAAAAAAAACAAAGTACTACGAAAATATTCCTACTGAAATTTATTCCGACTCAGTAACAGCAACAAAGGCCATTGCTCAAGAGATCGCCGACTTAATCAGGAAAAATAATGAGGACAATGAGCCTACAGTCTTGGGATTGGCCACCGGCTCCACCCCCACCAAGTTGTATGATGAACTGGTGCGGATGCACAAAAAGGAGGGATTGAGTTTTAAAAATGTGATCACCTTTAACCTGGATGAGTACTACCCGATGAAGCCGAACTCCCTGCAGAGCTATGTACGATTTATGAAGGAGCACCTGTTTGATGATATCGACATCCCGGAGGACCAGGTTCACATCCCCGATGGGACGCTTGAGGAAGATGAGATTTCGACCTATTGCGAGGAGTATGAGCAAAAAATTAAAGATGCCGGTGGACTCGATATCCAGATCCTGGGCATCGGCCGAACCGGGCATATCGGATTTAATGAGCCGGGATCAAGACCGGACTCCCGGACCCGCCTGATTACGCTGGACCGTATTACGCGCAAGGACGCGGCGAGTGACTTTTTTGGAGAAGAGCACGTCCCGCGCCGGGCGATTACAATGGGAATCGGTACCATCCTGGATGCCGACCGCATTTTCATGATGGCCTGGGGCGAAGGGAAGGCTCCGATCATCCGTGAGGCGGTGGAAGGTCCGATACATGAAAGAGTGCCGGCCACCTACCTACAGGAGCACCCCAACGCGACCGTTATTTTAGATGAAGCCTCGGCAGCTGAACTTACTCGACGTAAAACGCCCTGGATACTCACATCATGCGACTGGGATGACAAGCTGATCCGAAAAGGTGTGGTCTGGCTCTGCCAGAAGGTAGATAAACCTGTGCTTAAACTCACGGATGAGGACTACAACGAGCACGGCATGGGGGATCTGCTTACGCAACACGGTCCGGCATATAACATAAACCTCAAGGTATTCAATGAGCTACAACATACCATCACCGGCTGGCCCGGGGGCAAGCCCAATGCTGACGACACCAACCGGCCGGAGCGAAAAGAGCCGTTCCCGAAGCGTGCCATCGTCTTTAGTCCCCACCCGGATGACGATGTAATCTCGATGGGCGGCACGCTCATCAGGCTGGTTGAACACGGCCATGAAGTCCATGTGGCGTATCAAACATCGGGAAATATTGCCGTTTTTGATGATGATGTGATCCGGTTTGTTGATTTTGTTTCTGACTATAATGAGATCTTTGAAATCAACCAGAAAGACACCGAAACGCGGCTCTCAAACATCAAAAAATTCATCGAGGAAAAGCAGCCCGGGCAGATCGATTCGGATGAAATCAAACATATAAAGGGCCTGATCCGGCGTAGTGAGGCAAAGGCAGCCGGGCGGTACTGCGGCATCCCTGAAGAGAATCTTCATTTTCTGGATATGCCGTTCTATGAAACGGGTCGCGTCAAAAAGAAACCTCTTTCCCAGGCCGATGTCGATATCGTCAAAGAGTTATTGCGTGAAGTGAAGCCTCACCAGGTATATGCCGCCGGCGATCTTTCTGATCCACACGGCACGCACCGCGTCTGCCTGAAAGCAATCTTCAACGCACTGGAGGAGTGCAAGGATGACGACTGGGCAGAAGATTGCTTTGTTTGGCTCTACCGTGGTGCCTGGCAGGAGTGGGATATTAACGAGATTGAAATGGCAGTGCCCATTAGTCCACAGGAGCTGGCCAAAAAGCGACGTGCCATTTTCAAGCACCAGTCACAGAAAGACCGGCCGCTGTTTCCAGGTCCGGATGAACGCGAATTCTGGCAGCGTTCCGAGGAGCGAAACCGCGGGACGGCACAACTCTATGACAAGCTCGGCTTTGCTGAGTATGAAGCGATAGAGGCTTTTGTGCGGCATAAGTTCAAGTAATGCGTGATGAGTAATACGTGATACGTGATGAAAACTGTTACGCATCACTCGTCACGCATTGCGTTTTGCAGCCAGTCATAAAATTTCTGGATAGCCCGACCGCGGTGGCTGATGTTATTCTTTTCTTCGGAATCAAGCTGCGCAAATGTCTCTTCATAGCCCTCAGGCTGGAAAACAGGATCATATCCAAAGCCTTTATCTCCCCGCTCTTCCTTCAGGATCTTCCCGCGGCAGATGCCTTCAAAAAAATGCTTCTCTCCATTTTCGTCAATAAAAGCCACCACCGTTCGGAACTGGGCTAATCGATCTTTATTATCGACTTTTGCCAGCTCTGCCAACAGCTTGTCGGTGTTATCCTGGTAGGAGGCATCTTCACCAGCATAGCGTGCAGAAAACACGCCCGGGCGCCCATCAAGTGCATCAACCTCCAGCCCGGTGTCATCTGCCAAAGTGGGGAGACCCGTTTTCTCAAAAACATAGCGAGCTTTTTTTAACGCATTACCCTCAAGAGTCAGCTTATCCTCTTCCACTTCCTGCAGCTCCTTGAAATCGAGCGCTGATTTGAGCTCAATATCGAGATCTGCCAAGGTTTCCCGAAGCTCCTGGATTTTGTGTTCGTTGCGACTTGCCAATATGAGTTTTTTCATAATTCTCGGTTCCGAATATTTTGTAATACAAATTAATTACGCCAACCGTTTACCAACAGTAATAATCAGAGATCCCTAAAGAAACATATACCCGTATATCGCTCAGATAATCTGCGAACTCAGCGGGAATATTATACCAACTGTATTAAGCAGATACCGCAGACCTTAAGCTAGTCCACAAATTTGTTACACCAATTTTTTGCGGACATCCTGCACTTCATGCCATTTGAGGCGGGGACCATACTGCGAGACCACTTTAGAACAGGCCAGGCTTGCAAGCTTGCCCGAGGCAGCATAGCCCAAACCGTCGGATATTCCGTAAAGAAATGCACCGGCAAACATGTCACCAGCCCCGTTGGTATCGATCGCCTTTACCTCATACGGCTCGATATCGATAAACGTGTCGCCATCAAAAATCATGGCACCATTGCTTCCCTGCGTAATCACAAAACGTTTGGCCTCTTTTTTAAGAGCTTCCCGCGCCTCCATGAGATCAGACTTACCAGTATACTTCCTGGCTTCATCTTCATTGCAGAACAACAGATCTACCGAAGCACCAATAACATCCTCGAAGCGGCCTTTAAAGGCTTCTACAACTGATGGATCGGAGAGTGTCAGTGCGGTCTTCACCTCGTGATCCTCCGCCACTTTTTTCGCCCTCTTCATCGCCTCCAGCCCGGTATCAGACGTTACCAGGTAACCCTCCAAGTACACATATTCGGAATCACTGATGGCGTGTTCATCGATCTCGTCAGTAGAAAGCGTAGAGGTGATACCGAGAAAGGTGTTTAGTGTGCGATCGGCATCATCGGTAATCATCACCAGGCACTTGCCCGTAATACCATCTTGTCTATGCTGGCGATCAAAGTTAGTGTCAATGCCTGCGTCCTTCATGTCCTGGAGATAATCGTCACCAAATTTGTCGCGTGCCACTTTGCAGGAGTAAAACGCCTTTCCTCCAAATTGACTCACGGCAAATACGGTATTAGCAGCCGATCCCCCCGGCTTCTGAACAGTCTCGGCATGGTTGATATCCTCGATCATCTGGAACTGGGTCTCTTCATCAACGAGTGTCATCACTCCTTTTTTTACACCATGCTTGTCAAGGAACTCCTCGGACACCTCAAATTCAATATCGACCAGCGCGTTTCCAATACCGTAAACATTATACTTTTTCTTCATACAAGTAGAGAGCGTATAAAATAATATTACAGGTTAAATCTAAACTCGGATAAAGTACGGACTCTGCCTCGGCTATGAAAGTAACTGATATAAAAAAAGGCACCTGCCCATTAGCAGGTACCTCAACCGGTTTAGGTAATATTCGGTCTAGTTGTGAATAATGGGATCAGAATCTCCGTCTGGATCTCCGCTAGCCGTTCCGTCAGAGGTGGGATTTCCTCCGGTAAGAAGAAGCACCCCTGCCACGTGAGGAGAAGCCATTGAAGTACCACTTAATGTGGCCGTTCCCCCATCTGCATAGAGTGATAAGATATCAACTCCTGGACCAGTAAATTCGATAGGAGGCTCCGTCGGTCCGGAGTAGTTCGAAAAATCGGCAAAAATATCAGCCTCATCAGTAGCAGAGACGGTCCACACATTGTTGTATTCCACACGTGCGGGAGAATAATTATTGGCATCATCCCCACTGTTACCTGCAGCAATAGCAAATACCACTCCTTGATCAGCCGCATATCGAACGGCGTCATCCAGCGCCTGTGACGGACTGCCACCCAGGCTCAAGTTAGCGACATCGCCAGGGGCAGCATTTGCAGCTACATAATCAACACCGGCTATCACATCGGAATTTAAACCGCTACCCCGTTTATCAAGTACTTTTACTCCCACAATGGTAGCTCCAGAGGCGACTCCCACCACGTCAATATCATTATCAATTGCCGCAATAGTACCTGCCACATGGGTGCCATGACCATTGCCATCGTCAGCCGACTTGGAACCGCTACCTCTGGATATTACCGTCACGCTGCGTTCCGTATCTACATTAAGATCGGGATGATCCAAGTCGACCCCGGTGTCTATAACCCAGGCGACCCCATTACTTGCAACCGGACCGCCGACGCGAGTAATTCCCCAGGGAGTAGCTTGCCCCGAATCATCACCACCGCCTCCACCATCACAGGGATTTACAGGAGTACCACATGGTGGAGCAAGTGAGATAACTTGATCCTGTTCTACATATTCCACACGGTCATCCTTTCGCAAACTGTTTACCTGTTCATCAGTGAGTTTGGCAGCAAAACCGCGGAGTGAGTAGGTATACCGCTTCAAAATATTTGAAGCCTCAATACTAGTTGACTGCGCTACAGCATCGATCTGGGCGTCGGTCTTTTCAGCTCTGGCAGCTAATGTTTCTGTCGATCCCACTGATTTTAGCGAAATTATATATTGTCCATCAATGAGCCCGGTTTGCCATGCTTCAATGGCAGTATCATCTAATTTGGATTCATTGGACTCGACTTTTGTAGGCTGGTCGCAACCCCACATTAGCATCATTATACTAACTAAAAATACACTACATACTCTATTTAGTTTTCGCATGAGATGACTTCCCTTCCTGATTTATTGCAATTAAATCAACATATATAAATGGGACCAAGGCTAGATTCATTAATAGAACTGATCCTTTGTACAACATAGACAAGAGTAGATATGGCACCTATGTTACAGAATTTATCGACCGCCTATTCTTCTAATTTTTCTTAGAAAACATTGCTGATTAAAAAGGTTATCAAAGGAAGAAGATATTCAGTAATTCAAAAAAATCTTCTATTTTAGGACCGATGCATTCATTTGTCAACTACCTAAAAAAACGACTTCAACAACCACTCCCGGGACGGGATGTACAACTGAAGATGGCTCCGGAACCGGTTGGCAACGACGGTCCTACCCGGCAAATGGATCCCAGCAAACATGCCCGGCAGAGCAGCGTATTGGTGCTCATCTATCCCAATGAAGATATGGAACTAGAGATTCTGCTTACTCTGCGGAGTAGTGACATTGACCACGGTGGACAGATTAGCTTTCCTGGAGGTCGTTCCGAGGAGGGTGAAACAGCTGTTGAAACGGCCTTGCGCGAAGCCCGTGAAGAAGTTGGCATCAACACCGAACAGGTGGAGATTGTCGGGCAGTTGACAAAACTGTATGTTCAGCATTCCAATAACGACGTAACCCCTGTTGTCGGATATTTGGAGAAACAGCCCGCTCTTTCACTCGATACACGGGAGGTGGAGGAGGCATTTTCGGTTGAACTGGATAGCCTGCTTGGCAAAAAAAACCTAACCGTTGAGGACTGGAATCTGCGTAATTTAACGTTCAAGGTCCCATACTGGGATGTACATCGCGTGCCGCTCTGGGGAGCTACGGCGATGATGTTGAACGAGCTCTTGGAACTTTATCGCGAGTTTAAATCCCAAAAAGAAAGCTCCGGGTAACAGCAAATCGTTCCCAGGGAGTTGTACTCGAACGTAATGTTAACCTTGCGAATCCAAAATAGCTGCCGCCTCTTTTCCCACCTCCATCCCGATGGCGATACCCATACCACTTAATCCCACCGCCACAAAAAGACGCCCGTCAACCCGGGCAATGATCGGCGTTTTTGTTTTTGTGAAACCCATGATCCCCGACCACTCATGCTCAATCTGCCAGCCTTCCGGCAGCTTCAATACTTGGTTTGCAAACGCATTGAGGTAGTTTTTAATCATCGGGTTTGTTCCAAATTCATATGTCGTCTCCTCAGCCTTGGCGATGTTCCGGCCACCTCCCAACAATAATCGCTCCCCAATATTTCGGAAATAGACGTAGCCGCGGTCGTGGTGGAAGGTGCCCCGCCATATCAGCCCGGGAACAGGATTGGTTACAAACACAAAACCGCGGGCGGGTTGCACATCAAGGTCGGGCAGGAGATTCCGAGCAAATCCATTTGCCGCCACTAACATGCGTTCAGCCGCAACCTCCGTGTCGTCATCCAGTAGTAAAAACCCTGTGGGCTGCACATTCTCAACTGCAGCGTTCCAACGTATCTCTACGCCCAAATCTTTTACTTTTCTAATGAGTGCCTGCATCATTTTTCCGGGATGAATTGCCCCATCCAGCCGGTTTTTTATAACGGGATATCCATTAATTTCACAGGAAGAATAGACCTCGGATTCTCCGGTTATCTCTGAAAATAATTCGTTAAATTGAGGGAGTTGTTCTTCCGCTTTTTCAAAAGGATGCTTCGAGGTAAACAGCTCGCATCCCCCGCAGGCCTCATATCCAATTTCCTCTTCTCCCAGGGTTGACTTCAATAGTTTCAATCCCTCATAGCGTCGCTGTATCCTAGTTTTAAGCTCCTCTTCTGTCGCATACTCAAGGTCGGCCAAGTGCTCAGAAATTGAACCAAGACAGGCAAAACCAGCGTTACGTGTGCTGGCTCCCTGTGGAATGCGCCCCTTTTCCAGTACCATTACCGTGTGCCTTGGATGAGCTTGTTTGTAGAACAGAGCGGTGGACAAGCCTGTGATGCCGGCCCCAATGATGACCAGATCGTAATTTTGTTTAAAGGATTCCTTTTCCCAAAAGGAGAGCGTTGACATTAATTTTGCCAGTGTTCAAAAATTAGATATTTCGGTTATAGGTATTTACCTGAGTTAAGATCTATTGATCTGTGAAATCTGCACTATTTTGGAATATCTTCCACAGATCAAGCTGATTTCCCAGATTTTTCTACTCCCGGCTACAACTCTTTCCGATGTACCTCCAACGTTCAACACACTGAGGCCACTATTCACCGTTGGAAGGCAGAGGCTGAAACACAAGCGATGCCATCAGGGCCGCACCGGTTTTGAAGCACTCTTCATCCACATTGTAGCGAGGATGATGCCAGGGATGAACAGCTCCCACCGAATCTCCGCCGCTTCCCAAGAAGAAAAACACGCCGGGAAATTCCTGCTGGTAAAATGCGAAGTCCTCACCTGCCATTATCGGTTTTTCCAATATCTTCACTTGGTCTTTTCCGATTATTTCACTGGCAGATTCAATGACAATATCCGTAGCCCAGTCCGTGTTGTCCACGGCCGGGTAACCCGGGTCAAACTTAAAGGTGTAATTGGCATCGGCTGATTCGGTAATTCCCTTTACAATTTTTTCAATACGCTGGCTGATAAACTGGGCAGTCTTCTGTGAAAAGGTGCGAATTGTACCGATCATCTCCACTTTTTCGGGTATGATATTGTGCGCAGTTCCCCCGGATATTTTTCCAATTGTGATGACTACCGGCTCACTTGGATCGATATTTCGGCTGGCAATGGTTTGGATGGATGTAACAGCCTGTGCCGCCAGCACCACCGGGTCCACCGTCTCATGGGGAGAGGCCGCATGACCACCTTTCCCGATTATCTCAATATTGAACTCATCGGGACGCGCCATCAGCGGTCCTTTCTTTATACCGATCTGGCCCGGCTTCAGGAACGGGCTGGAGTGGAGTCCATAAATTACATCCACGCCCTTTTCCTGGAGATACCCTGTCTCGCAGAGCAGGCGTCCTCCGCCCGGCAGCTTCTCCTCTGCAGGTTGAAAAATTAGTAGGACGGTCCCATCAATTTCCCCCTTCAGTTCGTTTAAGATATGGGCCGTACCCAGCAGATTGGCGGTGTGACTATCGTGCCCACAGCAATGGGCAACCCCTTCATTCTGTGAAATAAATTCCTGCTTGTGTTCCCCCACTTCCTGGATCGCAAGTGCATCGATATCAGCGCGCAGAGCAATGACTCGGTCGGAGGCCTGATCACCTTTCAGGACACCTACGCAACCCGTCTCCAGTGGCCGATCAATCTCAATGTCGAGCTCCCTGAGTCTTTCAATGATGTATTCCGTGGTTTCAAACTCTTGATAACTCACCTCGGGATGGCGATGCAGATGTCTCCTCACCTGCACCATTTCATCAAAATATCGTTCTGCAAGCGACTGTATTTTTTTCGTGTGCATACCTTTGTTGATTGAATCTTTTAAATCATCCAAGATTTTTTCCCAAAATAATTAAATTTGACCAACTCTTTTATTCTGATTTGCAACTTTTAGCTTCTCCTGACGTACGTTCTTTACGTTGTATCAGTCTGCTTAATCTTTAGTGATATTATCGCATTATGAACAAGAGAAATATATCGTGGGAAATCATCCTGGCCGGCTTTGCCTTTGTAGGGTTGGCCATATACCTGATCTCAAGAAGTAATGGCGGTCCTCACGCTCCACACCCTCCGCACCACGCTGCTGATTCCATGTCAGTACCTCATCCTCCCCTTCCCCCCTCCATCGTTATCGATCTTCAAAATCTTGAAAGCCTGAAAAACCTCCGAAACCTTAAAAATCTGAAGAACTTCGAAAACCTGGAGGAGCTGGAATTTGAATTGAAAAACCTTGACAAAATTATAGAACACAGAGATCAAACGGCGGCTTTTGAGGAGTCGACCGAATTGTCTGTAAACCAAGCATTACAAAAGCTTGAACAGGAACTGCAGCAGCTGGAAAACGGCGACTTCAATATCAAATTGCATGACAAAAAAGTGTTTATAAATCGTCGCTTTGAGGTAGAAGAGGCCTCTTGGTCCGAGGTATCGCCCGGCGTCTTTGTATATCGAAAAGCATTTGCCATGCCGGAAAATCACAATATGAAGTTGAATCTTGGTTTTGGGAACGTAAATATTGTCGGAACGGATTCATCGGGCGGAGAAATTGTAATCCAGGCTACAGGAGATGTAGAAGACCCGAAAACGTTGGGTGACAACCTGAATATGAGGATCGAAAAACATAATGGCGACGCTTCCTTTTCCCTATCATCAGCAGGACACTCACAATTTTCCGACCGCGTAAACCTGGAGGCTACAGTCAGGATCCCTGAACAAACCAACTGTGATATTAACACCTCGGGTGGCCATATTTCGGTTACCCATATCAGCGGGAAGCAACGTTTTGTCACCTCCGGCGGGCATATTTCACTGGATGAACTGAGGGGGGAAACTTTTGCCAAAACGAGTGGAGGTCACATCACCAGCGACTTTATTGAAGGTGAAGCGGCACTGGCAACATCCGGTGGTCATATCAGGATTAACAAGGCCAACGGCAGGATAAAACTGAGTACGGGCGGTGGCCATATCAACATTGAGCAACTCTCGGGTGAGGGGGAGGCCAAAACATCCGGTGGTAACATCAGTGCGGAAATTGCGTCCCTTAATGGCCCCCTTGATTTTACAACCTCGGCTGGAAATATTTCTCTTTTGCTTCCTCGGTCTGTAAATGCCGATATTAGAGCAAGGGGTACACAGGCTACAATCGGGAGCACGTTTGATTTTAGCGGTACCCAAACCGAAGGCAAAATTGAAGGAGCCATTAACGGCGGTGGCATACCTATTAAAGCTCACTGTGGTTATGGCAATGTTTCCATAAAACCAAATGACTGACAACAAACACAGGTCTCAACCACCCAAACTTCAGACAACGGACGACGGCTCGCACACCCTCTACTCTGTCCAGTTCGACCAACACTACCATAATCCCAATGGGGCCGTGGCAGAAAGCCGGCATAATTTCTTTGAAAAAAACGGGCTCCAGGCCTCCCTTCCTGAAGCGAAATCTATAACCATTTTAGAGATTGGATTCGGAACCGGACTCAACCTGCTATTATTGTTAGATGAGTACCTGAAAAGTGAATCAAAGTGTAAAATTGATTTCTACAGTGTTGAAGGATTTCCCGTTCACGCCAAGACAGCCCGAAATTTTAACTATGCCGAATTTCTAGAGCATCCCGAACTTGTTGAAAAGCTGCCGTCCATTTTTGGGAATCTACAGCGTGGTATGAACCAGTTTGAACTACTCCCCAATGTTACATTACATCTTTTTATCGGGATGTTTGAGGCATTCCAGCCCGATGAACTGCAAGCCGATTATATATTCCATGATCCCTTCTCCCCGGATGTCAATGAGGCGTTATGGACAAAAGGTACCTTTAAAAAACTGGCAAGCTGGAGTAGCCCGGATGTGATATTGACTACCTACTCTGCGGCCTCCAAAGCGCGCGGGGCGATGGCTGCCGCGGGATGGAAAATTGGCCGAGAGCGGGGTGCCCTCGGAAAACGTGAAATGAGCGTGGCTTCTCTAAACCCAGACAAATTGAGCCATTTGAAAAGAGTCAATGAAAACCGCTTGGCACATCGATACGAAATCAATGATTTTTGACGGGAGACGGAAATCTATACTTCAACTTTCTGCTGTCAAACCAAATTTAGATGTTTAAAAAATTTGGCGGTATCCTGTCTCCGATTTTACGTATTTCAAAGCTGGCGCGAAGCAGCGCTTCGCGTTACAGGCGGCTAATCTCAGATCAGGCACAAAGTGGGAATATTGTTTACTCATTACGCTTCACGCATTACTCGTCAGGAATAAAGCTTCATTAGGCCGTGCAACTGCCTCTCAACTTCCAGTTCCAACTTAGTTTTAAACCCTAATTCTTAATTTTACTGATCCCACAACTCAGCCCTGATCGTCTGAGCACTTTGCTCCGAGATCTGGTATTCCAGCTTGATGCGTCTTCGTTCTGGGATCTTCTGCTCTACGAGATTGGCACTGTCGGGGGTGTATAAAATAAGATCGGTATCGCGCACAAAAAGGGGAAGCGATTTGCCATAAGTTGCCCCCGCCACAAATGAACCCTTGAATTTAATATTCAGCTTCAACTGGTTGATAACATTGGGGATAGTATCATCCTCGGCCGCTACCAATCCGATCGTCTCAATAGCTGCCCGATCAACAATGGATAGAATGACATCAGGGTCAAAACCGTAAACAATCGGGAGAAGTCTCCCGATCTCGGCGAAGTCACGAAACAAATTCAACAGGTGCACAGGCACGAACAGGGCGTCATATTTGACGGTTTCGTTATACTGATCTGAGGTAAGGATCCGGCTTTTGACCCCGACCTTTTTCTTGATAGACTCGGACAGCATTCGGCCCAGCTCTTCGGTTTCTCCGACCGTGGCACAGGTCTCAATGCGGTCGGGCCACTCCATAAAATTGAGTTGTTCCTGGAAAAGCTCATCAATCTCCGACTCATCAAGTCCATACCCAATTAACTCCTCCAGCAGTTTCCGCATCTTTTCGGCCCCCACCTCCAGGCGGTCCGACTTGTCCAGACTCGTGGTTTGCCTCTCAACGATAAAACCCCGTCCCTGTTCACTCGTTACCAGTCCTTCATCAGCCAGTATGTGGTAGGCCTTGCGCACTGTGTGAAAGCTTGTTTCCAGTTGTTGCCCGAGCTCGCGCGTGGATGGCAGCACTTCCCCCACCTGGAACTGCTTGGTGGCAATCATCAGTCTGATGCGGTCGGCAATATATTTGGCGGAGTTTTTCAAAAAATGGACTTTCCTCTACAGATTCTCACAGATCTTGATAGGCTCATGAATTCCTCTGAATCTGTGACGATCTGTGGCTAATTATTTTTGTCAACCAGCTTTTTTAGTTCAGATACGAGCATCAGCGATTCAATTGGCGTCATGCGGTTGGGATCGCAGGCATCAAGCTTGTCGATGAGCGTCTCAATGTTGGGGTCGAGCTGGGTCTGGAACAGCGACATCTGGTCGATCTGCTGCTGTTTGTCGATCTCCTTGGTGGCCTTTTTGATCGCTTCTTTCTTCTTTTGAGCACCTTTCTCCAGCGTACCATTACTGTCGGTGATATCGATACTGTGGCTCTCCAGGTTTTTCAGGATCTCCTTGGCACGCTCAATAACAATGGAGGGCAAACCCGCCATATCGGCCACCTGGATGCCGTAGCTGTGGTCGGCACCGCCCCGCACCAGCTTGTGAAGGAAGACGATCTCACCATCGTGTTCCTGAACCTTCACGTTATAGTTGGCGACATGGTCGTACATATTTTCCAGCTCATTCAGCTCATGGTAGTGGGTCGCAAACAGCGTTTTGGCGGCTACGCTTGGCTGGTTGTGCAGGTACTCCGCCAGCGCCCACGCAATGCTGAGTCCGTCAAAGGTACTCGTGCCACGGCCTACCTCATCCAGCAGAATCAGGGAATTGCGTGTGGCATTATTGAGGATATTGGCCGCCTCGTTCATCTCTACCAAAAACGTACTTTCGCCCGCTGCCAGGTTATCGGAGGCCCCTACCCGTGTAAAAATCTTGTCCACCAACCCAATATGGGCCTTTTCGGCCGGAACAAAACTTCCCGTTTGCGCCATCAGTACGATCAACCCCGTCTGGCGCAGAATAATGCTCTTACCCGCCATATTCGGACCGGTAATAATCAGGATCTGCTCGTCCTCATTTTCCAGGTGCAGGTCGTTGGGGATGAACGGTTCTCCAGGTGGCAGGGTCTTTTCCACCACCGGGTGCCGACCTTTCGTAAGATCGATGACCTGGTCGTCGGCAATGTTTGGCTTGCAGTAGTTGTTATGGTAGGCTACTTCGGCAAAACTCTGCAGGCAGTCGAGCTCGGCGATTGCCTGGGCCACCTGCTGCACATCCTCGGCATACTGGGCCACATGCTGGCGCAGCTCTTCAAACAGCTCATACTCCAGTGTTTTGCTTCGCTCCTCCGAGGATAGAATCTTCTCTTCCACCTCCTTCAACTCCGGTGTAATATACCGCTCGGAGTTCACCAGCGTCTGCTTACGATTGAAATGTTCGGGCACCTTATCGGTGTGCGTGTTGGTCACTTCAATGTAATAGCCAAACACCTTGTTATAGCCGATCTTGAGCGAGGGAATGCCGGTCTCCTGCGAAAGTTCGTCTTTCAGCTTGGCGATATAATTCTTGCCATTTCGCGCCACATCGCGCAGCTCATCCAGCTCCTCATTATATCCGTCTTTAAAGATGTCTCCGTCGCGCACACTGGCCGGCGGCTCCTCCTGGATCGCATTCTCAATCTTTTCCTGCAGCTCTATCAGCAATATCAGGCGGTCACGGATGTCATCCAGCAATGGCTCCTGTAGCTTGTTGAACTGCATTTTGATGCGCGGAACCTGGGCCAGAGACTCCTTGAGCTGCCGCAAATCACGGGCGTTGGTTCGGCCTACACAGATTCTGGAAATTAATCGCTCCAGGTCTCCCACCTGTTCCAGCTCTTCGCGCAGGTTTTCGCGAGCTTCATGATTCACATTCAGAGCTTCCACCGCGTTCAGTCGCGCTTTTATCGGCTCCATCCGCTTCAGGGGACGCATGATCCACTTGCGCAACAGCCGACCGCCCATTGCGGTGCTTGTTTTATCCATAATGGAGATCAGCGTGCCCTCGGTGCCGCCCTCCTGGATGCTGGTGATTAGCTCCAGGTTGCGTTTTGTCGAGCTGTCGAGCGCCATATACTCGTTGTTCTCAAATGCCTGCAGCCGCTTGATGTGTCCCAGCGACGCTTTCTGTGTTTCCTGCACGTAATGCAGCAGCGCACCGGCCGCCACCTGGGCTACCTCCTGGTCTTCCACACCAAATCCTTTGAGCGAATGCGTTTCAAAATGGTCGGTGAGCAGATCGTATCCGTAATCGCCTTCGTAAACCCAATCCTCAATAAACGTGATGTTGTAGTCCTGCAGCTCTCGGGGAACCTTGTTTTTATGCTTCTTCTGCAGGATGAGCTCGGAGGGCGTAATAGAGCGAACCAGGTCCAGCAGGTGATCTTTGTGCACCTGGCTCAGCTGGAACTCCCCGGTGGAAACATCCACAAACGACAGGCCAGCCATATCGCCCGACCAAAAGATCGCGGCGGCATAGTTATTACGTTTGTGTTCCAGCAGCTTCTCCGACATCGTAACGCCGGGTGTTGTAATTTCAGTAACTTCCCGGTCTACCACTTTTCGTCCCGCACTCTTGGCTTCCGAGGGGTCTTCCACCTGCTCGCAGATCGCTACGCGGTGACCGCGCTTTACGAGCTTGGGGAGGTATGTATCCAGTGCATGATACGGGAATCCGGCCAGTGGCGTCTGATCGCTTCCGTTATTGCGTTTGGTTAGCGTGATTCCCAGCTCTTCACTGACGGTCTTGGCATCATCATCAAACGTTTCATAAAAATCGCCCACCCGAAACAGCAAAATGGTACCCTCATACTCATCCTTGATTTTGTGATATTGGCGCATCAAGGGGGTCATCGATTTGGTGGCTGTGCTCATCTACCTAATTGCTTAAATTTGACTTTACAGGAGTAACGGGTTTATACTTGCCTCACGAATTTTTGATCGGCAATTTGTGTAATATAAACTAGTTCGTCAATCTGAAAAGATTAGTTTTTGGCTGATACAAGTTATTATTTAGTAACTATTTTGGTACATCTTAACTCAATCATCCGTTGTGCTCTTGAACAAGGATAAGTATAAGGAATTCTGGCGGCTCATCGTAAAACTGGTACAGAAGAAAGATGTATTCTTCAACGCGTCCGCCATTACGTTTAACCTTTTTATTTGTGCCATTCCCTTCACGTTGCTGCTGATCTCCATCATCGGTTATGTGCTCTCATATGAAGATGCGTTCCAGGAAATTATTCGCTACGGTCAGGAGCTTTTCCCAAGCTTTACCTATGAATCACAGAGCGGAGATGTGTATCGCGGGGCCATCACGCTGGAGACACTTTTAAAACCGCTGATCGGCGTGCGGCGCGTCTTTGGGCTTGTCGGTGTCGTCATTTTAGTATTTTTTGCACAGGGATTATTTCACACCGTAAAACATGTGGTTTTCGAAGTATTCGATATTGAAGACCGCAAGCACCCGGTGTTCGAGATGGTATACAACTTTTTTACGTTCGGAGTCGTCGGCGGCGTGTTCATTTTTTTCAGCCTGGTCATTTACGTAGTTTCCTTTATCTCGTTTGACCAAATAACCGTTCCGTTCACCAACCGGATTATTCAACTCAGCTGGGTGTTTGAATTCCTGAATATTGTCATTCCGGTGGCCTTTACCCTTCTCCTGTTTTACATCATTTTCCGGTATATCAGTGAGAAACGTATGCAGCCCAGGGTGGCATTAGTAGGAGCCTTGGTCTATACCGTACTTTTTGAGATCGCTAAATACGGTGTAGGTGTGTACCTCGATTACGCTTTTCGCGCCTACCGCTATTTTTACCAGGGCTATGCAATTGGTATTGTCATTGGGATCTGGGCATTTTATTCGGCTGCACTCCTTGTAGTCGCAACCATTGTAGCCCGTGCGTATCAGGAAGTATTTTTACACAAGCATCACCTGGAAGAAAACCCGTACACTTCTATCTCATAGCCCATGCATTCGGCAAAACTACCTGAATCATTTTATCTAAATCCCGATGTGAAGGAAGTAGCCCGCAACCTGGTCGGGAAAGTGCTGTGTACACGTCTACATGGACATCCACTCACGTCCGGCCTCATTGTAGAGACGGAGGCCTATTCAGGCCGAAACGATAAAGCCTGCCACGCCAACAACGGCACCCGCACCGAGCGCACAGAAGTGATGTACCACCGCGGCGGAATCGCGTATGTATATCTCTGTTACGGCATTCACCACCTGTTTAATGTTGTGAGCAACGTGGAGGGTCAGGCTGATGCTGTTCTGATCCGGGCTATCAAACCCCTTGATGGCATCACAACGATACTCCAGAGAAGAAATGCTGAAGAGCTTACCCCGGCTGTAGCTGCTGGACCGGGTCGGTTGACCCAGGCCCTGGGGATTTCCACGGACAACTACGGTACAAACCTGACCGGTGACCAGATTTGGATTGAAGATCGCGGTTCAGAAAATAATGGCAAAATTGAAGCCACTCTTCGCATCGGGGTTGACTATGCGGGGGAGCATGCCAGGCGGCCCTGGCGCTTTTCAATAAAAGATCACCTATGGGTGAGCAAGTAATTTTATTGTCTGCAAAAGAAAAAGCCCGTCCACAACGGACGGGCTTTAATACTAAAAAGGTAACGCAGTTATCAGCTGTCGCTCTGTACAGACTGCAGACGCTGCTGTAACTCCTGGTGTTGACGAACGCCCTGCATGATTTGCTGAAACCGCTGTGGTGTCAAGCCCTCATCCTGGATCAGCTGCACAAACTGCTGCTGTGCACTCCTGTTGATTTTCATTAGCTGTGGCTGAATTGCCTTAATTTTTTTCTGCTCTTCAGCTGAAGGCTGCACACTGGACTGCGGGTTCCGTTGGCTCTGCATTAGTTTTTGAAATCTCGCGAACTCCATGCCTTCCTCTTCTACGAGGGTTTGCACTTGTGATTGCACCTCTTTTTGTATGGATTGAGCAGAGTCAGTTACATTTGCAAACTTTTGAAGCTCTTGGTCAGAAACGCTGTCTGGCGTTGCCGGTTTTGGGGGTTGCATCATTTGGCCTCCTTGCGCATAAGCTACAGAAGCCGTAATGAATAACATTAAACAAAGGGAAAAACTTTTTCTGATAAAATTCATATTGGTATTGATTCCGCTGATTAGTGATTGAAAAATATGATGTTAAGGTAAAGATTATTTCTACCGATCTAAAACAGCACAAGTTCCATTGGCAATCGAGAAATATCTTAAAATTAATTTAACATTAAAGGAAACTATTTCTCATCTTTGAGCATTTACTTAGGCAGGTTAAAAACTAAATCCCTAATCAAACCTTCAAATTACTCTATGAAATCATTCAAATCTGTAACCAGTAGTTTTTTAGCTATTGCATTCTTCTTGGTCAGTGGTGCTTTCACCCCGATATCCAACATGGCTGCCACAGAATGGAAAATCGATAAAGCCCATAGCAAGCTCTCTTTCGAAGTCACGCACTTTTTTACACCGGTAACCGGGCAGTTCACTGATTACAACTCGGAAATTTACTTTGATCCCAATAACCTGGGAGAAAGCAGCGTGGATGTTGAAATCCAGGTTAGCAGTATCGACACTGACAACGAAAAACGGGATGGGCACCTACAGTCTCCCGACTTCTTTAATGCGAAAGAATATCCTACTATTACCTTTAGTAGCGATGAAATAGTGAAAAAAGACGGCGAAAATAAATTTGCTGCCGTCGGTACTCTCACAATCAAGGATGTGAGCAAAGAAATTGAACTGCCGTTTACACTCCTCGGTGTGCGCGACCATCCCATGCGGGAAAATACACGACTAGCCGGCATTAAGTTTACGAAAACCATCAACCGAAACGACTATAACGTTGGGACCGGCGACTGGGTGGCGACAGCGGTTGTAGGCGGAGAAGTCGGCATCACCGGCACTTTTGAGCTGAACACCGTCAGCGGCTCATCCAAATAATTACTATTTCACTTCTCAAATTCAGGGTGGTTCGTCACAAAACGGGCCACCTTTTTTATGTAGCGCAGCCTTCTCCCTTCTCACAAAAAGGCTAGATTTATTGAACCAGGATTCCAATCTTAGGAAAAACAAACCTAAATCCTGCTCATGCGCATCGTATCGTTGTTGCCAAGTATTACTGAAATCATTTGCGCGCTCGAAATGGAATCTCATCTCGTGGGCCGCTCCCATGAGTGCGATTTCCCGTCCTCTGTGCAGGAACTACCAGCCTGTACAGCTCCAAAATATAAGGGCGACGGAACCAGCTACGAGATCGATCAGCAAGTGAAATCGCTGGTGCAAGAAGGCCTTTCGGTGTATCGCGTGGATGCGGAACTACTGGTATCCCTGGAGCCGGACCTTATTCTGACACAGGATCACTGTGAAGTATGTGCTGCTTCTTACACCGATGTAAAACGTGCAGTGCAGGAAACGCTGGATCAGGATATTGATATCCTCTCCGTTTCCCCCAGCAATCTTGATGAAGTGCTGCTTTCTATTCAGAAAATTGCAGAAGCTGTCGATCGTGAAGAAGAAGGTACCCAGCTCATAAAAGGGATGATTATGAAATGGAATAATATCCAGGGCAAAGCTGCAAACCTCCCCTCACCCGAGGTGGCCTGCATAGAGTGGATCGATCCGTTGATGTCGGCGGGCAACTGGTTTCCCGAGTTGGTAAATATTGCGGGAGGAAATTTCAAACTTGGCACACCCGGGGATCCTTCTCCCTGGATCGGGTGGGAGCAGGTTCTGGCCGAAGATCCCGATATCCTGCTCGTTTCACCCTGTGGATATTCAATAAGCCAGACAGAAAACGAGATGCAGGAGTTAACCTCAAAAGATGAGTGGAATGAGCTACAAGCAGTTAAAAACGGGCGGGTATTTCTGATGGAGGGGCATCACTATTTTCACCGGCCCGGCCCGCGATTGGTAGAGTCAGCAGAAATTCTGGCGGAGATTTTTCATCCCGGTATCTTCGAGCCTAAACATCGCAATACAGGTTGGGTTAACCATTCTTCGATATGAAAAAAGTAGTCATCATAGGAGCCACGTCCGGGATCGGGCGGGCACTGGCTGTAGAACTTCACAAACGAGGATATATTGTGGGAGCTACCGGGCGGCGAATGGAGAAGTTGCTGGAGCTGGAGGATGAACTCCACCACCGCATACATATTCAGCAGATGGATATCGCCAAGCTGGAGGAAAGCCGGCAAAAACTTCAATCCCTGATCGAACAGATGGAGGGGATGGACATCATTGTGCTGAATGCGGGCGTTTCCAATTACCAGGGGAAAAGTGGTTGGGAAACCGAAAAATATGTTATTGAGGTCAATGTAGCGGGATTTTGCTCGCTCGCGAATTATAGCTTTTCTTATTTCAAAAAGCGTGGGAGAGGACATATCGTCGGCATCTCATCTATCGCCAGCCTTTTCGGACATGGACTCTCCGCGGTATATAATGCCTCAAAATCGTTTGTCTCCACCTACCTGCAGGGGTATCGGCAGAAAGCCAACCATGCAAAGGCCAATATCATTGTAACTGATATTAAACCTGGATTTGTGAAATCCGATATGACTCACGGTTTGAGCGGCCTGTTCTGGGTGGCCGCCCCCCAAAAAGCCGCTCGCCAGTTAGCAAATGCTATTGAAAAGAAGAAAAACCACGCGTACATCACCCGGCGCTGGCGGCTTGTTGCCTGGTTAATGAAACTGACACCCAACTGGATTTTAGATCGCTTGTAGGATTAGAGTCAAAGATCTAAATGTCTAAAGTCCATTATTTAAATGGCTGTTCGCTAAATATTCCAGCTATAGCTTTTGACTCTTCAGGAGACAATAAAGATCTATCTCCCTACTTAAAAACATATAGTAATTCAACCAATTTTCAGGCCAGTTATGCCACAGATCAGTGCCGGAATACTGCTGTTTAAGTTTGACCCCGACTTAAAGTTTTACCTGGTACACCCAGGAGGACCCTACTGGAAAAACAAAGATGAAGGTGCCTGGTCGATTCCCAAAGGTGTCATTGAAGAAGAGGAAGAGAAACTACCTGCAGCACTACGTGAGTTTGAAGAGGAGATCGCCTTTATACCTGAAGGTGACTTTATTGAACTCGGTTCCATTAAACAAAAGGGAGGTAAGGTGGTGTATGCCTGGGCAGTTGAATCGGCTCTCCCGGATGATTATCAAATTCAGAGTAATAGCTTCGAGATAGAATGGCCGCCGAACACCGGCAACAGGCAACAATTCCCCGAAGTAGACCGGGCTGAGTTTTTCGAGGTCGACCAAGCCCTAAAAAAAATTAATTCAGCCCAAAAAGCTTTTATTGAACGCCTCCGGGAAAAACTGAACTAGCCCGGCATAGATAACCCATGTACCGCCACCTGATGACAGCGATACTACACTCCTTTATTTTTTGTTAAAAAATGCACACCGTTTTATATACATACTTGCAACTACTACATTTAGATTAAGGATTAGTTTTTTAATTAAACTTCATGACACGACAGTTGACTAACTTACCCGGTTATTTCCGGTTATTATTGCTATACTTTTTTTCGCTGGTTTTCATCTCCTGTGGTTCATCTTCAACAGATGTAAGCCAATCGCTTGATGAACTTACCATGCCGGAGGGGTTCAACATCTCGATTTATGCCGCGGATGTACCCAACGCCCGGTCTATGACCATGAGCCCAAGTGGGGTTCTTTTTGTGGGGACCCGACAGGCGGGAAATGTTTATGCCGTCACCGATGAGAATAATGATTTCAAAGCTGATCGTGTAATAACCATTGCCGAGGGATTGGCGATGCCCAATGGAGTTGCTTTCCGGGATGGGGCGCTTTATGTCGCAGAAGTAAGCCGCATCCTGCGTTACGACAATATCGAACGGAACCTGGAAAATCCGCCCGAGCCTGTTGTCGTTAATGACAGCTATCCCACGGAAGGCCATCACGGGTGGAAGTATATCGATTTTGGTCCCGGTGGCAAGCTATACGTGCCGGTGGGTGCGCCGTGTAATATCTGCGAGTCGGAGAATGAGATCTTTGCCAGCATCACCCGAATTAACCCGGATGGCTCCGGGCGCGAAATTGTAGCCCACGGCGTGCGAAATACGGTGGGCTTTACCTGGCACCCGGAGACAAACGATCTCTGGTTTACCGACAACAACCGCGACTGGATGGGCGATGATCAACCACCCGGCGAGCTTAATCATCTTACGCAACTTGGACAACATTTTGGGTATCCCTACCTGCATGGAAATGACATCTGGGATCCTGAATTTGGCGAAAAGGGTCGTTCAATGGACCGGGATTTCAAGACACCGGCCCAGCTTTTGGGACCGCATGTAGCTCCCCTTGGCGTCAGGTTTTATACCGGCAGCATGTTTCCGGAAGAATATCACAACCAGATTTTTATAGCGGAACACGGCAGTTGGAACCGAAGCAAAAAAATAGGCTATAGAATTACCCTCGTACGCCTGGAGAACGGGAACCCGGTGTCATACGAACCATTCATTGAAGGCTGGCTGCGTGAAGATGAATCGGTTTGGGGACGGCCGGTGGCACTGCTGCAACTTAGCGATGGCTCCATGCTGATTTCAGATGATCAAAGCGGCACTATTTATCGCTTAACATACAACAGTAACTGACACTTTTATTAGTCACACCTATGATGAGATCCCGACGGTCTGGAAAATATCGCAATATCGGCATCCTTATGCTACGTATTGGGCTAGGCGTTGCCTTTATAATGCATGGAATTCCAAAAGTCATTGGCGGACCTGAAGCGTGGGCCACTTATGGGGCGGCCATGCAATTTATCGGGATTGACGAAGCCCCCATGTTTTTCGGGTTTATTGCAGGTATCACTGAGTTATTCGGCGGCATTTTTATGGCACTTGGCATATTTTATCGCCCGGTTTTAATCCTGCTTACCATTACAATGTTGGTTGCCACGGCATCTAAAATTGGGGAGGGCGCAGGCTACCCTGAAATTGCCCACCCCATGGAAATGGCGCTCGTATTCTTTTGTATGATCTTTATCGGACCGGGCAAGTATAGTCTCAGGCTCCGGGGTGAAAGAAGACGGCGGCTGTTTTAACCTCTTCCCTTCTAATAATCTAAGAGGGCTAAAATAACGTCAGCTCGATATAAGATTTCTTATTACTAACCGACTCTATGCTCTGCGTTGGGACCTGTTGGGACAGTATTACCTATGGTGCGACAGAGACGCGGAGCGTCAGAGGGACTTCCGCCGCAGAGCGAACGGAAGCGAGCAATGGGGGAGTAGTCGTCAGGTTCCCGGAATGCTGATAAATGCCGGTCATCGACCGGGTTTGGGCTGCTGGAAGGGTAGTGGTTCAGGTATGAATCCATAATTCACAATAGAACCGCTCAATGCGTTAGTTTATCCGGCAATAGGGAGCAAATTGCAAAATGGTAACCATCCGCCGGAGGCTGAAAAAACCCTCGTAAAGAAATTCCCAAACCTACCTCAACGTGAGCTACAAGGTATCTCAAAATGTGTCCTGTCAATGGCAGCTACTATTTGAACAATTTGTTGTGTCCAACTCAAGCTAAAAATAAGCCAGCTGTTGGGGCACGGTGCACCGTGCCCTTACAATTAAGACTCGATATACAATTAGAAACCAAATGCCTATCGGTCGATTGATGTTAAGTCAGCCGATCGACTGGTACAGAGTTAACCGTACGACTGACAAAGAGTCAATCGCTCGGTTGGTGCTGCGTCAACCGTACGATTGATGGTAAATAAACCGATCGGTTTATGGTGTATCAACCGTACGACTGATGGTGTGTCAATCGAACGATTGATGGAAGAGCAACCAGTCGATTGATGATAAGTCAACCGATCGATTGAATTGGTATCAACCGATCGATACACTGACTGTCTTCTACTAACCACTCATCATTGAACCTGTGTTGGTATGTAAATTCCGCTAGTGCCAGATTCCCTGAGAACTAATAATCAACATGCAAAATTGAAACATCTCGCGAGACAGGATGTGCTCCAAGTAAGGTTAAAACAAAAAATCCATACTGCCGATGAAGGCAGCATGGATTTTAGATTGTTCGTTGGAACCGAAGCTACCCAATGAATCCGAGTACGGATTGTGGACCATTATTGGCCTGGGCCAACGATGATGTTGCCGTCTGCTGCAAGATTTGCAGACGCACCGATTCACTCTGTGCCTTCGCAAAGTCGGTATCCATAATTCGACTTTTTGCCGCCTCATTGGCACTGATCGACTGCGAAAGCGTTTCTTCACGCACCGACAGTGATGACTGCGTAATACCAATGTCATTGACATTTTCGGACATCGTATTAATTGCTGAGTCGACCGCGCTAATAAACTCACGGTAGTCGGCGGAAGTGGCTGTAGAAGCGAAGGTAAGTCCACCCTGACCAGAACCGCTTGTAGAAGCTGAATCAGCCTGGATGGCAGTAGTTGAGCCTGTGGCTCCCAGGTTTGCCGTAGCGCCGCCGCCCTGGTTAAACAGTTCACCAACATTGACAGCATTGATACTGGTTGTAATAGTATCAGACTTTCGTTCACCCACCTGGAACTCAAGACTGAGTGAACCTGTCATTCCGGTTTCCTCACCGTTCAACAGTTCATAGTCTTGATATACGGTCTGGTTGGCTACCTCGTTGATATCATCACCGAGGGCTTCAATTTGGTCGCCGATGAACCCACGCTCGGTGTCGCCCAAACTGTCGTTGGCTGCCTGCGTGGCCAGGCTCTTCATCTCGACAAGGCTGTCCATGACCGTGCTGTAGCTGGCCTCGGCAATATCGAGCACCGACTTGGCATCCCCGACGTTTTGCATCGCCTGGTTCAGCCCGCCGACACGGCTGCGCAGCTTCGTGGCAATCGAGTAGCCGGCCGAATCATCCTCCGCGCGGTTGATCCGCTTACCGGTTGACATCTTCAGCTGGTTCTCGGCAATATCACTGTTAATACGATTCAGTGAATACTGGGAATCCAGCGACTGAATGTTTGTATTTACTCTGTTTAAATCTCCAAAACTTGGCATAATATTACTCCGTTAGATGTTATTCTTTAAGGACTAGCCCGGAACTATCCGATGAATCCAAGGACGGACTGTGGACCGTTATTGGCTTGGGCTAACGCAGAAGTTGCCGTCTGCTGCAAGATTTGCAGACGCACCGATTCACTTTGTGCCTTGGCAAAGTCGGTATCCATGATTCGACTCTTTGCAGACTCGTTAGCACTTATTGACTGTGAGAGTGTTTCTTCTCGCACCGACAGTGACGACTGCGTAATACCGATACTGTTCACATTCTCTGACATGGTATTGATCGCAGAGTCAACCGCGCTGATAAACTCACGGTAGTCAGATGAGGAAGCACCATCATCAAAAGTAAGGGCACCCTGAGAACCGGCTGTTGCCTGGGAAGCCTGGATAGCAGTTCCACCGGCCTGCGCACCACCATTGGTTGTTGTGGCGCCGAGATCCTGATCGCCGCCGCTTGCAAACAGCTCTCCAACGTTCACTGCGTTCACATCGGTGCTGATGGTGTCAGACTTGCGTTCCCCTACCTGGAACTCGAGGCTAAGCGATCCTGAATTTGTACCCGTACCGTTTGAGTTTTGTGAACCGTTCAACAGCTCATAATCCTGGTATACGGTCTGGTTGGATACTTCATTAATATCTTTTCCAAGTGCTTCAATCTGGTCGCCAATGAAATCGCGCTCGGTGTCGCCCAAACTGTCGTTGGCTGCCTGCGTGGCCAGACTCTTCATCTCGACGAGGCTGTCCATGACCGTGCTGTAGCTGGCCTCGGCAATATCGAGCACCGACTTGGCATCCCCGACGTTTTGCATCGCCTGGTTCAGCCCTCCGACACGGCTGCGCAGTTTCGTGGCAATTGAGTAGCCGGCCGAGTCATCCTCCGCGCGGTTGATCCGCTTACCGGTTGACATCTTCAGCTGGTTCTCGGCAATATCACTGTTAATGCGATTCAGTGAAAACTGGGAATCCAGCGACTGAATGTTTGTATTTACTCTGTTTAAATCTCCAAAACTTGGCATAATATTTCTCCGTTTTACTTAAAAATATATCGTGTTCTACCTGCTTGACACGGCTATTATCGTAGGCTCAGACCCGATCTTAAATTTTTTTCTCAAATTAATTCCTTGCATCTTTTCGACCCGGAATACAGGTAGAACGCGATTTAGAGTAATATTTGATTCAGGGGTTAACCGCAGAGGTTCGCAAAGAAGGCACAGAGGACCGCAAAGCTTTCTTTGTGTAGAGCTTCTCCTGCTATAATTATTGCCCCCCCGAACCCCAAACCTTCAACTTCTAACCTTTCTACTTTAGACCTTCCGACCTTCGACTTTTGGACCTTTAAAACCTACGACGTTTTCTCAAGCAGTTTTTTCAGAAGGGAATCAACGACCATTGCCTCATACCGCTGAACCGTCTCTTCATTTTGAACCTGGTAGATATCGCGCACCGTGGCCTTGCCGTTTTGAAAAGCTGGAGCCGACTCAGTGCTCTCTTGAACACTATTTACCGGGAATTCGATACCGTACTCCTCTTTGAGCCATTCGAGATCTTTGCGGTGATTTTCATATACCACCGATCGAACCCATTCTTTAAGTTTTGGCTTGGAAGTAAATCCGGCCTGGATCCGGGGAATAATTTTAAGATGAAGCTTCCCATTCAGCTGGTCATCAATGTGCGTGTAGAAGTTCTGTTGTATCTTTTCCAGCAGTGCCATCTGCTCAATAGAAACCGATGCCTTTGTTCTTTTGGTACCTTGGCTCAATGGAGCAAAATCAATCCCGATCCTTCGGCACAGCTCCTCGCAGGAATTTTTCTGCTTACTATACTTGATGACCTCTACATCAAAAAAATCACTCCAGGCCTCAATCACCCCACGAAAATCATATTTGTATGTATAGGGAGAAGCAATAAATGATCGCGCTTTTAATATCTGCTGCTGATGCGACCGGTAGAAGCCTACCGGCTCTCGCACAAACAGGTAGACTTTAACGTCGGTAAAATACTCATTTAGGAATTCAACAATATTCCCTACATACTCTTTCTCATTAATAAATAGATACTCCGTGGAAATGATATGCTGATGATCGGTTTGAAAATCACGGGTCATTATTTCAAAAAAGCGGTTGACCGCCTGCTGCAGCTTATCCCTTTCGATCCCTTTATACGTTCGGGCCCAGTGCTCCTGCGGTGCTTTTGAGGCAAAATAGAGCATATGCTGTTCAGAGCTCTGGCCGGGATAGTTAAACCCCTGCGCATTTAGTTTTTTATTATTGGCAAAAAATATTTCCTGTATAGAGGTGGTACCGGTCTTCCCGGAACCGATGTGCAAATGTAATTTTTTCATATTTCTGGTATTTCAGGATAATGTTCTTCAAATATTCAGTACGCCTGGATAGATCCCTTTGATCGACACCGGAGTTTAAGAATAGCTCATATCCACTCTTTTTTTGCTGTCTCGTATCTGCCGGTAGGCAATGTCGAGGTCCATTGGAGTGTCCACCTCAAACCATCCGCGCTGGATCGGCGTATAAAACAGCTCTCGTGTGCGGGCAAAATGATTTAACAGGTCGGTCATATAGGCGTTTCTTAGATCGCGCCCACTCCCCCAGGCATCATCTGCCCTTTTTGAGTGATCCCGGCAGTTGTGATAAGCTTCTTTCACCAACCGGCATCCTCTGTCTGAAAGCTTCGTCAAACCAATATATTGGCCGTCGATCTCTTCGGTTGCGTTGGGCTCCCCTCCCAGGGACAATACGGTCTGCCAGGGACCAGTCTCAAAAGTTTCTGCATCTGAAAGTGGATCACTGCATCTTTTTTGCCAGTAGGGAAGCCACTGCATATCCGATGCAACCACCATATCCTGCTCATTATCCATCAGTTTCTGCAGAACCCGTTTCGAGTAAATGATATCCCCGTATGAAACGATAACTTTCCCCTCAAGGTACTTTTCCGCACAAAACAGGCTATGCACCATATTTGTGGAATCGTAAACAGAATTATGAACCTTGGTAATCCTGAGGTCATCAATTTTATCCTCAAGATAGCCGGTTACCACAATAATATTCTCAATACCAGATTCGACCAACACCTCCAATTGCCATTCCAGCATCGGCTTCCCGTCCACCGGAATCATACATTTGGGGATACGATTGGTCAACGGGCGCAACCGCGTTCCTTTTCCTGCTGCCAAAATAATTGCAGTGTAATCATTGCTCATAGTACCCCTAGTTTTTCTTTATAAAAATTGATATCACTGTTTCTGAATTTCTGGTAACGCTCGGGGTGCCACATCATGCCATAGAGGGCATAGCCTGCATGCTGAACGGCTTCCACATGGTTATCAAAAACCGCTGTTATTGTTAAACTCCGCCCAACCATATCCACCGGTATTCCCCACCTGTGATAAGAGTTGACCTGGAACGACTCACCATAAATTGCTTCCCATTCTGCACTTCGAGACTGAACCATATGCTCTTTCGCCACATGAGTATCGGCGTCAATCCTGGATTGATTGCCACCGAAAAATGCGTTTATAAACTGGAGTCCCCGGCACACCCCGATAAGCGGCTTATTCCTGCTCATAGCCCATTTCAATAAGTTGCTTTCTGTTCGATCACGCGCAAGCGCCACGTCATGTTCTTGCAAATTTTTGTCTTTCAAGTATGTTCCCCCGTTGATACCGATGTTATTGCCACCGGAAAAAATCAGCCCCTCGAGCTCCATCGATTCGGCATAGCGGGCACTGTCCGGGATGTTATTGGGGATCGGGACCAGCTGCAGCCCCACAACGCCGGCAAAATCATGCCAGCGCTGGTCGAGCGCATCCCGCCGTTCATCGATCTGTTCCATGTACACTACCCGCTGGGTAATACCGATTCTTTTCAGTTCACTCATCCAAGCACCTTTATCTGTTTGTTGGAGCAGTTGAGCTCTACATTCGAAGCCTCGTTTAGGCGTTCAAACCAGTGCTCCCCACACCCGATGGCCGCCGGCAACCCAAATTCTGCGCAACGAATCGTCATATGCGAGGCCGCCCCACCGTATTTCGTTATTAATCCCTTAATCGGGTGAAGGAAAATCCAGTCGTATCCCGGATCAGCTCCTTCTGTCAGTACAATTTTGCCTTCCAGCTCTTGCTTATCAGCAATTTTGGAAAGCCTGCAGATCGGCGCAGTCATCGACTTATTTGTGACATAGTTAGGTTCAGCCACATTGTGTTCAATAATATCAAGGTCCCGGGGTGATGCTATAATTTGAGGCGTCTCTATTTTATTGGATTCTTTGTGCCAGCGTTTTCCCTCCTGTATTTTTTGCTTCATATACAATGTTGCTGACTGACCAATACTGAATGTATCCAACCGTAAAATATCCTTAATAAACATATAGGAGAGGTCTTCCCGGCTAAAACCCTGCGCTTCTCCCCATTCCGCCAGCAGATTGAGGGCTTTGCTCAGATTCTTTGTAAACTGGAATTTTGCATATTCACGTGTTGCTGTTGCTTTTTCAATAAAATTGAGCAGCTCTCGTGCACTGAAATCCATTCCCATCTGTTTAATTTCATCCTGGATTGCGTTCAGCATTTCATCACCAAAACGAAATGGTTCGGAATCTCCTGTCTCTGCACTCTGATCTTCAAAGTCAGCCCTGTCCCTTACATCACAATCCGGGAAATACTGTCCGGGCTTTTCGGCGTAGCTATAGGAGGTGATGTCGTAGGTCCCCGGTCGCAGGTGGCCGAATTCCTGCAGAAACTTTTCTTTGGGATATCGCCCCGCAAGTACCTGGTCCATCGTCTCCACAAGGTTCCCCGCCACGGTTTCTATAGAGTTCAAGAACTTGTGATGCTGTTTGTTGCTAATAGCTCCACACCTTACAAGTCCACGCAACATCGACGAGGCGATAAATCCGTAACGCGCCAGGATGGAGAACGGGATCGTCCCCCGCTCAATGCAGTCATCCAGCAAAGTATTGACCAGGCTCGGAATTTCTGATATCTCGTAATCGGTATCCAGCAGCGCCTCGCGCCTCGGATTCAACGATTCCGTCCGGCCCACCAGCTCCTCAACCGACAAGCTGTTGCCGGTGATCGCATCTTCGGTAAGTTTCCTCAATAT
Source organism: Aliifodinibius sp. S!AR15-10 (assembly GCF_031569985.1). Taxonomy (NCBI): domain Bacteria; kingdom Pseudomonadati; phylum Balneolota; class Balneolia; order Balneolales; family Balneolaceae; genus Fodinibius; species Aliifodinibius sp. S!AR15-10. The sequence continues at coordinate 17,442 of NZ_JAMQKA010000033.1, read as the reverse complement.
ATCCTTCAGCTGCACGATCTCCTCCGAATCAAACTGATCGCCCGGCAGACGCTTGAGATGCTCGTCGATATCAGGCGAATAGCAGGTGATGGCAATCTCAAACTCAATTTTGTCATGAAGCTGCGGCTGCTCCTTCAGGCGCTCGATGTAATGATTTACCAACTTTTCTGACAGCGAATTACCCAGGCCCCCGGGAATCAAGTTATTAAAACTGTTTCGCACATCGATATACGGGTGCCCCCCGATGCAGTACATCAATTTTTCCGGGGACGGGTTGTTGTATCCCATCCTGCTGCGGGCAATTCGCCACGTGGAGTCCGTAATCAGGTATTGATAAAGGGAAACAGTCAGTGGTTTCGGCCGCACCCCGATCATCTCAGCAGGATTCCAGTCAGGCATGTCGGCCAGTACTGTGCGGTCTCCAAAAATGTGCGGAATCGGTTTAAGCCGTGACGCCACCTTCTGCTTCGCCCGTTCTATTCGCTGATGGAAATCAGGGTAACCCGGAATTCCGTTGTGGGTTGTTATCGGCCGCACCTGCACGATGTACAGCTCACCGGTTTCGGTAAGTACAAATTCAATATCCAGCGACTGGTAACCGGTGATAGTCTCCAACTCTTTGACAGCTTCGATCACCCGTGCGATGCGTTGATCTTCTGGCGGAGATTCCGCTTTCTTGTAGATTGTAACCGATTTCGAATTCGGGGAAGTCCCGGAGGTTACCGTATCGGTCCGCCGGGAAACATCATCATAATTTACCAGGTAATACGGGGTACCGTTTTCCAGGTGTTTTGAAAAGGCGACTCCACTCATCGCTACGTCACTGATAAACGGCTGAACCAACACTTGGTTATTGGGATCATAGCAGCCCGAACCATTTTGCCTGAACCCCGTTATCACTTGATCGATCCCCTCTTCCAGTGCAATGTTATCTTCCGACTCAATACCCGCCACGCTCAGGAATGCCCCCGCCTGCGAGGACTCCCAGGAATCCTCCTCAAGCGAGCTACTACGGATGATAAGCTCCTCTTTGGGAAAATGAGCTTGAATCCGATTTAACACCGACGAATGATCTTGCTCCCAATGCTTCAGTGGGAAGTGAACCTGCTCGCAGATTTCAGCTTTTGTGACCAGGGGCTGAATCCGATCCAAGGTTTCCGCTTTGGTACCGAAGACAAATTGCGCCAGGTCAGCTTGCGTGTCGAGTTCTGCCCAACTCCCGCTATGGTCATGGGTAATGATCGGGATTTCCCAATCCCTGCGTATGATTTGAAGGAGTTCGGTCAAACTTCCCTGATCTGAGACAGGTGATTCCGCATCTCTTTTATCCACCAACAAGTCACAGATCTTTCGGACCACGTTTTTTTTCAGCAGTACCAGACCGGAAAATTGTGCATCGGCCTGGACGGGTGGAATTTCGTGGCGCCCCAATGCTTTTACTCTTCCATTCTCAAGCAATACCTTCTCCGCTTCAGCCTGCAGATATTCCTGTTCCAGTCGCTCTCTCCACGCCCGGTCGATGCCGATCGTTACAGGGCTGTTATACTGTAATAACGTATCGAATACAGTATGACGAAAAACAGTGTCGGCGTAGGTTAGCAGCAGGTCGCCCCCTTTCCACGAATCCAGGGCACAGCGGAGCGATCCCACGACATGCGTTTCAGCCCAACGCGGATTCACGATGTAGTGAAGACCGGGATATTTGCTAATAATTTTGTCAATCTTGTAGCCACCGATAAATGAGATCTGCTCGCTGGTAATGCCTGCCTGGTTGATGGCGTTGATCGTCCAGTCCAGCACCCGCTGCCCCCTGATCAGCTTTTCCAGCACCAGCTGCTGTCCCCCTGTAGCCAACTTGCTATTAGTTCGCGCCGCCCCAAAGATAAAAACCTGCATTTCAGCCCACCTTTCGCTTTTGCGGTTTAAAAAACTTTTCAAGTGCCTGCGGCAGCAGGGCATCGTGCATAAAATAGTAGGTCTTGCCCTCATCGTTCTGCTGAGGCACCGTCCCCCAGTTACTTGGATCCTGCGCATTTTTGAAAAGTGGTGCCAACATTTCCGCCCTGTAATGAGGATCCACATGGTTGACCAGGACTTCCTTGATCACGGAAGGAGGAAAGGAGGTGATATCACTGTCAAAACCGGGTATATCGAAGGTACGAGTCGTTATTATATTCCCTGTATCGATACCTTCATTCATAAAAAATGCACTCATCCCGATCTCATTTTTAACCAGTGCACTCCACAGCAGGCAGTCAGCGCCGCGCATATCCGGTATTACTCCAGGGTGAATGTGGATAAACTGCTTACCGCAGTTCAGCATCGGCTTTCTCAGGATTCCCCCACCGCAAAAAATGATATGCTTTTCTGACAGATCTTTGCACAAATAATTCACTAATGACGGGTCGTTTATATCTGTAATCGTCTTTTCTTTGTAACTCCAGCCAATCTCGTTCAAAACTTCCCGGGCAGGGCGGGTTAAATCGGTTGAATACACTTCAGCCTCTAATAATGAAAGCCTAATATCGTCCCATAACTCGAACAAGGGTTCTGTATCAAAGCGTACTTCTTCCCGACGCGTATCCTGCTCCCAGCTGAGCAGGAGGATGTTTGCGGGACGCAGCCCTGCCTGGTGGAGCTTTGCCACATACGCCTTGGTCACATTATGGGATGTCGCCAGCAGCAAAACATCTTGCAGTTGCTTATTCATACCGCTTTGCAAAGTTGATTTCAGGCATCCCCATATCGATGGTATCGCCAATTTTCAGTGCTGTATTGTAAAATCGAACGTCGTTGTGTTTTACTGCCTGCAGGCACAGGCAAATTGCCAACTGGGCGTATCCATCCTTTTGGAGCTCATGTCGCGTAATCGGCATCTTTATGATGTGGTCATAGGCTACATAAACTTTCTTGTCCAGCTCATACTTTCGCATCAGGCGATTGAACTGCTCATATCCTGAATCACCAGAGGAAGCCATGTCAATTATATCTTCTACCTTGCGCATACTTTTTCGGTTTAATGGCTAATTTCATTTTTAACGTAATTCACTATGTTCTCTGCTGCTGTTTTTTCGTTGGGTGGCATCAAACGGGAGTTCACGAACCTAGTCCTCACTTCCTGCATGGGGTCTTTCTGCTGCAGCGCCTGGTGTTCAATAAATTTCAGGATTTCATCTCCCCGCTGGGCCTGGTAATGCCTGTGCAGGGCCATTTTCCCAAATTGATGCAATCGCTCACGAACGCCCAGATCGTGCAGCAGGTAAAGAGAGGGCTTCCCGGTCGCTAAATATTCGGCCATAAACGAGGAGCAGTCATGGATCAACACATCTGAGGTCAGGAACAGGTCGGTATAATCCGCCTCTGCCAACAAACCGTTCTGCAGGTTATCCCAAAACCTGTAGTACTGGTCCGTCCTTTTTTTGCCCCAGTCTTCATCCTTGTACAGCTTCTGTTTGAGCAACGGGTGCGGTTTAAAGGCGATCTGGATTTTATCGCTGTACGCGGTGGCAATTTCCTTAAAAAGCTCGTGATAGGTCTTGAAGGTCGAATAGTTCAATCCCTGTCCCTGCCCATCGATAGTATGGTGCGGGGCCCAGATGATTCGTTTCAGCTCATCACTGGAGCTATTCCAGGGATCAGAAACCATCTGTTGATCTGCAAACAGGAAATCATCCAACCGCGGGTAGCCGCTGACAACCACATTTTCACCCCGGTTACGCGCATATTCTTCGGCATATTTTTTATGGATCTCCGTCTCGTAAAAAGAACGCCAAACCAGGTTGTGGAACGGCCCGTCGTAGTTGCTGCCTTTCTTTCCGTTAGTCGTAAAAAAATAGGGGACATAGCAGGTTAGCGCGTACCTGAAATTGGCCAGCCTGTACTCATCCCGGGTATAATCGTACGGCACTGAAAAGAAGACGATATCAGGCTGCAGTTCCGATTTAATATCGATCCAGCTGTCGTTCTCCTCATCATATGTTTTAAGGACATTGTACCCGCTATGCTGCATAAACCGGAGCGTTTTGTCCATCTCCTCAGACATATGTGCTTTTCCATCTTTCAGATAGGGACAAACCACAACGGTGGGGTGGAAACGCGGATCGGCCTCCATCAGCTTATACACTCGGTGGTACTTCCAGATGGAACTGTGTATCACCAGGAAGGCCACGTTTATGGTTGCCTTGTTCTTTAACCGTGCTGCCGTGGCCGCATACCGCTCTTGTTGCCGCTGGATTTTCAGCTGGAACAGGTCGACATCCTCTTTTTTTTGTATGGTCATTGATGGTGTCATAGAAACAAATTGTTGGGTTAGGCGTAATTGGCGATCACTTTATGGACTTTCTGCATACTCTTTTCTTCCAGCACAGGACTCATCGGCAAACTCACAACCTGGCGATGGAGCTTTTCAGTCACGGGTAGATTCAGATCACTGAGCTCGGGGTATCCTTCCTGTTGGTTGGGGGCTACAGGATAATGGGTGGAAGCGGCAATCTCGTTTTCCTCCAGGTAGTCAATAAATCGATCCCGGTTCTGAACGCGCACTACGAACAAGTGCCACACATGTGAACTGTCATTGCGGATCGAGTTATCTGCTTTGAGGACCGGCAACTTCACTTTTGGATTTGAAATATTCCGGATATAGAAATCGGCTACTTCCCGGCGGCGCTGGTTCGCTGTATCCAGACCTTTGAGCTTTACGCGCAGCACCGCCGCCTGGATCTCATCCATCCGGCTGTTGAACCCTTTGTACTTGTAACGATATTTGGATGTGCCACCGTAGTTGCCCAGCGAGCGACAACATTCGGCCAGCTCCTGGTCGTTTGTGCAGATCGCCCCGGCATCGCCCATGGCTCCCAAATTTTTCCCAGGATAGAAACTGAATCCCGCAGCGTCGCCAATAGAACCGATACGCTGATCCTTGTAACAGGCCCCGTGCGCCTGCGCCGCATCCTCAATCAATTTCAGGTCATACTGCTGACACAACTTGCCAATTTTTTCATTATATGCATTTTGCCCGTAGAGGTGAACCAGCATGATTGCACGGGTTCGATTCGTAATTTTTTCCTCGATCAGGTCGGGATCGATATTGAACGTATCTTCATCGGGCTCCACCAGCACCGGCCTCAGGTCATTATTGGTAATCGCCAGGATGGAAGCGATAAATGTGTTGGCAGGGACGATCACTTCATCACCCTCCTGCAACTGTCCGAGTGTCCGGTAGGCTTTCAAAATGATTGTCAGTGCGTCCAGTCCGCTGGCCACACCGATGGTGTAATCGATGCCGATATATTCTGAAAACTCCCATTCGAAGCGCTCTACCTCATCACCCAACAGGTACCAGCCCGAATCGATTACCCGACCGATGGAGGCACGGATCTCATCCTCATACCGGCTGTTACTCTTTTTCAAATCCAGGAACGGAACGCTCATAACTGCACCAGCTCGTTTTCTTTTACAATCCATTTCCTATTTTTATTGTCGATCCAGGTCCCGTCACTTTGCTGCATTGGAGAGCCATCCTCATTGACCCAGCCCTTTACCTCGGCAGGGTGACCGGTCACCAAAGCTCGATCCGGCACATCTTTCGTAACAAGTGCCCCCGCTCCAACCAGTGCATACGCCCCGACCTTAACTCCACCAAGTACCACAGCTCCCGCCCCGATTGAAGCGTTCTGTTGAATCCTCGTTTCCTGGAAACGGTCCGGGTACTGCCTGGACCGCGGGTGCTTGTCGTTGGTAAACGTCACATTGGGGCCGATAAAAACATCGTCTGCAATGCGGAGTCCATCCCAAAGCTGTACGCCGCTTTTCACAGTTACACGGTTGCCGAGCCTTACATCGTTTTCGATAAAGACATGGCAATTGATATTGCAGTCTTTTCCTATACGGGCTCCTTCCAGGATAACCGTGAACTGCCAGACCTTGGTATTCTGACCAATATCTTCAGCCTGAACGTCTGATTGCGGATGAATCATGGTTTTGCTTGTATCGATTAAATTCTTGTTCGCTACGGATGTAATCATCTTCATCATACTTCTCGGAGGCCAGTACCAGACAGATGGCACTGGAAGAAAAATTGTGCAGTTCCCGCCACAAACCGGCCGGCATGTAGAGCCCGAAATAGGGTTTCGACAGGTTAAACGTCTGCTTTGTCGTTCCGTCGGCCAGCGTAAGAGCAAAACTGCCACTGGCGGCAATGATGAGCTGTTTCAGTGACTTATGGGCGTGTCCACCGCGACCTTCACCACCGGGAATGTCATACAGGTAATACACCCGGTCGATGGTGAAAGGGATGATCCCCTCCAGGTTATTTATGGCCGTGATATTGCCCTTCTGATTATAGGTTTTGGGCAGTTGAATAAGTGAACTGTCATAGACCGTGCTAGCCCTCATGCAACCTCCTGTACTCCTCGAAATCCCTGATGTAATCCTCTTCCGTAAACGTCATGTTAGAAGCGTGCAGCGAGAGAGCATTTGTCGAAAAATTGTCGAGGCGACGCCACTTTTTGGGCGGCAGGTACAGCCCGTAATACGATCGGTTCAGGCTGTGAGTCACTTCCCGGCCATCGGGCTTGGTGACCACTACATCAAAACTGCCGCTGAGTGCCACGATAAATTCCTGCTGCTCGTAATAGGCATGTCCCCCGCGAAGCTGTCCGCCGGGAACGTCATAGGTCCAGAATACCCGCTCGATTTCGAACGGGATCTGGCTCTCATCCTCAAAAAAATGTAAGGTTGCCCCGCGGATCTTCCAGCTTGGGCAGATCGATCAACTCTACTTCAGACATGGGCTTTCTCCTCCTTTTGCACCAGGCGTTCCAAGTACCGGCCGTAACCGCTTTTGTTCAGCTTCATCGCCACTCGCAGGAGGTCTTCCGTGCCAATCCAGCCTTTTCGCCAGGCGATCTCTTCGGGACATGCGATTTTCAATCCCTGCCGGCGTTCGATTGTCTCCACAAATTGCGAGGCCTCGCTCATCGCTTTGTGGGTACCGGTGTCGAGCCAGGCAAAACCGCGCCCCAGCAACTCCACATCCAGGTCGCCCCACTGCAGGTACTGCTTGTTGATATCGGTGATTTCCAACTCCCCGCGATCCGACGGCTCCAGTGTCTTTGCCACATCCATCACGCGGTTGTCATAGAAATAGAGCCCGGTAACGGCATAATTGCTTTTGGGCTGGTCCGGCTTCTCCTCGATAGATTTGACCTTGTGGTATTCATCAAATTCCACAACACCAAACCGTTCGGGATCGCCTACCCAGTATCCAAAAACCGTGGCACCATTTAGATTCTGCACCGTTTTCTGCAGCTTTGGCTGGAATCCCTGTCCATAAAAAATGTTATCTCCCAAAATCAGGCAGACATCGTCATCTCCGACAAAATCCTCACCAATAGTGAAGGCCTGGGCCAATCCTTTCGGTTCTGGCTGCACTGCGTATTGCAGGTCAAGGCCCCAGTCCACTCCATCACCCAGCAGGTTCTTAAAACTTTGCCGATCCTGTGGAGTTGTAATCACCAAAATTTCACGGATGCCTGCCAGCATTAGCACAGAAAGCGGATAATAGATCATCGGCTTGTCATACACCGGCATCAGTTGTTTCGATACGGCCTGAGTCAGCGGATAGAGGCGCGTACCGCTCCCCCCCGCTAGAATAATTCCCTTCATAACTACTGGCTGATTTGTTCAGTTATAATTTCAATTAGGCGTTCGGCGTGCTTCTCAAGGGTGAATTCAGATTCTATGATTTGTCGCCCCTTAACAGCTTTTTCCTCCAAACAGTCCCAGCCAGCCGACAGGTACTCCTCCACCTTTTTGCCCTGTTCACCGGTTAACCCGATTGTGCCTTCCTCGCCAAAAATCCGGTCCAGTTCCGGGTTATAGTCAGACACCACAAAACAGCCGTTAAGCATTCCATTTTGCACGCGGGCATGGACTTTATCGGGAAATGTGGGGTTGCAGTTTAGCACTATTTTAGCATCCTGGTAGAGGTCGTCCAGCTTGGTTCTGCTAACCTGGTCGATCCAATTTATATTCTGTTTCCCCTGCAGTTCAGGAATAAACTTTGCAACCTCGGGATGAGCTGGAATGGTGACTTTGTATTTATCTGGAATCTCTGAGAGGTGCTTCATCATCTCCAGGCGTCGATCTTTCCGTATCTGCCAATCCACCAGGCTGAGCACTTTGAGCCAGCGCCGGTCCTCATCGGATTTGGGGCTACCAAACTTATACGCCCTTCCGAGCTTGATGTCGGTGACCTCTCGGAACGTCTCAAAAAGGGATTGCTCGTAATTATTTATAGCCTTTTGATACACCCGGTACCCGATTTTTTTCTGGGATGCACCCAATTTCTTGAGCTGTTCTTTGAGCGGTTGCTGATCCAGAAAAAATTTGTGCAATCCCAATGGAACCAAGATATCGATGGAACGCTCTGCCAACGGCGCCGTAGAATAATTTCTAATATTATCCGCCGAAAGAGAAAAAAGATTACCCATGGGTTTGACCGCTTTGCCGGGATAAATATTTCTCACTTCAGCCGCCAGAGAATCGAGCGGAGTCAAAAACACGGTATTCTCCGCACACTGCTCCATCCGGTGCCACATAAATTCGGTGTAGGGGTGATCCCCCAGGAATGCAAACACCGGGAGATCCAGCAGGTCAAACAAATTGCCGCTGATGCCGTGGTGAGAGTGCAGCTGCAGGTCGTACCCAAAGACGCCGGTATAGAATGCATGACCCTGCTCTTCGGCTGCTTCCACAACCTTGTTAAAAAAATCCGGGCTCGAAGATGATACAATGCTGGTACTCACGCCCTGTCGTTCAAGCTCCTTGGCCAGCTTTTGTGCCCGAATTTCATGAATGCCGTGGGCTCCGCCTTTCTTCCCGGGTACGGCCAAGTGAAGATGCCTGAGCGCTGTAGCATTTTTACTTCCCGCAGCCGGTTGCTTTCCATTAACCATGATATCTTTTGTCGAACTTTTCCCTTCTGCCCAAAACCACTCGTTATAATCGATATTTGGAATCGGTTCAGCCTCCTCCCCATTGGCCTTTCGGACAAGCGCATTTCGTTTTATAATTTCTTTCCCCACTTCTGGATTGCCATCCAACATCTCCAGGAAGTTCAGCTCTTGGCTACCGCTGAAATAAGTGGACAGGTCCTTGAGTATAATCCACGCTTCCACCACGCGGACCATCAGCCATTTTTGAATATCTGTTTGGATCGGGGAATTATCCTGAGACTTTAGTGGTAAAAGAAACGGGCGATCTACATTTATCTTCTGCTTACCGATACCGCTCATCTCCAGCACCGTTTTCAAAATTTCTACCGCCTGTTCCCGCTTACCCAGCGCTTTCAACCCACGGACAAGCGTTAGCGCCACGGGCAAGCCCGTGTTTCCATCATTATACAGCTGAATCAAAATCTGAACGCCCTTTACCAGTAGGGCACCTTTTTTCAGGCGACTTAACGAATCGGCCCTTTCCGCAGCACAAATGCAATTTAATGCCTCTCGGTACTCCCTGTTTTCCGGCGCATGCATCTGCTCATTCCACTGCTCCATCAAAGAATTCGTCCATGGCAGGGCATTGAGCGTTTCTTGCCAGCAATCCTGCCCCGGCTCACCCGGTTCAAGAGTCTCGTCATAAATCCAGCCGGACTTTTGCAACGCCTGCTGAGTCTCCTCTTTACACGCCACCAGACTCATCGCATACGAATCTAGTGGCTGGTCGGAATTGTGCTCAGTTAGCAGCTGTGGACCTGGGATATATTCGAACAGCCGGTAACCAAGTTCTTTGAGCAGCTCCTTAATTTCCCGGTCCTGTTCACCTTGGTTTGCAATTGCAAACAGGATCACCGGGGAGTTTTCCTGCAAAAACTTGTTGCCGCCGAGAATTACTTTTGCTTCATCCCCAGCGACATCCAGCTTGATAAAATCAATTTTGGGTTGTCCGGTAAACTGCCACCAGGCATCCAGCGTTGTTTTACTCACTTCTTCACTTCCATCCGCGTCGAGCTTATTCTGCTCTGGTGGCTCTCCCGCAGCAAAGGTTGCCGGGGCAATTTCATCCGAAAGTGCCTGGCTCATCACTTCCAGCTGATCAAATCCATTCTCAAGCTTCCCCCACTCAAGAAATTTTCTCGTATCGGAGGTGGGCTCAAAAGCAAAAACCTGTCCTTCATGACCTACCTTTTTAGCCATCGGTAGTGCATACGAGCCAACTCCCGCCCCAATATCAACAGCTTTCATCCCCGACTTTAGGTAGGCCGTAGCAAACGCAAGTTCCTCTTCAAACCACTGCTCCTGCTCCAGCAATACAAATGTTGTCAACTGCTCCAAATCTGACGGGGCGACAACGGTAACTCCTTCTTTAGTCTCTATTTTATATGGTTTGGACTTTTCCTTTGCAGATTTCACCGTTTGCTTTTGGCACGCACCATTCATCAATATTTTTTCACCAATCTCATTTTCCTCCTGCGTCTCCGGCTTGGAGACAGATCCCACGATCGCATCGACCTCCTGATCCGAAAGCGGATCCACTTCAATGTGATCCTGCCAATTCTCCAACTTCTTTTCATATCCATCGACCCGCTGTTCCCACATTTTCCGAAAGGCCACGGAAAGGTGGGCGGCAAAACGTCGGCCGTCGCAGATAGGGGATTGCGCCACCTGCTCCCGCAGGCTGCTTCTTATTTCTGTAAGCTTCTCGACGTCAGAAGCAAGGGTGACCGCCATTTCGATATATTCTTCCCAGTTATCTGCCACGAACCCCGGCAGCCCGGCATTATTCAGGTGCGTAACCGAGTGTTTTCCGGCAAAGGTTGGTCCGGGCAGCGTCACAACCGGGACACCCATCCAAAGCGCTTCGCAGGTAGTGAGTCCACCAGAATACGGCCAGGGATCAAGGGCGATGTCAATATCATTATAACAATCCAGGTGATCTTGGTGGATAGAATGACCTTTGAATATTATTCGCTCCCGCTCAATCCCGAACGATTCCATCGTAGCAACAATCCGGTTGGTAAATGAACGTGTTTCATACTGTTTACTCTTCAGAAGAAGCCTGCTTTTCGACACCTGTTGCATGATGGCCGCCCATCGCTCCAAAAGCTGGTCGTTGACCTTGCAGGGATTATTGAAACAACCAAAGGTGATATACCCGTTATCTTTGGCGGGCAACGGCTGCCGATCCGGCGCATAATCCGGCGGTAAAAAACAGATGTAATCATCCGGAAGTCTCACCAGCTTCTCGGTATAAAACTCTTCCTCTCCCTCCGGCGTCTCATACCAGTCACTTATGAGAAAGTCCACCGCATCCAGACCTGTGGTATTAAACAGGCCGCCCACCCATTTTACAATGATCGGCGCCGGCTCCCGGTTAATGGTACCAAGGCAACCGTCGGCAGCGTGCCCCGAAAGGTCGACCAGTATATCTATCTCGTCCTCACGGATCATACCGGCAATGACCTCGTTACTGTAACCTACAACCGAAGCCCAGCTGTCACTTGCATCGTGGATTCGCTTGGTGATGGGGTCATGTCTGGTATTCGTAGTGTAACAATATATTTCGCACTCCTCGTCCGGGAGATTTTCGAGTGCCTTGGTAATCATCCAGCCTACCGGGTGCTTCCGAAAACCGCCGGAGACAAAACCGATTCTCAGGCGCTTATCTTTACTCTTGTTTTCGGGCCGTGGCCGGACCGCCTCCACATCCCGCAAGAATTTGTCGTTCCATTCCAGGTGTGCTTCAAAAATCTCCTCCTTGGTCCGATTGGGATTGTAATGTATCCCCATCAGGTAATTGGAAAAAGCGTTGGCGGCATCCCCGCCCTGCTCCACCACTTCCAGGTAGTTTTCTTCTGCCTCCTCAAACTGTCCCAACTCCTGCAGGCAAAGGGCGTAATTTATACGAACGCCCCCCTGTTCTGGGTACTTTTCGAGCAATTCTTCAAAGATCTCGACCGCTTCTTCATACTTGCCCTGGTCTTTTAGTACTTCTGCACGGTTAAATCTGATGGCCAGGCAGTCGCCGTGCCGCTCAAGTGCGGTATCGAGGCAAGCTTCCGCATCTTCGTAATCCTGTCTTTTTTTGTGAATATCCGCTTTTTCCAGCAGTGCCCCCAGGTAGTCCGGCTCGATCCGGAGGGTGATGTCAAACAGCTCGAGCGCTTTGTCCAGCCCGCCCTGGTCTCGGTATATCGCGCCGATACGGAAGGCGATGCCTGCATTTTGGGGATCAAGCTGATTGGCTTTCTGATAGCATTTCAGCGCCTCCTCCAACCGCGCCTGGGCCCGATAAAGCGACCCCAAATTCACCCACGCTTTCAAGAAATCATCTCGGCGATCCAGGGCCTCCTTAGCAAATTCCTCTGCCTCCTCAAAACGGCCCAGATTGTAATAATTAACTGACAACAGGTGATAGGTCTCCGACTCGTCACCGCCCCTGTCCAGGGCCTTTTGTAGACATTTCACGGATGCCTCGTGCTCCCCTTTTTGCAACAGGGCGATACCCATCAGGTGAAAAATAGCCCAGGGCGCTCCCTTCTTTGCCATAAGAGGCCTGAGCAGCTGGATCGCCTTGTCGGATGCCTGTCGGTCTAAAAGCTGCTGTGCGTGTGTGATTTTTGATTTCAAAATGTGCCGGTCTGGTTATTTTTCCGTTTGATGCGGCCACAGCTTTGTGCAACCACAGCTATAGATTCTGCAAAAAAAATGCCATGCGTCCTCTGCATCCTCTCAAAAATCACCTGTCAGCCCCTAACTCCTATAAATCTTTATATCAGCCCTGGATTTTTACCTTTTCCGCGAAAAAAGAAGAGCCTGCAACTCCAAATATTTCCTTTGCGACACCAAAGTTTTCCGCTTTTAATACTGAAACTGTTAACAAATCACGGATATCACTGTGAATACGAGCTATTCTATTCATAAAGGACTTCGGTAGCGCTCAGCTATATTTCCTGATACTGTAGCATGAGTCGGGAGAGCACCGATCGGGCCAAAGGATTGAGGCGACATTGGTGGCATGCTAATTGCATTATTCACCGGTGGGAACACTGTGCCAACACCCGGAATTTTAGAGAATCCTATAAAAGATTAGAGTTCTCTCATGGCACTTAACTTTCTACAAAAGTTGCCGATAAGGCTTATAACTACAGCCAAAAACCGACATCAATAGACAAAATTATGCAGAATCCACAACAAGTTTATCAAAGGCAAGCAGTCCTGAATGCGTCTCCTTTACAGATAGTGGTTAAGCTGTACGATTTGGCAATTCAGGCTTCTTACAGGAAAAACGGAGAAAAGCTGAGAGATGTCCTCTCCACGCTGATAGAGAGTCTGAACTTCGAGTATGAACCGTCTGACCAGCTGTTTGAGCTATACAAGTACTGCCAGGACCTTTCTCGCAAGGAGGAGTATGAAGAAATCAGGGAGATCCTGGAACCCCTGCGTGATGCATGGGAAGAGGTCGCAAACGGAGAGAACAGGGATGGACTCACCATTGACAAGGCATAAATAAAACCCAGATAAACCGAGCGAACCATGAACTCTATTAGTAATCTCATAATGCAGTCTGGCAAGTATGAAGGATATATCCAACAGCTCGTACAGCTGGAGAGCCAGCAAAAGTATGAGCTCCAAAGCCAAAAAAGAAGCAAAAATGACCAGCAGTCTGCACTGGGAGAGATAAGCTCTGTAATTTCCGAGTTTGAGAGCAAAATTGAGGAGATCCAGGATCCCGGCAATAATGCATTAACCCCGCTAAAGGCCAGTACCTCGGACGACTCGGTTGTACAAGTGGATTCTACATCAGGGCTAGACAACCCCTCCAGTTATGATATTACCGTGCAACGGCTGGCCGACAACGATACGATGCTGACCGGGGTGATCGACGGGACAGCCAGTGATATTGCTGGATTTGGAGATGGATCGGTGGATATAACGATTGGCGATAAAACAGAGACAATCACAGTCAGTTCCACAAAAACCGACAGTGGTGGAAATACAGTGGACAAGACGAATGAAGAGATCCTACAGTCATTCAGTGACAAGATTAACGATCTGCTGGGTGAGGAAGCTGAAGCCAGTGTATTCCAGACTGATAATGACGGGAATGTACAGTTTTCAATAAAAAGCCAGGAAACAGGCTATGATGAACGAATCCAGTTTAGCAATGCCAGCGGCGCATTGGCAGAAGTGACCGGTAATATGACGCACGACACGGCCGTCGCAGACCTTGATGCCAAGTTTAAGATTGACGGGGTCACCTTTACGCGCGGTCAAAACACGGTGGATGATGCGATATCAGGCATGACCTTCACCCTTCTTGATGACACCGGCAACCAGGAACAGATTACGATTGAAAAGGACCTGGAAAAAGCCAAAGAAAATGTGGAAGGATTTATGAATGCCTTTAACAAATTAAACAGCAAGATACGCAGCAAAACGTTTATCGATGAAAGTGGAAACCGGGGCATACTCCGGGAGATGCGATCCGTTCGCGGCCTCTCTACTGATCTGCGACAGACGGCTTTGAAAGATATGAGCGGGGCTGCAGATGGGGAATTGCAAAACCTAACTGAAATCGGCATTAGCTTTGAAAATGACGGTGAGATGGTCATTGAAGATTCCGATCTTTTGGAGGAGATGTTGACGGAGCGGCCGGATGAAGTCAGCAAGCTATTTACGGACGATACTTCGGTTGTATCGAGCATGAAAACGCAGGCCGAAGCGTATACCAAATCCAACGGCATCATTTCCACGCTTGAGGATGGGATCGATCAGAACATTGAATTTTTGGAAAACCGCATTGAATCGGAGAATGAATATCTCCAAAAATACGAGGAACGGCAGCGGACCATATTTGCAGAGCTGGAACAGATTCAGCAAAAGGGACAGTTTCAGTATAACCAGGTCACCCGGATTCAAACACAACTGGGACTGTAGGATATGGACCAATCTCCAAGCCGGATGAGCCTTCTGGAGCAGCAGCTACAGCAGATGATCAGGCTCAGTAAAAAAATTATAACAGAACTTGAAAAAGATAAACCTTCGACTGAAATCCTGAACAACACGTTTAACCTGCGGCAACATCATATTAACAAGATGGAAAAATTGATAGATGGCGATGAAAGTTCATTATCAGCCGGCGAAAAGAAGAAACTGCAATTACTGTTTGACGAATTTGATCATTTAAGCGAACGTATCCGGGAAGGTCTCGAGGAGACGCTCGACCAATATCGAGACAAAGTAGCAGACGCAACGAAACGGCGGAAAGCAGAAGACGGATACCAAATTTTAAACAAACCCGACATTTCGTACTTTTAAGGAGAATAACAGGACATAGATATGAATATCAATAAACTATCAAGTCACATAAACGGCGAGATCAACGAGACAAACGCTGCCAAAGGCGGGCAGGAAGCTTCTGATTCAGCTCAAGGCAAGTCTGACGGCAAGGTTGTCGACAAGGTGTCAATTGAAAATTACAACTCTAACAACGAGAAGCTCTTTGCCAAGCTCGAGCTGGAGAAACTGAACCATGGTTCTTCTGAGCGACTGAAGGATATGAAAGCTAAGATAAACGAGTACAAAGAGGCTAAAAAAGTATCAGCCGAAGCTGCTCAACAAACCGAGATCGGCCAAAAGCTCAACGATCCCGATGTGTGGGGGAAAATTGCCGACGATATTCTCGGATCGTAAAGGCCTCTCAAATGGCTGTTACCTATCCCGCACTCCAACCTCTCGTTAACGGGAAAATTGCTACGTATTAACAACCAACTAAGTACTGAAGAATAAATTGAATCCATAATTAAATCGTTTTTACTCCTTCCTATAATATTCCCCCGAAATAAGTTTATATTTTTAATTACTATTAAAATTATTTAATATCTGCCCGGGGTAGAACAACTCAATTCTTGGAGCTCATTTAAACGGAGAAGTGTAGTAGATGAAGGGTAAAGTTCTTGTAGTAGACGATGACGAATTACTGCTGGATTTCCTCCAGGAAAACCTTTCTATGAATGATTATGATGTTGCGGCATTTGATTCACCGGTGCAGGCAACATCACACATGGAAGAGAATCCGGTAGATTTAGTAGTCACTGATGTAAAAATGAATGAAATGACGGGTGATGATGTCCTCTCGCACGTCCAGAAGAACCACCCGGGTACTGGTGTTATAATGATGACCGGCTTTGGGAATGTAGCACATGCCGTCCGTGCACTTCAAAAGGGGGCGTTCGACTACATCACCAAGCCGTTTAAGGCCAAGGAGATCCTGTTTCGGGTAGATCGTTATTTTGATTCTGATTTTGAATTGAACGTATTTCAAAACAACAGGATTGACCGCACCACTCCTAAAAAAGGGAAGGACGAAGCCAATTCAGAAACCTCTTCGTCATCCGGCAAAATCAAGTTTATCGGGGATGACCCTCAAATAAAAAAATTGTTGAATATCCTGCCCAGTATTGCACAGAACGACGCCCCGGTGATGATCCAGGGGGAAAGCGGGACCGGGAAAGAAGTATTCGCCCACCTCATCCATGACAAAAGTGCCCGTTCTGACAAGCCGTATATAAAAATAAACTGTGCAAATCTCCCGAAAGAATTAGTTGAAAGTACGCTTTTTGGTCACGTGAAGGGTGCCTTTACCGGAGCGATATCCGACCGCGAAGGGGCTTTCCACGAGGCTGATGGCGGCACGCTTTTGCTGGACGAAATAACAGAGATTGATATAACAGTACAGGCCAAACTCCTGCGCGTACTGCAGGAAAAAGAATTTTACCGGGTGGGTAGCCAAAAACCGGTTCAATGTGACGTCAGAATCATTGCTACCTCGAACCGTAATATTGCCCAGGCTATTGCAGACGACCAGTTCAGGGAGGATCTTTACTACCGGCTCAATGTTTTCCCGATCTCTATCCCGGCTCTGAGAAATCGAAAGGGCGATATCCCGCTGCTGGTTCAGCATTTTGTGAACCACTATACAGACAAGTACGATCTGGAAGACAAAGAAGTGTCGGATGAACTGATGGACCACCTGATGGGGAAAGACTGGCACGGAAATGTACGCGAGCTGGAGAATAAAATTCACCGGGGCGTGATCCTTTCCCAGGACAGTTCGGTCATCACCATGAACCACGTGGTGAAAAACCTATTCGCCAAAGTAGACATTGAAGTAAGCGGGGAAGTACTTTCCGACCTGCCCCTGATGTCGATTGAGGATATGGAACTGCAGCTGATAAAAAAGGCACTCGAACACACTCAGGGAAACCAAAAAGAGGCTGCCAAAATACTCGGAATTTCTGACCGAACCATTCGAAAGAGGCCTTTGAATTACCTGCCGATTTGGGTCGTGTTTAATTTTGCGGGTACAAATAGGTAAAAACCGGCAAAATAATCCATAAATGCACCTTGCATTTTTCGTTTTAGGCCGAAATATCGGCCT